>NZ_CP108882.1:4022500-4377500 GCF_036347055.1 Streptomyces sp. NBC_00820 | reverse complement strand
TGGCCGATCTGCGCCGACGGGTTCCGGGCGGGGCCCGGGTGATCGTCACCGACGGTCCGGGGTACCGCGCGGTGGTGTCCGGCGCCGAACTGGACCTGACCGAGTTCACCTCTTATATGGGCGAGGCGTCCCGCGCCCTGTCCGAGGGCAGCCCCGGTACGGCCGCTGAGGCGCTGCGCCGCGCGCTCGCGCTGTGGCGCGGCCCCGTCATGGCGGGCGCGGGAAGCGCCCTGATCCAGGCAGCCGGTACCGCGCTGGACGAGCGCCGGCTGGCGGCGGCCGAGCGGTTCTTCGAACTGCGTCTCGATCTGGGTGAGGCCGGGGAGCTGATCGGCGACCTGCGGGACCTCATCGCCCAGAAGCCGTTGCGTGAGACCCTGCGGGCGCGGCTGATGCTGGCGCTCTACCGCAGCGGCCGGCAGGCGGAGGCCCTGGAGGAGTACCAGAGGGTCCGCGAGCTGCTGCTGGAGGAGCTCGGCATCGACCCCGGTCCCCGGCTGAGCGAGCTGTACGCCGCGATCCTGCGCGAGGCCCCGGAGCTGACCTCGCCCGCGTTCCCGGCCCGGCCGTCCGCCGGCCCGCCCGCGACACCGGCCGCCCCCACTGACGCCGCACCCTCGACGGCCGCCCCCACGACGGCGGATTCGGCCCCCGCTCCGCCAGCCGCCGCCTTGACCGTCCCCGCCCCGAGTGCCGTCGCCCGGGCCGAGTCCGCCCACGTTCCGTGTACCTTGCCGTCCGACCTGTGCGACTTCACCGGCCGCAAGCGGGAGCTGGACGCCCTGGTCGACTGTGTCAGGGGCGGCCGGGAGGAGGGGCAGCGCTCCAGCCGGATCGTGGCGATCGACGGCATGGGAGGCAGCGGCAAGACCTCGCTCGCCGTACGGGCCGCCCATCAGGTGGCCGCGGACTTCCCGGACGGGCAGCTCCATCTCGACCTGCGCGGTTTCACGCCCGGTGAGTCACCGGTGTCCCCGGCGACCGCGCTGGACACCCTGCTCCGGGCGATCGGCACGCCGGGCGACCGGATACCGGACGGCGTCCAGGCCCGGACGGCGCTGTGGCGCTCCCACCTCGCCCGGCGCCGCCTGCTGTTGCTGATCGACAACGTCATCGACGTCGGACAGGTCCTGCCGCTGCTGCCCGCCGCGCCCGGCTGTCTGGTCCTGATCACCAGCCGGGCCCGGCTGGTCGACCTCGACGGGGCCGAGTGGTTCTCGATCGGCCCGATGTCCCACGAGGACAGCACGCTGCTGATCGAGGAGATCCTCGGCGCTACGCGCGTCGCTGCCGAGCCGGCGGCGACGGCGGAGCTGGTGCATCTGTGCGGCCGGCTCCCCCTGGCGCTGCGCATCGTGGCCGCCCGGCTGCGCAACCGGCCGCGGTGGACCGTGGAGTACCTGGTCGACCGGCTGCGGGACGAGACCCGCCGGCTGGAGGAGCTGAGCGCGGGGGAGCGCAGCGTCGCGGCGTCCCTGCGGCTGTCGTACCAGGTCATGGACGAGGAGCACCGCGTCGCCCTGCGCATCCTGGGGCTGTATCCCGGTGCCGACATCGACGCGTACGCGGCCGCCGCGCTGCTCGGTACGGGCCGGCACGAGGCGGAGGCCGTCCTGGAACGGCTGCTGGACGTGCACCTGCTGCAGCAGCCCGCCATCGGCCTGTACCGGTTCCACGACCTGGTGCGCAGTTTCGCGCGCGGCCAGTGCGGTCCGGACACGGGCGAGGACGACGCCGCTGCCGTGGAGCGTCTGCTGGGCTACTACGTCACGACCACCGAGACGGTGTGCGAGCTGCTCTTCAGCGGCCGCAGGCGCCGCGCGACGGGCATACCTCCCTATGTCGGCGAGCAGCCGCCGTTCCCGGACGCGGAGCGGGCGGCGCGGTGGTTCGACCGGGAGCACGACAACCTGGTCGCGGCGATCTCCCTGGCCCACCGCCGCGGCCTGGACCGCCACACGGTGTGCCTCACCCGCAACATCATCTTCCGGCTCAACGCCCGGGGGCAGTTCGAGGAGTTCAGGGACGTCGGACGGATCGCGGTGGAGGCCGCGCGGCGGCTTCAGGACGTGGCCCTGCTCGGTGTCAGCCTGTCCAACCTCGGTGTCGCGTGCTGGAAGCTGGGGAACTTCGACGAGGGGCTGGCGGTGGCCACGGAGGCGCGGGACGTCGCCGTACGTCTGCGGGACCAGCACACCGAGGCGCACGGCGAGTCCACGATCGGGCTGCTGCTGACCGTGCTCGGCCGGCACACGGAGGCGCTCGCGCACCTGGAGCGGGCCATCGGCCTGGAACGGGAGCTGGACGTCCCGCGGGCGGAGGCCGAGACGCTCACCAACCTCAGCACGCTGTACGCGCAGTGGGGCAGGTACCCGGAGGCGGCCGCGGCGGCGCGGCGGGCGCTGGAGCTGCACCGCGGCTTCGACTACCGCGACAACCATGTGATGGCGCTGACCGATCTGGCCTTCGCCCACATCGGTCTGGGCGCGTACGCGGACGCCGGCGCCTGTCTGGAGGAGGCCCGCGCGCTGTGCGACGCGTCGAGCCCGCCGGGTGATGTCGCCCTGGCCCTGGCCCTGTCCGCCGAGGTCGCCGAGTGCCTGGGGCGCCGGTCGGAGGCGACCGGTTTCGCGGCCCGGGCGCTGGAGCTGGCCCGTGTCAGCGGCAGCCCCACCCGGCAGGCGAAGGTCGAGAACCTGCTCGGCGAGTTCTGCCGGCGGCGCGAGGACCACGAGCGGGCCCTGTCCCTGCACACGCACGCCTGCGAGCTCGCCACCGCCATCCGGTACCGGGCGGAGCGGGCACGGGCGTTGCGCGGGATGGCACGGGCGGTGGAGGCGCTCGGTGATCCGGTACTGGCCCGGGAACACCGGTCGGCCGCGACGGCGCTGCTCGCCTCGCTGGGCTGTCCCGCGCCGGCCGGCGAGGGTGGTCTCAGGCCCTGACCACGGTGGGACCCTGGTTGTCCGCGCTCACGTGGTGGCCGTGCGCTCCGCCGGCGGACGAGCCCGCCGCCGCGGTCGCGCCGAGCACCAGGGCCGCCGCCGCGAGGACCCCTGCGAACCTGGCCAGCATGCTGCGCATGATTCTCCTTCTCGACCGCTGTCACTGGTGAACTGTCACTTGTGGTCTGTCACTCGTGTTCCGTCACTCGTGGTCTCACAGGTGGCCGGCCACGTGTGGTCTCACGTGTGGTCCGGCACCTGTGGTCTGTCACTTGTGGTGAGGTCCTCAGCGTCGGCCGGGCGCATACCGTCCCGGTCCCGTCTCGTTCCCGTCCTCTCGTCCGGGGTGTCGGGGCCCCACCGCGCCGGGTCCGCCCACCCTCGGCGTACGGCGTCGAGCCGTTCCTCCGCCTCCTCGGGCGTGCTCCCGTGGACGATGACCTCCACGTGGGCGGGGGCACCGGCCGCGGCGGGGACCACCCGGACGTCGTCGACGTGGCCGAGCCGGGCGAGGGCGTCCAGGTTCGCGGCCTGGCCCCGTCCGCCGTGGTGCGGGGCCAGGCGGGCGAGGGCCGCGGGGCGGCCGGGCGGCGTGGACCACGCGGGCGGCCGCGGTGCTCCGGCCAGGGCCGAGAGCACGTCGTGCTCCGGGGCTCGGCCGGTGGAGGCGCGCGCGAGGCGGCGGATCGCGGGGGCTCCGAGGCGGGCCTTGGCCGCGGTGATCCGGGGGCCGTCCCCGGTGAGGACGACCTGTGTGTGGGCGGGGCCGCTCTGCAGACCGGCGAGGTCCAGCAGGGCCCGGACCGTTCCGCGGACCCCGGCCCGGTCCGCCTCGGGCAGCGGGGCCGGGCGCAGCAGGCCGGCACCGCCCGCGAGCCGGGTGGTCATGCCGGTCACCTCGTGCATGCCGTCGCGGGTCAGCGTGTCCACACTGATCCGCGGTCCGGTCGGGAACTGCTCGACGAGGTGGGGGCCGGCGGGGGCACCGGCCGCCCAGGTCTCCAGGTCCGCCCCGCTCCGTATGACCGTCGGCTTCGGCGCGTGGGCGGTCCTGACGGCCACGGGCAGGGGTGAGCGGGCGACGAGCGCGCGGACGTCCGCCACGGTGGCGGCCGGTTCGGCCCGTACGACGGACACGCCGCCCTGGTTGAGGATCCGCCGCACGGTCACGGGGTCACGCAGCCTGCGCAGCGGCTCCGCCCGCCCCGGGGACAGCTCGCGCAGGGCCCGCTCGACGGCGAGGTGGAGGGCCTCCGTGTCCCCGAGGTACACGATGTGCCCGATCCCGTGCGCGCGGGCCGTGTCCACCAGGGCGCGGTGCAGCGCGTCCGCGTCACCGAGGTCCACGGTCACCCGCCGGCCGGTGTGCCGCCCGGCGACCGTGACGGCGGCGGGACTCGTCACCGACCAGGTGTCGAGCCCCGCCGTGGCCGCCGCCTCGCGCACCCCGGCGTCGGGACTCAGGAGCAGTGCCCGCCGTGGATTGCCGTTCACCGACTCCCCTTCTGTGGTCCTGCGGGTGGCTTCCGTGGGCCTGCGGCAGACGCGCGGACCGGTCAGTAGTAGCGGCGCATGATCTCGGTGGCCCAGTCGGGCTGGGTGGTGGGGCCCTGGGGGCCGAACTCGCTCATGTAGGGCTTGATGTCGAGGACGGGGGTGCCGTCGACGGCGTCGAGGCCCTCGACGTGGATGTCGAGGCCCTCGACCTTGACCAGGCGGCAGCGGGAGACGCCGATGCGGTTGGGGCGGTTCTTGCCGCGCTGGGCGAAGATGCCGACCAGGGGCCACTCGGTGTTGCCTCGCGGATGACGGGCGCCGGACTCGATCTTCGCCACGGGTACCCGGTCGAAGTGGTAGACGACCTCCAGGTGGGAGAAGGAGTCCAGGCCGGCCAGCGCGTCCGGCTCGTACTGGGTGCCGTCCAGGCGGATCACGGCCGAGACCTGTCCCCAGTCGTCGTCGCGGACCTCTTCCCGGCCACCGACCACGTGGCCCACCGGGCGGGAGATCACTTCGGCCGTGGCGCTGTTCTCGGACATCTGCCGTGCCTGCCTTTCGCAGAGATTCGTGGAGTGAGGACCGTGCGGTTGCTCCGCGCCCGGCCTCCGCGGTTCGTGTGTCACGCGGCGCCCGAGCGTACTGCAGGGTCCGCGTCGGGGGCGCCGTACCAGAAACGGTCCATCCGTTCCTCCAACAGGCGCAGAAGTCCGGCGAGTTGGGCATGGTCGGGGGCGGTCCCGTATACGACGCCGATCGCGCCGAGGGTGCCCCGGCGCCAGCTGCCGTCGGCGTCCCCTCGCCCCGGCTCCTTCGGCGCGCTGACGTCGACCAGGTCGATCCCGGGGATCTCCTCCAGCGTCTCGATGAGCGAGAGCGGTCCCGGGCGCACCGGGCCGGCGGGCGGGATCAGCAGGTACTGGAAGGCCACCGCCCCGGCCGCCGGGCCCGGGGCCGGCGGCTCGGGGGCTGTGACGGGGAGTCCGAGCGCCAGGCGCAGCGCGGCCGCCACCATGTCGAATCCCGTGCGGCGTTGCACGATCTCGGCGATGAAACCGCCCAGCCGCCCGTTGACCTCGATGATCCGGGGTCCGTCGGCGGTGAGTTTGACCTCGGTGTGGGTGACGCCGTGCCGGATGCCGAGCGCCCTGAGCGCCCGCTGTTCCAGCCGTACGACGTCCGCGGCGGTCGCGGACGTCAGGGGCGCGGGCAGGATGTGCCCGGTCTCCCGGAACGGCGGGACGAGCGGGGGCTTGCCGGTGACGGCGACGGTCCGGGGCTCGCCGTCGACGACCAGGGACTCCACGGAGACGAAGTCGCCCCATCCCGACGCGGCGAGCGCGGGATCCCCGCGCAGGTACTCCTCCAGGACGAACTCCCGGACGGGCTCCGGGGCGGACTCTCTGGCGGACTCCTGGACGGACTTCCGGGGCTCCGCCTCGGTGAACTCGGCCAGCCGGTCGCGGCATTCGGCGGCCGAGCCGACCAGGCAGGTGTCCACGCTGCCCGCGCCGTGCCGCGGCTTGAGCACCGCGGGGGTGCCCGTGACGGCGAGGGCGGCGGCGGACTCGTCCGGGTGCCGGACCAGGACACAGCCGGTGTCCTGGACGCCGCCCGCCGCCAGCGCCTGCCGCTGGCGGTACTTGTCGGTGAGGGCGGCGGCGGTTTCGGCGGAGTGGAAGGGCAGCCCGCAGCGGGCGGCCACCGCGGCGGTGAGCCGCAGGCGGTGCTCGCTGAAGGTGACGATGCCGTCCGGCGCCAGCCGCGCGGCGAGGCCGCCCACCTCCCCCTCGTCGAGGCCGGTGATGTCCACGACGTCCGCGTGTGCCGCGATCTGCCGCAACTCGGGTGCGAGCAGCGGGTGTTCCGCCTCGCAGAGGAAGACGATCCGGCACAGTCCCCGAGCCGCCGACAGGATGCGCAGGGGGCCGGCGGAGCCCTGGTCGTGGACGACCAGGAGCGTGGGCGGAGCGGGGTGCCCCATGAGAGCCTCCTTCGGTTCGGGGAGGGGACGGGTGGTTCGGGGAGGGGACGGGCGGTTCCAGCCAGGCCCGGCGGGCGGTTCGGGCTAGGCCCGGCGGGCGGTTCGGCTCTAGGCCCGGCTGGCGGTGATGTTCAGCCGGACGTAGTCGACGACGGGCTCGGGCAGCCGGGCGGCGACCGCGTGCACGAACTCCTCGTGCACGGCCTCGGGCAGGCGGTCCAGGTGGGAGCCGAGGACGACGGTGGCCAGGTAGCTCCACAGCTGCTCGCCCGGCTCCAGCCGTGCCGGGTCGGGCAGCAGGCTGACCTCGATGTCGGTGAAGCCGGCCGCGCGCAGCCGCTCGGTGGTCTCCTCGATCCCGGCGAAGTACCAGACCTTCTCCTTCTGGGCGGGCGGGGCGCCGAGCACCTCCTCGACGGCGGCGTTGATCCTCGCGACGTTGCCCTGGCCGCCGCATTCGGCGACGAACCGGCCGCCCGGCCGCAACTGCCGGGCGAGGTTGGTGAAGAGCGCGGCGTGGTCGGTGATCCAGTGGAAGGTGGCCACGCTGGTGATCGCGTCGACCTGGCCGGTGAACGGCAGCGGCCGGGTGAGGTCGGCCTCGAGGACCTCGAGCCGGTCGAGGCGGTCGGCCAGTTTCGTCCGGAGCTGTTCGAGCATCCGGCTGGACCCGTCGACGGCGATCACCCGGCCGTCCGGCACCAGGTCGAGCAGCGCGGCCGTGTCGCGCCCGGTGCCGCAGCCGGCGTCGAGGACGGTCTCGTGGCCCTTGAGGTCCAGCCGGCCGAGGGTGCGCTTGCCCCACTGCTGGTGGGGCAGGGGAAGCGAGTCGTACGTCTTGGCGTCCCATTCACGGGGCACGGTGCCGCTCCTTCGTGTCGTGCGTGTCGTACGTGTCGTGCGAGTTGTGCGAGTCGCTCGCGTGGTCCGGGTGGTGCGTCTCGCCGGTTCCCTCCGCCGGAAGTGCGACGGGGGTGCCGTCCAGCACCAGGGAGACGGCGATCGGGTGGGCGTCCCTGACCAGGCGCAGGGCGTCGCCCTCGGCGAGCCAGCGGCGCATGGCCGCGACGGGACCGGTCGCCCCCTCGCCGTCCCCGTCCCCGTCCCCGTCCCCGGCGGAGGCGGAGGCGTCGCCCGTGGCGGCGGGGTCGGCGGGCAGCAGCTGGACGAGGATGTTGCGCAGTCCGGCCGGGGCGTCGCCCGCGGTGTAGGGGCCGCGCAGGTCGACGCGGCCGGAGCTGTGGACCGAGGCGGGCGGTCCGTCCGCGGCCGGGCCGGAGTCCGCCGAGTACCGCAGTGCCTCGGCCGCCAGGGCGGCCAGGACGTACTCCTGGGCGCTGGGCGCGAGATCGGCGCCGAAGAGCTGCTTGGGCTGGTCGGACTCGGCGCGTACGCCGTCCACCTCGGCGAGCACATGGGTGCCCACCTCCCACGTCACCCGGGCCGTGCGCCGCCGGACCGCCGGGCGCGGCTGCGCCGGGGCGGGGACCGGGCGGCTGGTGAGGTGCACGTCCCGGGCGGTCTGCACGACGGCCCGGATCTCGTTCGGCTCCGCGAGGGTGCGATGGGCGCTGCCGCGCGCGCACGCCGCCGCTACCGCCCGCCGGGCCTGTCCGGCCGAGACGTCCCCTTCGATCCGGATCTCGTACGACAGCCGGGCCGGACCGTCCTCGCCTGGTTCCCCGTCGGGCGGCCCGGCGGGGAACCAGGCGCAGGGCAGCACCTCGACGACCGAGGGACCGCACCCCTCGCCGGTCAGCGCCGTGACGACGCTGTCCGCGACGGACGCGCCGAGCGCCACGAGCAGCGACCCGACGGGGTCGAGGACGTCGCCGCCGGCGGTGTCCTCGCAGCGCTGCTCGATGCCGAAGGCCCGCGCGACCCGGGTCGAGCCGAGCCGCATCGGCTCGGTGTCCACCCGGCAGCGGCCGCCCGGCACGGGGTAAGCGGCCACGCCGATGCTGAGCTGTGCCTCCCAGGAGTCCTCACGGATCTGCTCGGCGAGGGCCTGTCTGGCCCGCAGGTCGACGCCGTTCAGCATCGCTCTCCTCCGTTCCCCTCGCCTTGGGCGAGGCAGGCGTCCAGGGCGGGCCGGAGCCGGCGCAGCAGCGCGCCGGGGTCCTCGACGCCCGCCGACAGACGCACCAGTTGCCGGGACACGCCGGCCTCGCGGCGCACCCGCTCGCTCAGGTGGGCGTGGGTGGTGCGGGCCGGGATGCGTGCCGTGGTGGTGAGGGCCGTGCCGTCGCGTCGGCAGGCGTCCAGTACCCCGGAGAGGTCCCGGACGTACGGCTGGACCTCGAAGGAGAGCAGGCCGCCGAAGCCCTGGTGGGTCTCCAGTGCCCAGGGGGCCTCGTCGAAGGACGGCCGGTGCACCGCTCGTACGGCGGGGTGCGCGCGCAGCGCCCCGGCGATCCGCTCCGCGCTGTCCCGCTGGGCCGCGACGCGCAGGTGCAGGGTGGCCAGGGAGCGCTCCAGCAGGTGTGCCGCCCAGTCGTCGACCTCGCCGCCGAAGCGCGCGCACTGTTCGTGGATACGCGGCAGGTACCGGTCGAGTCCCGTGATCAGCGCGGCACCCGCCTCGCCCCACCCGTCGAGGCAGGGCGAGGTGTCCTCGACGACGACCACGGCACCCGCCTCCAGGGGGCGCAGCTGGGCCGGGGAGAGGGCGGTGTTGTCCACGACCAGCAGCAGGTCGTTCATCTGGGCGTGGATGGCGAGGTCGTTGAGCGGGCACAGGCGCATCAGCGGGTCGCTCAGGGACGGTGTGTACACGACCTGGGTCGCGGGCCGTACGGCCGCCGTCACCGCGTCCACGTCGGTGCAGTCGACGAAGGTGACCGCCCGTCCCAGGCCGGTGAGTTCCCCGGTGAGGACGGCGCGCAGCGGGTCGCAGGTCTGGTCGGAGGCGACGATGTGGCCGCCCGGGTTGGTGAGCGCGAGCAGGGTGGCCGTCGTGGCGGCGACGAGGCCGGGGACCAGCAGCGCCGAGCCGGCGCCGTGCAGGGCGGCGAAGGTGTCCTCGACCCGGCGCGCGGCGCCGTGCGAGGGGGACGGCGCGTCGGCCGTCGGCAGGGTCGCTCGCACGGTCACCGCCGGCACACGGGCGCGTCGGACAGGCCGATGCGCTGGTGGAAGTAGTGGAAGATGATCTCCTCGTGCAGCGCCTCGCCGTCCAGGGTCGGCCGCAGCGCGGCGCCGTCGTCCACCGTCTCCACCAGTCCGCGCTCCAGCAGTTCCGCGAACGCCGAGGCGAAGGGCTCCATGGTGAGCAGGTCGGCGCCGAAGCGCTCCCGGTAACGGTCGAGCACGATCGGCTGGTTGGCCTTGAAGTTGAAGCCGAGAGCGGTGCCGATGGCCTTGTGCCCGGAGAGGCGGCGGCCGAAGTTCAGCGGCAGGCCCTCGTTGTTCTGCATGAAGGACACGTACTTGCTGATGTCGGTGATGTTGTGCGTCTGGAGGAACTCCTCCTGGTCGCCGGTGAGCCAGCCGTAGGCCCCGGGACCGTACGCAATCATGGTGTTGTAGTGCTCCCACTTGTTCTTCGAGGTCTGCGGGATGTTCCCGCCCTCGTAGGTGCCCGGACGGCTCCACCAGCCGCAGGGGCTCGGGTGGTAACCCTGCTCCAGCAGGACCTCCACGGCCTCCTGGCGCATCGCGTACGTGGAGTCCAGGTCCGGGAACCTGCCCTCGGAGATGAGGCGTTCGCGTACGGCGGGGTTGTTCCACACCGCGCGGTTGCCGATGCCCATCTCCTCGCGGTCCGCGTTGCGCAGCCGGTAGATGGTGATGGTGGGGACACCGAGGTCGGTGAGGATCTCCATGTCGCGGCGCACCGACTCCGGGGTCTGGTACGGCAGTCCGAACATCATGTCGACGTTGAAGGGGCACTCGGTCGCGAGGAGGTTCCGCACGGCTTCGAGTGACTGGGCGGAGGAGTGCCGGCGCTTGGTGAAGTCGTTGACCTCGTCCTGCAGCGACTGCACACCGAGGCTGAACCGGTTGAAGCCCAGCTCCCGCGCGGTCTCCAGGTGGTGGCGCTGGAAGTTCTCGGGGTTGCCCTCGATGTTGAACTCGATGTCGTCGGACAGGTCGTAGTTCTCCCGTACGTGCCGCACCAACGGCTCGATGAACTCGGGGCTGTTGAGCAGCAGGGCCGCGGTGCCGCCGCCGATGTAGAAGGACTCGACGCGGGAGCGGGGTATCCACTCGTAGCGGTCCAGGTAGCGGCGGGACTCCTCGATCAGCAGGTCGGACCACAGGCGCAGCGCCGAGTCCTCCTTGCCGCGTGGCACCAGCCGTTTGACGTAGTTGCAGAAGTGACAGATGTAGTTGCACAGCGGGAGGTGGAAGTACAGGTGCGCCGGGTGTCCCGCTCCGGGGAACGCCCCGTACTCCGCGGCGAGTTCGTCGCCGGTGAGCCGCTCGCCCTCGTTCGAGGTGACGTTGATGTTGTACTCGTCGCGGGGGATCTGGAGCTGGGGGTTGCGGTCGAGCAGTCGGCCGAGGTTGAGCTCGAGGTCGACCGGGGTGACGCCGTTGCCGGGTGCGGCGAGGGACATGGTGGTCTCCTTGGCTGTGGACGGGAACCCGTGCCGGCTTGTGGCCGGATGAGGGGAGCGTTCTGGAGCGTCGGAAGAGAGATCGGAAGAAAGGTCGGAAGAGAGAGCGAAGAGAGAGAAGAGACGAAAGGGCAGAAGGGGAGAGGCGTCAGGCGTAGTAGGCGGACATCGCCTCGTGCAGCCAGGGCGGTTCGCGCACGGCGGCCGGGTCCGGCTGGAAGAGCCTCTGGTACGGCTTGACGTCGAGGACCGGGGTGCCGTCCAGGGCGTCGAGGGCCCGGACGCGCAGGGTGAGTCCGTCGACGCCGACCAGCTCGCAGCGGGAGACGCCGAGCCGGTTGGGGCGTTCCTTGAGCCGCTGGGCGAGGATGCCGAGGCGCGGCAGGTCGGTACGGCCGCGGGGGTGGACCGCTCCGGTGACGGTGTCGGACTCGGGCACGAGGTGGAAGTGGAAGACCACTTCGAGGTGGGAGAAGAGCTCGAGACCGGTCACGGCCTCGGGGCGCAGCACAGCGGGGTCCAGCTCGATGAGCGCGGTGACCCCGCCCCAGTGGTCGTGCTCCGGCACCGCGCGGGGCGAGCGGACGACACCGATCGGCCGCAGGGTGTACGAGGCGGGAGGTGAGCCGGGCTGCCGGTCCCGGTCGCGCTCCTGCTCGTGCTCCGGCTCCCGGTCGTGCTCCTGCTCCTGCTGTGGGGGCATGGTGGGCGTTTCCCTTCCGTACGGGAGCGGGCGGGTCAGGCCGTGGGCACGGGCGCGGGGCCGAGCCGCTCGCGCAGCCGGCGGCCCAGGACCTCGACCTGGCCGGGTTCGACCATGGTGAAGTGGTCGCCGGGTACGTCGACGACGGCCGCGTGGGCGGCGAGGTCGCCCCATCCGAGGTCGTCGGGGAGCGTGCCGTCCTCCATGGACCGGTCGGTCACGCGGAAGACGGTGACCGTGCCGTCGTAGGGCTTGATCCGGTAGGCGGCGAGGGCGTCGAGGTTGAAGCCGTACATGTCGATCATGCGGCGCAGGCGGTCGGCGTCGAAGTCGGCGGGCATGGTCCCGGCGGCGACGGACCGCCGGACCAGCTCGGCCGCCCTGGTCCGCGGGTCCAGGCCGCGCAGCCAGTCGATGTCGACGTCGAGCCTGAGTCCCCGCCAGAGCAGGGCGCGCAGGGCGAAGTCCGGGTCGGCACTGGGTTCGACGGTGACGCGGGTGTCGAGCAGTCCGACGAGGCCGACGCGCTCGCCGCGTTCCTTCAGCCGGCGGGCGGTCTCGTAGGCCAGCAGGCCGCCCATGGAGTAGCCGATCAGGTTCCACTCGGCGCCCTCGGGGTGGACGGTGCGCAGCTGCTCGATGAAGGTCTCGGAGATCTCCTCGATCGAGGTGAGGGGCTCCTCGCCCGGTAGCAGTCCGACCGACTGCACGCCCCAGAAGGGCTGGTCGGTGCCCATGGCGCGGGCGATCGGCGGGTACAGCAGCACGGTCCCGGAGACCGGGGGCAGGGCGTAGACGGGGCTGCCGCCGGAGCCGGCCTGGATGCGGACCAGCTGGCCCTGGTGGTCGGCGGTGCCGCGGCGGACGATCTCGGCCAGTTCGGCGACGGTGGCGGCGGACAGCAGGTCGGCGGCGGTGAGGTCGACCTGGAAGAGCCTGCGCACCTCCACGGTCAGCTTGATGGCGAGCAGCGAGTGCCCGCCGAGCGAGAAGAAGTCGTCGTGGATGCCGACGTCGGTGCGGCCGAGCAGCCTGCGCCACACGTCGCACAGCTGGAGTTCGACGCCGTCGCGGCCGAGGCCGGTGGTCGGCGCCGTGGTGGATTCCCGGGTTGCCATCGTCTCCCCCATCAGGTGATGTCGTACTGCCGGTCCCTCGGACCGTTCGGGCGAACCGCTCAGGCGGACCGCTCAGGCGGCCGTTCAGGCGGTGGTGGCCGGTGCCGGGCCGGTCCGGGCGACGCCGGCGCGGCGGCTCTGTGCCCAGCGGACGGCCGGTGCCATCGACAGGCCGCCGGCCAGGAACACCGCGCCGAGCACCAGCCAGCCGGGCGTGCCCCAGTCGATGAGGAGCAGGGTCAGCGAGAGCGGGCCGAACATCTGCACGGCGGCTATCCCGGTGTTGAACAGGCCCTGGTACTGGCCCTGCCGGTCGGCGGGAGCCAGTTCGTAGCCGATCAGCCAGGAGCCGGCCGACTGCACCATCTCGCCGTACACGTGCAGGGCCGCGGCGACCACCAGCACGGCCGTCGCCGTCACCGGACCGCGGCCCGAGGACAGGGCGAAGGCGGCACAGCAGCCGAGCAGGGCCACACCGGCCAGCCGGAACGCGCGGACGGCCGGCTCCAGAGCGTCGATCCGCTTGGTGACGGGCACCTGGAGGGCGACGACGGCGAGGGTGTTGCACAGCAGCAGCAGTGCCGTGAGCGAGTGGGGCGCGTCGGTGCGCAGCGCGATCCAGAGCGGGAGGACGACCTCCAGGATCGGGATGTGCAGCAGCATCACCATGTTGATCAGCGCGAGGACCGCGTACGGGGTGTCGCGCAGCACCGCGAGCCGTGGTTCGCCGGCCCGGCGTTCGGGCGAGCGGGGCACGGCGGGCAGGCGCAGGAAGAGCAGCCCGCACACGACGAAGCTCAGCGCGTTCACGGCGAAGGTGAGCTGGTAGGCGGCTCTGGTGTCCCACAGCAGGGCGAGACCGCCCAGCGCGGCGCCCAGGGACACACCCGCGTTGGTGACCACGCGGATCTTGGCGCGGACCCGGACGAGGCTCTCGCCGCTCAGCACGCCCGGGATCAGCGCCTGCCGCGCCGCGTGCGCGCCCCGCTCGAACAGGGCGTACAGGAAGGCGATCGTGACGAACGCGGGGTAGGAGTCGGTCGTGAGGTACGCGGCGGTGGCGAGGCCGGCCAGGATCAGGAGCGCCGCCGAGGTGCCGCGCGGTCCCCTGCGGTCGGCGAGGTGGCCGAGCGGGACTCCGGCGAACAGGCCCGCGACGCCGGCGATGCTGAGCCCGAGGCCGAGGCGCCCCGGCGAAAAGCCCGCGATCCGCACGAAGTAGAGCGCGGAGCAGGTCAGGAACGCACCGTTTCCGAGGGAGTTGGCGAGTGTGCCCAGGACCAGGGTGCGCGCGGGTCCTTCCTCGACGAAGGAGGCTTTCACGGGGTCTCCTTCTCGAAGCGGTCCCGGTAGAAGGCCCGCATGGCGGCGGTGATCTCGTCCGTGTTGCGGTGGCAGTCGGCGTGGGCGCCCTGGATGCGTTCCAGCCGCAGGAACGCGTCGTCGCGCCGGGCTAGGCGGTCCCGCTCGTCGGCCAGGATGTTCCGGCTCTCGGCGGCGGCCAGGACCAGGACCGGGATGCCGAGCCGTTCCAGCAGGTCCGGGAGGTGCCCGAAGTCGTAGGTCCAGCGCAGCAGGCTGCCCTCGGCCCACTCGTCCGCCACGTGCAGGTCGGGGTGGGCGTCGAAGGACTGGTCGATCACCACCAGGCTGCGCACCCGGGACGCGCCCCAGGTGACCGCGGAGACGGCCGCCACGAGCCCGCCGTACGAGTAGCCGACCAGGTGCAGGTCGCCCGGCAGGATGTCGCCGATGCGGTGCAGGTCGGCGGCGAAGTCCAGCACGGAGTAGCCCCAGGCGGGCTGGTGGCTGTCGCCGTGGGCGCGCAGGGAGGGGTAGACGGCGACCGAGTCCTGCGGGCACAGCGCGTCGCCGACCGGCCGCAACTGCCCCTTGTCCCCGCCGAACCCGTGCAGCAGGAGCATGCTGCCCGGTGCTCCGCCGGCTCCGGGAAGCCCGGGCGCGGCGTCGTAGTCGAGCAGTTCGACCCCGCCGGCGTCCTCCGCCAGCAGCGGCCGGGGAAGGACCGGCGCTGCCTCTCCGGCTTCCTGTCTGAAGGCCCTCATCGGACAAACCCCCCTTGAGAAATGGCCGGGGTGACGGCCCCCGTCAGACTCCCGACCGGTCGCCCGGTACGTCAACGCGTCCCCCCGTCCCCGGAACCGGGTACGTGACACCGGAAGGAACGGCCCCGTATACCTGCTGCGGACCGCGGTGGATTCCCGGTGGTCCGGTCTTCGTCAACCCGGCAGATCTGGAGGGGCCTTCCATGGGAGTGGAGCTCATACACCAGGCCGTCGCACACCGGGCCAGGACCGCGCCGCGGGCCCTCGCCGTGGTGGACGGCGCGATCCGCCTCGACTACGCGGACCTCGACGCGACGGCCGACGCGTGGGCGCGGCGACTGGCGGCCGCCGGGGCCGGCCCGGGCACGCTGGTCCCGGTGCTCCTGCCGCGTTCCGCCCGGCTCTACGTCGCCCTGCTCGCGGTGCTCAAGTGCGGTGCGGGCTACGCGGCACTGGACCCCCGGTGGCCGGCGGAGCGGATCGACGGAGTGCTGGCCCAGTTGAACGCTCCGGTGCTGGTGACCGACCTGCGGGAGTCGTCCGCGCGGCAGCCGGTGTGGCGCCCGCCGACCGGGCCGACGGGCGGGCCGACGGGCGGCGAGGGCGGTACCGCGGGCGACGGCTTCCCGGCGTACGACGGCCTTACCTTGGGCGACGGCTTCGCCTCGGACGACGGCTCCCCCGCGGGGGAGGCCTTCTCCGCAGACGCCAGCCGCCCCACGGACGACGGCTTCCTCGCGTACGACGGCCCGGCGGACGTGCCCGCCGCCGTCTTCTTCACCTCCGGCACCAGCGGCGC
This sequence comes from Streptomyces sp. NBC_00820, assembly GCF_036347055.1. NCBI lineage: Bacteria > Bacillati > Actinomycetota > Actinomycetes > Kitasatosporales > Streptomycetaceae > Streptomyces > Streptomyces sp. NBC_00820. Next base: position 4,361,826 of record NZ_CP108882.1, on the reverse strand, counting down.
GCCGAAGGGAGTGGTGTCACCGCACGCGGCCACCACACGCCTGTTCGCGGCGGACGGCCCGCTCGCGTTCGGTCCGGGCACCGTGATGCTGCAGGCGGCCCCGGCGCCCTGGGACGCCTTCTCCCTCGAACTGTGGGGCGCTCTCACCACCGGCGGCACCTGTGTCACGGCCCGGGAGGACCATCTCCTCCCCGACACGCTGCGGCAGGCGATCGAGGACCACGGGGTCGGCACGGCGTGGCTGACGGCCTCCCTCTTCCACCTCTTCACCGAGATCGACCCCGACTGCTTCCAGGGCCTGGAGCGCCTCTACACCGGGGGCGAGAAGCTGTCGACCGCGCACGTCGGCTCCTTCCTCGCCCGGCATCCCGGAACCCGCCTGTTCAACGGGTACGGCCCGGTGGAGAGTTGTGTGTTCGCCACCGTCCACCCCGTCTCGGCGCGGGACTGCGAGGCGGAGCACGGCGTGCCCATCGGCCGTGAGGTGCCGGGGACCGCGGTGCACGTCCTCGACGCGGACGGCCGGCCCTGTCCGGCCGGCGTCGTCGGTGAACTGTGCGTCAGCGGGGGCGGCCTGGCCCGGGAGTACCTCGGCGACCCCGCGCTGACCGCCGCCCGCTTCCCGGAGCGGACGATCGGCGGCGCCTCCCTGCGCGTCTACCGCACCGGCGACCACGGCCTGCGCGACACCGACGGCGTCCTGCACTTCACCGGGCGCACCGACCGCCAGGTGAAGATCCGCGGCCACCGCATCGAGCCCGAGGAGATCGAGGCGCACGCGGCCGGTCTGCCCGGGATCGCGCACTGCGTGGCCGTACCCGTCCCCGGCCAACTGGGCACCTACGACCGTCTGGCGCTCTTCTACACCTCCACCGCCGACGACACGGAGGACTCCGTCCTGCTGCGCCGTTCGCTCGGCCGGCTGCTGCCCGGTCACGCGGTGCCGGACGTCGTCCAGCGGGTGGACCGGCTGCCGGTCACCGCCAACGGCAAGGTCGACCGCGCCCGGCTGCTGACCCTGCTGCCGGGGTGACCGCCACCGTCCCGGCGCCCCCGGTCCCGTCCCGGCGCCCCTGCGCCCGCCCCGCGCGCGGCCGCGGGGAACGCCGGTGGAGAACCCATGCCCCGCCCCAGAGAGGTGCTGTGCCATGCCCGTCATCACCCTCATGTCGCCCGACCCGAGCCCGGGGCGTCCCGCGCTGGCCCGGATCGCCAAGGCGGTCACCGGGCTGCTGCGGATCGCCGAGGAGCACTGCTGGGTGACCTGGCAGCGGCTCGACCCCGACGCGGCACACCGCCCGGAGTGGCTGCGGGCACCCTCGGGACCGTGCGCCCCCATCGGCTTCGTCACCTGCAAGGAGTCGTACCCCCAGGAGACGGTGGCCCAGCTGCTGCGGATGCTGCGCGACGAGCTGAGCACCCTGCTGAACGTGCCGGCCGAGGAGGTCTACCTCGCCGTGCACCGGGCCGTGGCCGGGGAGTTGCTGGTCCGGGGAGACGTCTGGGCGGGGGACGCGCCGGATCCGGCCGGAGTGGCCCCCTAGGACGCCGCACCGAGGGCCGGGACGTCGGTCGTCACAGACATCAGGCACCGGACATCAGACATCACGCATCAGAGACCAGGTATCAGAAACAAGAGACAAGAGACCAGAGACCAGAGACCAGGCATCAGAGACCAGACCCGTACGAGCGCGCCACTACCCCTGAGGAGCCCCGTGTCCCGTCGTCTGTTCACTTCGGAGTCCGTGACCGAAGGCCACCCCGACAAGATCGCCGACCAGATCAGCGACACCGTTCTCGACGCGCTGCTCAAGGAGGACCCGTCCTCGCGGGTCGCCGTGGAGACCCTCGTCACCACCGGACTGGTGCATGTCGCCGGAGAGGTGACGACCACCGCGTACGCCCCGATCGCCTCCCTGGTCCGGAGCAAGATCCTCCAGATCGGCTACGACAGCTCGCTCAAGGGCTTCGACGGCAACTCCTGCGGGATATCCGTGTCCATCGGCGCCCAGTCGCCCGACATCGCACAGGGTGTGGACAGCGCCTACGAGTCACGGACGGCCACGGACGCCGGCGGCCCGGCGGACGAACTGGACCGGCAGGGCGCGGGCGACCAGGGGCTGATGTTCGGGTACGCCTGTGACGAGACGCCCCAGCTCATGCCCCTGCCGATCACCCTGGCCCACCGGCTGGCCCACCGGCTCTCCGCGGTGCGCAAGGACGGCACGCTCCCCTACCTGCGGCCCGACGGCAAGACGCAGGTCACCGTCGAGTACGACGGCGACCGCCCGGTCCGCCTCGACACCGTGGTCGTCTCCACGCAGCACGCCGCCGGCACCGACCTCGGCTCCACCCTGGTGCCGGACATCCGCACGCACGTGGTCGAGCCGGAACTCGCCGCGCTCGGCATCGACACCGAGGGCTACCGCCTGCTGGTCAATCCCACCGGCCGCTTCGAGATCGGCGGCCCGATGGGCGACGCGGGACTCACCGGGCGCAAGATCATCATCGACACGTACGGCGGCATGGCCCGGCACGGGGGCGGCGCCTTCTCGGGCAAGGACCCCTCCAAGGTCGACCGCAGCGCCGCGTACGCCATGCGCTGGGTCGCCAAGACCATCGTGGCGGCCGGGCTGGCCCGGCGCGCCGAGGTGCAGGTGGCCTACGCGATCGGCAAGGCCGCGCCGGTCGGCCTCTTCGTGGAGACCTTCGGCACGGAGACCGTGTCCGTCGCGCGGATCCAGCACGCGGTGACCGAGGTCTTCGACCTGCGCCCGGCCGCCATCGTCCGCGACCTGGACCTCCTGCGCCCGATCTACGCCCAGACCGCCGCCTACGGCCACTTCGGCCGGGACCTGCCCGACTTCACCTGGGAGCGCACCGACCGCGCGGACCGCCTGCGGTCGGCGGCCGGGGTGGACTGAGCGGGCGGGGCGAGCGGGGTGAGCGGGGTGGGGCGAGCGGGGCGGACCGAGCGGTCGGCCCGGTGGTTCACACCCGGTTCGCCCCGGGCACGGACCGGCGGGTGCGCGAGCCGGCGTTCCAGTCGCCCTGGCCGAGCACGACCTCCGGGTCGAACATGACGATCACGCCGGCGAGGAGCAGGACGGTCATCGGGCCGGCGAGCATGATCAGGAGCAGGGAGAGCTGGCTCGTCCCCGCCGTGGAGACGGCGGGGCTGCCGGCGACGAGCTGGACGCTGACGGCGGACATGCCCGTGTAGTGCATGAGGGACACCGCGCCACCCATCACGAGGCTCGCGCCCAGGGTCGCCCAGACGGCGCTGATCGACACGGCGGCCCAGAGGGCGGCCGTCGCGGCGACGATCGCGATGACGACGGAGAGGGCGACGGTCGCCAGGTCGTAGCGCACGGTGCCACCGGTCCGCAGGGCGGCCATGCCGAGGTAGTGCATCGCGGCGACGCCCAGTCCGGTGAAGGTGCCCGCGGCACCCAGGGTGAGCGGGCCGGTGCCCCGGAAGCCGACCAGGAACACCCCCACGGCCACCACGACGATGGCGACCAGGAGGCTCAGGAGCGTCATCGAGGTGTCGTAACCGACCAGGGCGCCCTGGACGCTGAAGCCGATCATCGCGATGAAGTGCATGGTCCAGATGCCGCAGCCGATGGACACCGCGCCCAGCGTCAGCCACGCGAGCCCCCGTTCACCACGGACGTTGCGCAGGGAACGGGTCGTGCAGCGCAGGCCCAGGGCCGCGCCCAGAGTCGCCATCAGATAGGCGACTACCGGCGTGATCACGCCGTAGTGGAATTCGGACACGGTGGCGCTCATCGTCCACACCCTTCTTGCTGACGAACGGTGAAAACGCGCCATCTGGCTGAATATTTCCACTGCTTGATCGCATTGTATGCACAGTTCCTCCATATCCGACTCTGTGTCGATGACGGAGAAACGCCCGGCCCGGACACCGTCTTCGGTGTCCGGGCCGGGCGTGGTCGAGCGGGGTCGAGCAGGGTCGAGCGGGACCGGGTCGGGTCCCGACGGGTCGGGTCCCGACGGGTCAGGTCCCGACGGGTCAGGTCCTGACGGTGAAGTGGAGCCAGCCGCCCCAGGTGCTGGGGTTGGTGGTGTCCTTCGAGCTGTGCACGTACTCCGCGCGCACCCGGAACTTCTGGTTGACCGCGTTGGTGAGGGCCAGCTGCGCGACGGCGGTGCTCTTCGCGTCGAGCGTGAAGCAGCCCGAGGTGGTGAGCGTGTGCCAGGCCCCGCTGTAGTACTGCTGGAGCTGGAAGTGCGCGCACTGGCCGGCCTTGTTCGGCGACACGGTGGCGGTCACGAGCGGCTTCGCGGTGTGGTGGTAGACGCGGTAGGTGGTGCCGCTGTACGTGGTGCTCGTGTAGTAACCGCCCAGCGTCTCCGCGACCTTCGCCTGGTCGCTCACGGTGCGCGTGGCCGACGCCGGGGCGTAGCGGTAGTCACCCGCGAAGGACGCGGTGAACGTCGTGTTGTGGGTGAGCTTGTACGTGGCCGAGACGTTGCCCTTGCTGTCCACGGTGGCGGACTTGACCAGGGTCTTCTTGCCGCCGGCCGGCTGGGCGTAGATCGAGACCGTACGGCTGTTGTACGTCGTGCCCAGGTGGGCGGTGACGGTGGCCGTCGCGCCGTACGCGTACGTCGAGGCGTTGGTGGCGACGGACACGGTCGTCGCGGTGCGCGACACCTGGACGATCGCGGAGGCGGTGGCCGCCTCGTGCGAGGAGTCGCCCGCGTAGGCGACCGTGTAGGTGTTGGCGCCGCCGACGGACGGCGTGTCCTTGACGGTGACCGTGCCGTCGGAGGCGACGGGCACGGTCCACTTCGCGGGCGTGGTCGTGTGCGCCGCGTCCGTACGGGTCACGGTGACCGTCTCGCCGGCGCGGTACGGCCCGTCGCCCAGCTTGCCGCCGAAGCTCAGGGCGGCGGCGCGGGTGGCGGTCGCGGGGGCCTTGAGGGTGAGGGCCGGGGCGTACGGAGAGATCTGCACGGTGTAGTCGTTGGACGTCGGCCGACGCGTGGCGCCACCGGCGTACGACAGGTGGTAGGTGAACCGGCCTGCCTTGTCCGGGAAGTCGTGGACGGTGAACTCGGTGGTGGCCGGGTCGACCGTGACCGGCGCGAGCTGCGTGGTCTCCTGGGTGTCCTCGTCGGTCCTGGACACCTGGACGGTGGTGCCCTGGGGGAGGCCGCCGAGGTTCATCTCTGTCGTGAGCGAGCCGGTGAAGACCACGTCGTGCGGCGTCGCGGAGCTGAACTCCGGGAACGGGATGGAGGTGGACAGCTTCGCCACGCCCACCGTCAGCGAGGCCGTCGCGGGCTTGTGCGCCCCGTCACCGGCGTACGACACCTGGTAGGTGTACGAGCCCTCGTCCTGGCGGGTGTCGCTGACGGCGAACGAGCCGTCGGCGCCGACCGTGGCGTCGGGCAGCGCCGCACCGTCACGGGTGACCTGGAGCGCGGCGCCGGCCGGTACGAGCCCCTTGGTGCTCAGCGATCCGGTGACCGTGAACTGCTGGGTGGGAACCGCGTACGACGACTGCTTCAGGGACAGTTCGGTGTCGGTGAGCTTGGCGTCGCCGAGCACGTCGAGCGTGTAGGCACCCGACGCGTCCCGGGTGACGGCGTAGAGCGTGACGCCGTCGGCACCCCACGCCAGGCCGTCCCGGGCCACCGTCTCGGGCGCGATCGTGATGTGGTTCTCGGCGAGGTTCGACCCCGCGTAGACGTAGACGCCCGCGCCCGAGCCCGCCGTGCTGCCGGCGGCGATCGTCCCGTCGGTGTCGATCGCGAGGGCGTCCGGGCCGGAGTACACGCCGCCGGTGTAGTACCCGAAGGGGTCGTTGGCCGCTTCGAGGTCCGACGTGCGGTACGCGGCCACCATGTGCGGCTGCGGGACCAGCATCCTCGTGCCGTCGCGGGAGACCTGGACGCCGCCCGTCACGTCGCCGCCGAGGTTCGTGTCGGCCTTGGGGGACGCGGTCCCGGAGGAGACGTCGTAGGTGGCCAGGTGGGTCATGGAGGAGTGCGACTCCTCGGCCGCGAGCACCCCGCCGCCCGTGGCGAGCTGAGGGGCGGCCGCCCAGTTCGACATCTGGGGCTGCGGTGTCGCCGCCGGTTCGTCGGCGGAGGGGTCCACCGCGCCGATGGCGCCCTTTCCGTCGGCCGAGTACCCGTACCAGACCTTGCCGCCGGCCACGGCGACGGAGACCGGGGCGCTGCCGGTGCCGGTGTCGGTCCGGCCGGACTCGGTGAGCGTGGCCGTGTCGATGGCGGCGACCGCGTCACCGTCCGTCAGGGCGGCGTAGAGCGTGTGGCCGTCGGCGGACAGCGCCAGGCCGTCGGCGCCCTGCTCACCGTCGATGGTGGTGACGGGGTTGCCGGACAGGTCGGTCACCACGATGCTGCTCGTGCCGGCGCCCTGGCTGAAGAAGAGGTGCTGGTGTGCGGTGTCGACCGCCATGTGCGCGTAGTGCGACAGCGGCAGCGCGGCCGTGGTGGTGCCGTCGGCCCAGGCGGTGCCGGTGAGGCCGACGGTGGCGGTGGTCAGCCCGGTGACGACGGATATCGCCGCCACGAGCGAGACCTGCTTGAGGCGCATGGTGCTCCTGAGGAAAGGGGGGAACAGGCCGCCGGACGACAGCGCCTGCCGCTGAACAGGAACTTTGCCGTTGGGACTCCGGACATCCATACGACCCTCTCCACCTGTCTTTGGTTGTGCTGCCCGCATGTCTTTTCCGTCACCGCGCGAACTCCTTACGAAGTGGTGACCGGCGGTCCGTCGCACCGGGGGGCGGTCCCTCGCGGGCCTAGCGTGTCGGTATGCGTGTACTGGTCACCGGCGGCGCCGGGTTCATCGGGTCTCATGTCGTGGACGCGCTGCGGGCGCGCGGGCACGAGGCGGTCGTGTACGACGTCCGGGACGACCCGGCCGCCGACGTGCGCGACCCGGCGGCCGTCGCCCGCGCGCTCGCCGGTGTGGACGCCGTCTGCCATCAGGCGGCCATGGTGGGCCTCGGCAACGGGGTCGCCGACGCGGCCGAGTACGTCTCCCGCAACGACCTCGGCACCGCCGTCCTGCTCGCCGCGATGGCCGACGCGGGCGTGCCACGGCTGGTGCTGGCCGGGTCGATGGTGGTCTACGGGGAGGGCCGCTACGAGTGCCCCGCCCACGGTGTCGTACGCCCCGGCCCGCGCGCCGAGACCGACCTGCGGGCAGGCCGCTTCGACCCCCTCTGCCCGGTCTGCGGAACGGAGTTGGCGCCCGGACTGGTCGCCGAGGACGCCCCCGCCGACCCGCGCAACGTGTACGCCGCCACCAAGCTCGCCCAGGAACACCTGGCCGCCGCCTGGGCGCGCGCCACGCACGGCACGGCCGTCTCGCTGCGCTACCACAACGTGTACGGCCCCCGGATGCCCCGCGACACTCCGTACGCCGGTGTCGCCTCCTTCTTCCGCTCGGCCCTCGAACGCGGTGCGCCGCCGCGCGTGTTCGAGGACGGGGCCCAGCGGCGGGACTTCGTCCACGTACGGGACGTGGCCGCCGCCAACGTGACCGCGCTGACGTCCCCGGCACGCCCCGGCACCCTCACCGCGTACAACACCGGCAGCGGCGAGCCCCACACCGTGGGCGACCTGGCCCGCGCCCTGTCCGCCGCCTACGGTGGCCCCGACCCGGTGATCACCGGCGAGTACCGCCTGGGCGACGTCCGGCACATCACGGCGGACTCCTCCCGGCTGCGGGCGGAGCTGGGGTGGAAGCCGGAGATCGGGTTCGCCGAGGGGATGCGGGAGTTCGCGCGGGCTCGGTGAGCGGGCGGCTCCTCGGGACGGGTGTGGGACACGCCCCCGGACCTGATCCCCTACGCCTCCGCCGCCGGCAGGGTCACCTCGAAACGGCAGCCGCCGGGGATGTTCCGTACGGTCGCCCGGCCCCGGTGGGCCTCCACGATCCCCCGTACGATCGCCAGCCCCAGCCCCGCGCCCGCCGGAGGTGTCCGGGCGTCGGTGCCGCGCCAGCCGGTGTCGAAGACGCGGGGCAGGTCGTCCTCGGGGATGCCTCCGCAGCCGTCCGTCACCGACAACACGACGCCGTCGGGCGCCCGTTCGGCGGCGATGGCGACCGTGCCGTCGGCGGGGGTACGGCGGATGGCGTTCACCAGGAGATTGGCCAGGACCCGGCTCATCTCCTTGCCGTCCACCTCGACCGGCACCGGCTCCACGCCGTCCCCGACCAGCCGTACACCGTGCTCGCGGGCGAGTGGTCCGACCCCCGCGAGGACGTCGCCGACCAGGTCGTAGAGCGAGATCCGGGCAGGGCTGAGGGGGAGCGTTCCGGCGTGGATGCGGGAGAGTTCGAAGAGATCGCCGACCATGCCGTTGAGGCGTTCCACCTCGGCGCGGATCTGCCTGAGGTAGCGGGCGGGGTCGGCGGCCACACCGTCCTCCAGCGCCTCCGACATGGCGCGCAGGCCGGCGAGCGGGGTGCGCAGGTCGTGCGAGATCCAGGCGACGAGTTCACGCCGGGACGCCTCCAGGGCGCGCTCCCGCTCCCGCGAGGCGGCCAGTCTGGCGCTTGTCGCCGCCAACTCGCGGCTGAGGGCGTCGAGTTCGGCGGTGGCCGGCACGGCGGGCGCGGCGAAGGCGCCGCCGTCGCCGAAATGCCGGGCGGCGTCGGTGAGTTCGCGGCTGCGCGCGACGACCCAGCGGCCGAGCAGGAGCGCCGTGAGCAGCGAGACCGCGGCCGCCATGGCGACGACCGTGGTGACGACCCGCAGGTCGTGCGCGGACAGGAACATCGCCTGCGCCACCGCCATGGTCCCGGCGAGCATGGCCACCACCCCGACGGCGGCCACCACGGCGAGCGACGCGGTCAGCGAACGCCGCCGGATCACCCGCAGCACCCCGGCCCCCACGAGCCCGGTGGCGGCGGCTCCGAGGAAGGCGTAGAGCGCGATGAGAAGGGTGTCACGCATGTGGCCCCCGCCCCTTCCGTTCGGGCCCGGCGGGCGGGTGGGGGGCGGTGGGGTCGGTGGGGTCGGCGACTCCGGCGGGTCCGGCGACCCCGGCGGGCGCATCAGGCCCCACGGATTCAGCGGGCTCAACGGGGCCGATAGGCCCGGCAGAACCGGCGGCTCCAGCGGACTCACCGGTCCCCACGGGCTCCGCCGAAGCCTCGTGGCCGGCGGGAACGGCGGGTCCAGCGGACGTAGCGGTACCCGCAGGCGTGTCGAGTCCGCCCGGTCCTGCGGGCTCACCGGGGCCCACCGGTCCACCGGGTGCACCCGGCCCCGCAGGGCTCGCGGGACTCGCAGGGCTCCCGGGCGTGTCGGGGCTGCGTGGACTGTCAGGAGTGTTCGGGTCGAAGCGGTAGCCGACGCCCCATACGGTCTGGATGAAGCGGGGGCGGGCGGGGTCGTCCTCGACCTTGCCGCGCAGGCGGCGGACATGGACCGTCACGGTCGACAGGTCGCCGAAGTCCCAGCCCCACACCTCCCGCATCAGCTCCTCCCTGCCGAAGGCCCGGCCCGGATGACGCAGGAAGAAGGCGAGCAGGTCGAACTCGCGGAGCGTGAGGGCGAGTTCGCTGCCGTTTTTGGTGGCCCGCCGGGCGGCCGGATCGACGGTGAGGCCGGCCGCGCCGAACGGCCCCGCGGGGACACGGGGGCCGCCGGGGCCGTCGGGGCCCGCGGTGGCGGGGGGCCGGACGCGGCGCAGCACCGACTCCACCCGCAGCACCAGCTCGCGCGGGCTGAACGGCTTGGTCACGTAGTCGTCGGCGCCCACCTCCAGGCCGAGGACGCGGTCCTCCTCGTCGCCGCGGGCGGTGAGCATGACGACCGGCACCGGCCCGTGCGCGGCACGCAGCCGCCGGCACACCTGAAGGCCGTCCATGCCGGGCAGCATCAGGTCCAGCACCACCAGGTCCGGCCGGTGCGCGGCGGCGCGGGCGAGCGCGGCCGGGCCGTCGGCGGCCCCGTCCACGGCGAAGCCGGCGCGGTCCAGATAGCCGGCGACGACCTCGGCGACGGTCGGGTCGTCGTCGACGACGAGGATCCGGCCCCGGGATCCCGGTCCCGGGGGTGCGCCGGGGTCCGGTCCGGCCTGCGGTGACGCGTACGGCTGCTGCATGTCTTCCACCCTCGCACCGCGCCGCCGCCGAGGCTCCCGCGCCCGCCCGACGTCCGCGTTTCGTAAGGAGCCGAAGCCCGCTTTGTCATGGTTCGGCTTCGTAGGGTGAACGCCGTGACTTCCACCCCACCCCCCGCCGCCGCCGGCGTCGACGTCGTGCTTCCCTGCCTCGACGAGGCCGAGGCGCTGCCCTGGGTCCTCGCGCGCATCCCGGCCGGCTGGCGTGCCCTCGTCGTGGACAACGGCTCCACCGACGGCTCCGCCGAGCTGGCCCGTTCCCTCGGCGCGACCGTCGTGACCGAGGAACGGCGCGGGTTCGGCGCGGCCTGCCACGCGGGGCTGCTCGCGGCGACCGCCGACGTGGTCTGCTTCTGCGACTGCGACGCCTCCCTCGACCCCGGTGAACTGGTCCCCTTCGTCCGCGAGATCCGCGCCGGCGAGGCCGACCTGGTGCTCGGCAGGCGCCGCCCGCAACGGCCGCCGGAGTCCGCCCGGTCCCCCCGGTCCCGGCGCCCCGGCGGAAGCTGGCCGCTCCACGCCCGCGCCGCCAACATCGCGCTCTCCGTGCTGCTGCGCCGCCGCACCGGACTGCGCCTGCACGACCTCGGCCCCCTGCGCGCCGCCCGCCGCGAGCCGCTGCTCGCCCTCGGTCTGACCGACCGGCGCAGCGGCTACCCGCTGCAGATGGTGGTCCGCGCGGCCGACACCGGCTGGCGTGTCACCGAGCACGACGTCCCCTACCTCCCCCGCACCGGCGCCTCCAAGGTCACGGGCACCTGGCGCGGCACCTGGCAGGCGGTACGGGACATGAGCCGCGTCCTGAACGAGGGTCCGGAGCGGGAGGAGACACGATGACCACCCTTCTCGTCATCGCCAAGGAGCCCCGGCCCGGCCGGGTCAAGACCAGGCTCACGCCCCCCTTCTCACCGGAACAGGCCGCCGCGCTCGCCGAGGCGTCGCTCGCCGACACGCTGCGGGTGGTGGCGGCCACGCCGGCCAAGCGGCGCGTGCTCGTGCTGGACGGCCGGCCCGGCCCCTGGCTGCCGCCCGGCTTCGACGTCGTACCGCAGTGCGCGGGAGGGCTCGACGTCCGGCTCGCCGACGCCTTCGCCCGCTGCTCCGGCCCCGCCCTGCTCATCGGCATGGACACCCCGCAGGTCACCCCGGACCTGCTCACCGTGGACTTCACCGGCTGCGACGCCTGGTTCGGGCCCGCCGAGGACGGCGGCTTCTGGGCGCTGGGCCTGAACCGGCCCGACCCCGCGCTGTTGCGGGGCGTCCCGATGTCCTCGCCGCAGACCGGGGCCCTGCAACGGCGGCGGCTGGTGGGCGCCGGACTGCGGGTACGGGACCTGCCCCGCCTGCGGGACGTCGACACCGCGGCCGACGCCCGTGCCGTGGCCGCCCTCGTCCCGCACGGCACGTTCGCCGCGCGGCTCGCGGACTGTACGGGGGCCCGATGAGCGCCACGGCGACCGCGCCCGCCTGGGCCGCCTCCGACCCCTACGCCACCGCCCTGCGCACCGGCCGGGGCCCGCTGTTCCTGCGCCGCGCCGACGGCTGGCTGCTGCCGCTGGAGGTGGAGCGGTGGTGCGCCGGCGCGGACGCGGTGGACCGTGCGGTCCTCGACCGCTGCGAGGGCACGGTGCTCGACGTCGGCTGCGGACCGGGCCGGCTGGTCGCGGAGCTGGCCGCCCGGGGCCGTACGGTCCTCGGCGTCGACATCAGCGAGGCCGCCGTCGCCCGTACGCACGCCCTCGGGGGCCGCGCGCTGCGCCGCTCGGTCTTCGAGCCGCTGCCCGGCGAGGGCCGCTGGGGCACGGTGCTGCTCATGGACGGCAACATCGGCATCGGCGGCGATCCGGGCGCCCTGCTCCGCCGGATGACGCAACTCCTCTCGCCCGGCGGCCTGTTGATCGCGGAGACCGCCGCGCCGGACGTCGACGAGCGCGCCCGGGTGCAGGTGGTCGACGGCGCCGGGAACGGCCCGGCCGCACCCGAACCCGAGCACCCTGAACACCACGCGCACCTTGAGCATCCCGCGCATCCCGCGCAACAGGACGCTCCCGGCTCCCTCTTCCCCTGGGCACGCGTCGGCACCCCCGCGCTGCTCCGGCTCGCGGACCGTGCCGGCTGGCGCGCGCACGCTCAGTGGGCCGCCGGCGGGCGCCGTTTCGTCGCCCTGCGCACCCGCACCACCAGCAGCAGCGCCGAGCAGCCGAAGAGTACGGCGCTGATCAGCAGCCAGCGGGCGAGGAAGACGTCGGCCGACTGACCGGTGGCGGCGCGGTAGCGCGGGCCCACCAGGTCCAGGATCAGCGGGAACCACACGAGCAGCAGCAGCCCGGACAGCACGACGGGCACCCGCACGTACGGCACCCGGTCCCGCCGTCCGGCCGCGCCGAGACCGCCCACGAGGGCGCGGTCCAGCCCGGAGTACAGCGGCACCAGCACGAGGTCGTGCAGCAGCGCGGCCCCCACGAACCACACCAGCACGCCCAGCCAGTCACCGGCCAGCAGCCGTACCCCCGCGTACCCGGCGAGGGCGAACGAGGCGGCGAGCAGCAGCAGTTGCAAGGGGCTGCCGACCGGAACACGCGGTCTCATCACAGGTCTCCGAAGGTCAGCCGGGCCACCCACTTGGTGTTGAGCACGCCGGGTGCCGCGGGCACGATGACCCGGGCGGGATAGCCGTGGTCGGGGGACAGTTCCTCGCCGTTGACGTACAGGGCGAGCAGGGAACGCGGGTCGGCCACCTGGTTGGCGCGCAGGGCCGCGCGCCGGAAGGCGCCGTGCCGTTGCAGGGACTCCACGAACACGTCCGGCGGATCGCCGTCGTACCCGACGAGCGCCGCGAGATCGCTCAGCCGCACCCCGCGCCACCACTGGTCGGCGGTCGACCAGCCCTCGACGCAGGCGATGGGGAGGGAGGAGCTGCGCAGCGGCAGGGCGAGCAGTTCGGCACGGCCGAGCCGGACGGTCCCCGTGCGTCCGGTGACGACGAGCCGCCACGCGTCGGGATCCGTGTCGGCGTGCGTGATCCCGGCGTACGCGGCCGTCTTGTTGATCTGGAAGCCGTTCGGTCCGCCGTCCGGATCGGGGCCGCCGTGCGGCGCGAGCAGGGCGGTACGGCGGAAGGGCCCGCCCAGGCTCTGCCCGACGACCGACACGAACAGCAGCAGCGAGCCGCCGCCGACCAGCCACAGCGCACCGCGCCGGGAGACGGTGGGCGGGTGGGGGCTGGGAGCGGCCAGGTCGTCGGAGCTCACGGAAGCCGGTCCCGGGACACCCCCGGCCGCACTCCCCGTACGACCGTCACCCGCGTTCCCCGTACGGCCGTCACCCGCGCTCCCCGTACGGCCGTCACCCGCATGGCCGTCGCCCGAGTTCCCCTCGCCGCCTTCGTCCGTACGGCCTTCGCCCGCGTTCCCCTCGCCGCCGTCACCCGCGCCGCCGTCACCCCCTCTCCCGCGCCCCCGCACGGTGCGTACCGCCGCCGGTGCCTTCAGCGCGGCGTGGGCCACGAAGGCGGAGAAGAAGACCCAGGCGCCGTAGAAGTGCAGCGGGTAGAAGGAGCCCGGGAAGACGTAGTTCAGCTGGATGTTGAAGATCCCGGTGGTGAACTCGAACAGTCCGCCGCCGACCAGGAGCAACAGCGAGACGCGTTCCAGCGCGTGCGCGAGGGAGCGGGCCGGCGGCAGCGCGAACAGCTTCGGCACCACCGACCACAGCTTGGCCAGCAGGACCGGGACCAGGGTGACGCCGAGGGTGACGTGGACGCCCTGGCTGAGCCGGTACAGCCACGACGGTCCGGCCGGCCAGTCGAAGAGGTAGAAGCCGAGGATCCCCTTGTCCGGGGTGGTGTCGTTCACCGGGGACAGGTCCGGGTTGTAGGCGGCGTACGACACCAGGCCGGTCACGAACATCACGGTGATCCCGGCGAGGAGGACCAGGCCGAGCACCGACGTGAACCAGGTGCCGCGCACGGGGCTGCGCCAGAACGCGGGTGAGGTGGGAAGCCGAGGTTGGTCGCGCATGCCCCGACGGTAGGGCGCGGGGGGCTCGGAAAAGAGCACGTGACCCATGACGAAACGCTGACATCGGCCCCGTACGGAGGCTTTCCCGTGCCCGCGCGGCCTAGCGTGCCGGTGTGACCCCCCGCCACCCCGCTCCCGCCCACCCGCACCGTGCGCCGGACGCCCCCGGCACGCCCGCCTCCACCCGCGCGCCCCTGCTCCGCGACCTGGCCGCCGCCGTGGCCGCCGCCCTGCTCGTGACGGCGGCCGTGCTGGTCGGCCGGCACATCCAGGACACGCGCCACACCCTGTTCGTGCACTGGCCGCCCGTGCTGGCCGAGTGGGACCCGCACGTCGGCCCGGGCACCCCGGCCGCCGTGCTCCTCGCGGTGGCCACGGTCGTCTGGGGCCCGCGGCTGGCCGACCGGCTGCCCTGGCGTCTTCTGCCCCTGACGGCGTGGGCGGCGTCCACCGCGTGGGTCGTCTCCCTCGCCCTGGTCGACGGCTGGCACCGGGGCATCGCGGGCCGCCTCACGACACGCGAGGAGTACCTGCGGGTGACCGGCCGCTTCCACGACATCCCGGCCGCCCTGCGCGACTTCACCCAGCACATCGTCGCCGGCACGCCGTCCCCCTGGCCGGCCCATGTCGCGGGCCATCCGCCGGGCGCCACGCTCACCTTCGTGCTGCTGGACCGGATCGGGCTGCGGGGCGGCGGCTGGGCCGGGATGTGGTGCGTGGTGCTCGGCGCCTCCGCCTGCGCGGCCGTACTGATCGCGCTGCGCGCGCTGACGGACGAGTCCCTGGCCCGCCGGGCCGCCCCCTTCCTGGTCCTGGCCCCGGCCGCGGTCTGGCTCGGCACCTCGGCGGACGCGTACTTCGCGGCGGCGGCCGCCTGGGCCCTGGCCCTCCTCGCCCTGGCGGTCACCACCCGTTCCCCCGCCCGGGCGGCGGCCTCCGGCCTCCTCTTCGGCCTGACCTGCTACCTCTCCTACGGCCTCACGCTCATCGCCCTGATCGGCGCGACGGTCCTCCTCCTCGGCAGAAGGGGCGTCCGCCCGGCCCTCCTCGCCGCTCTCCTCGCCGGACTGGCCGTCGTCCCGGTGGCGTTCACACTCGCCGGGTTCGACTGGTGGACGGCGTACCACCTCCTGGTCACCCGCTACTACCAGGGCGTCGGCGGCGTCCGCCCCTACGGCTACTGGGTCTGGGCCAACCTCGCCTGCGCGGTCCTGATCACCGGACCGGCCACCGCTGCCGGACTCCGCCGCGCCGCCACCGCCCTGACCCCCCGGACGCCGACCGCCGACCGGCGGCTCGCCGTCCTCGTCGCGGCCGCCCTGCTGGCCCTCCTCGTCGCCGACCTGTCCGGCATGAGCAAGGCCGAGACGGAACGCATCTGGCTCCCCTTCGCCGTGTGGCTCCTGCCCGCCTGCGCGTATCTGCCCCGCCCGCGGGCCTGGCTCACCGCGCAGGCGGTACTGGCTCTGCTCCTCAACCACCTGCTGCTGACCGGCTGGTGAGCGGGCGGCTGGCGAGCGGGCGGCGACCGGCGCACGCACGCACCAACCGCCGCACGCACGCACCGACCGCCGCACGCATCGGCCGCTACACGTTCTTCTGGTCCGGGTCCACCGTCCGCATGGGCCGCGCCCCTCGCCCGGGTTCCGGCAACTCTCCCAGCTCGGCGCGGACTTGGAGGACGTCGCCGATGAAGAGGTCGTAGACCAGGATGCCGACGATGCCGCCGATGAAGGGACCGACGATGGGGACCCACCAGAAGTCGTGGAAGTACCCCGCCGAGTTGCCCGGGAAGGCCAGGCTCCCCCAGCCGGCCACCCAGGTGAACACGCGCGGGCCGAAGTCGCGGGCGGGGTTGATGGCGTAGCCCGCGTTGGCGCCGTAGGACATGCCGATGGCGGCGACGGCGAAACCCACCATCAGCGGGCCGAGGTTGGCCTTCACGGCCTGGTTGCGCAGGTCGAGGACTGCCACCACGAACATGACGAGGAAGGCGGCGCCGACGATCTGGTCGATCAGCGGGCCCCAGATTCCGCCGTGGAAGTAGTCCGCCGGGAAGGTGGCGAAGATCGAGAAGGTGGAGAGCGTGTGCCCGTCCACCTTGGGCCCCTTGACGGCCGCGTCGAAGGTGTCGATCGCGTTGTGGTAGACGAGGTAGACCAGCGCGGCGCCGACGAACGCGCCCGCGACCTGGGCGCACCAGAACGGCACCACCTTGATCCAGGGGAACCCGCGGCGCACGGCCATGGCCAGGGTGACGGCGGGGTTCAGATGGGCGCCGCTGACGCCGCCGGCCACGTAGATGCCGAAGACCACGGCGAAGGCCCAGCCCCAGGCGATCAGCAGCCAGTCACCGGCCGCGAGGAAGACCGTCGTGGTGGTGGCGGCACGGCCGGAGCTGGGCAGCGCGGCCACCGCCATCGCGACCACGCCGCACCCGAAGGAGATGAGGACGAAGGTCCCGAGAAACTCCGCCATGCACTCGCCCACCAGACCGCCCCGGTGCTTGAACCGGGACGGTTTGACGAGCGGATGGATCTCGACAGCCATGCGGGCCCCCTTGAAGAGGAGCGAAACGGCCAACATCGCCATCTTGTCCCACAAACGGTCACCCCGCAGGGCGGCAACCGCCGTCCGGGGTAACCGCCGTCCGGGGTAACCGCCGTCGCCGTCAGGGGACCGACTGTCAGAGACCCGCTCCGTCAGAGACCCGCGGCCCCTACCCGACGAACTCGGCCGCCGTGTCCGCCGCTTCCGGCGCGTCCGCACGCGCGTCCGTGGCGATCCGCTCCATCTGCACGGCCGTCACGGCCCGTACGACGCAGGCGCCGGCGACGGCCGCCCCGATGACGACGGCGTCGGACATCAGCAGGGGCCATATCTCCCCGTAGGCACGGGCGATGACCTGGTCGGTGGTGACACCGCGGGCGAGTCCGACTCCCCCGGCGATCCCTCCGGTCACCCCTCCGATCAGCCAGAGCACCCACCACACGTTGACCGAGACGGGCAGCTTCCGGCCCGGGACGGTGCACCGGTAGGCGTCGGCGACGATGCCGCGCGGGATCCACGGCCCGCCCGGCCGGAGCCGGGCGGACGGCGGGCGAGCGGCGGAGGAGAGGCCGGCGCGCCGGGCGAGTGCTCTGAGGTCACTCAGGTCACTCAGGTCACCGGGCGGTCGGGCTGAGGCGTGGTGCCGGGGTTCGGCCGGGGCGTGCCCGGGTCCGAGTGCGGCGTCGCGGGGCCGGGCTGGTTCGTGGCGGCGTGGGGCGCGCCGATGTGCGGGTGGTACGACGCCAGGGACCAGATCACGAAGAAGTCGATGCCGACCATGATCAGGGACCAGATGGGGTTGTACGGCAGGAACATGATGTGGGCGATCATGCTCAGCGCGGCGAGCACGATGCCCACCACCCGCGCCCAGGCCATCCCCATCAGGACGCCCGCACCGGTGAGCGTCACCACGATGCCGAGGCCGAGGAGGATCCAGCCCCACCCGGTGAGGTCCACCTTGTAGACGTAGTCGCCGAAGCGGCGGTACACGTCGTCGGACGCGATCGCGGAGATGCCCTGGAGGATCGCGAGGATGCCGTCCATCAGCATCAGCACGCCCGCGAAGACGGTGCCTCCCGCTGCCCACCCTCCGTGCCGTATGGGGGATGTGTCATGGGCCGTCGGTTGCGTCTGCTGCTGGGTCATGGCCGCACCTCCGCCGTGGTCGCCCCGAGCAGGTCGTACGTACGACGATCCGGCTCACCCGCCCGGGTGACCACGGGAACTACTCCGAACGGGTGAACGACACGGAAGACCGGCCGTCCAGGCGTCCGGGCTCAGGCGGCTCAGGCGGCTCAGGCGTCCGGGTGCCCGGCCGTCCGGGCGCAGGCGGCTCAGGCCATCCAGAAGAAGACGGCCGTCATCCGCTTCTCCGCCAGCGACTGCCCGAAGTACCCGGTCGCGCTGTGCACGAGGTTGGCGTTGTAAAGGAGCAGGCGGTTGTACTTGTGGGGGACGCGGACGTCCTCCTCGAAGGCGTCGGGGGCGACGAAGCGGGTGCCGAGGGCCTCGACGAGGTTGTTGTGCGGGGCCTGGACGACGTTGCCGCCGAGCCGGCCGCCGGGCAGGGACTGGCGGTAGAAGCTGGTGCCGCAGTCCTTGGGCACGTGCGGGTTGAGGTACAGCACGGCCGCGTACCGGCACAGCGCGCGCGAGTCCGTGTGCGGGCGCGGCTCGCTCTCGCCCTCGCCGACCACCTGGACGCAGTTGTGGTTGAGAGTGCCGCCGCCGGGCGCCCGCTGCACCCACAGCTCCTTCGCCCCGGTCGCCTTCTTCACCAACCGCTCGATGCGTCCGAGTTCGCCCGGCTCCAGTCCGGGCATGGCGCGCAGTCCGGGCCAGGTCTCGGAGGTGTACGGGTACCCCTCGACCCAGTCGTCCTTGGCCAGGCAGCGCTCCCGTACGGCGTCGACGTCGGGCAGCGCGTCGTCCAGGACCCAGTAGTCGCGGCCCTTGGTGGGCTTGCGGTAGGGCAGGACGGGGAGTGCGGCGGGCCTCGCGGGCCATGGCTGTGGGGGCGGCTGTGGGGGCATGCGGCGAATCTAGAACCGTGCTTCCCCTGCCTTCTCCCGAGGAATGGTCAACCTTTCACCAACTGCCGTGACGGCCGCGGCCGGTGGCAGCAGGTGGGGCCGCTGGCGCGGCTGCGAGGGGGCCGCGAGGGGTGACGCGGGTGGGGGCTGCGGAACGCGTCCGGAATTTTTACCCGGAACGTCGATACGAATCGCCTCCGCATCCGTACTGCTGTGCGTCCGAACCGCTCTTGGGCGGGATTCACGTGGCAGGAGGTACGGTGCGCTTTTCGCGGAACGCGACGGGAACGCTCTTCGTGGGCGGTGCGATGGCCCTGACCCTCGCGGCACTCGCCTACCCGGGCATGCTCGGCCTGGACACGGTGTCCGCCTCGCAGACACGCCTGGTCGCCAACACCCAGTGGGGCCCTCTCACCGAGCAGGACCGCGACTTCGTGGTGAAGGTACGGGCCGCCGGTCTGTGGGAGTACCCGGTGGGCCAGATAGGCCTGCAGAAGGGCACCACGAAGGGTGTCCTCACCGCGAGCAAGCACCTGATCGACGGGCACGCCGCGCTGGACGCCTCCTGCCGCAAGATCGCGCCGATGCTGAACATCACGCTGCCGAACCTGGCGAGCCCGCAGCAGCAGGGCTTCGTGGCCACCCTGAAGTCGGACAGCGGAAAGAAGTTCGACTCGGACTTCGCCAACATCCTGCGCATGACCCACGGCTCGATCTTCAACACGATCGCGAAGATCCGCTCCACCAGCAAGAACTCCCTGGTGCGGGCCCTCGCCGACCAGGCCAACGACACCGTGCTCGACCACATGACGGTGATGGAGAAGACCGGTCTGGTCGACTTCGACCAGACCATCTTCCAGCAGACCACCCCGCCGAAGCTGCCCACCACGGACCTGACCCCGCCGCCCCCGGTGCCGGGCCAACCGGAGGTGGTGCTCACGCCTCCGGCGAACGCCACGTCCACCCCGCTGGACCTGAGCGGCCTGACCGGCGGCGGAGCGGGAAGCGGCGCCCCCGCCGCCGGGGCTCCCCCGACCGTCGGCTAGCCCGCTCCCTGACACGGCGAGCCGGCACGCTTCCCGGGCACGGCGGGCCGGCACGCTCTCCGGACACGGCCTAGGCGAGCCAGACGGTGGTGTCCGGCGGGAGGATGCCCGCCGGGTTCAGCGGGGCGCTGGACGCGAGGATCTCACCCGGCGGGAGCGGCACACTCGTGTCGCCGGTGTTGGCGACGCACCGCCAGCCCGGCCCGCGGCCGAAGTCCAGGACGCCGGCCGGGGCTCCGGTCGTCCAGGTCAGCGCCTCGCCGTCGAGCAGCTTGCGGCGCAGCCGCAGCGCGGTGCGGTACAGCTCCAGGGTCGAGCCCTCGACACCGGCCTGCGCCGCGACGGCGTACGCCGCGAACGACTCCGGCTGCGGCAGCCAGGCCCCGCCCGGCCCGAAGCCGTACGACGGTCCCGTCGGCGTCCACGGCAGGGGAACCCGGCAGCCGTCCCTGCCCTTGCGGGTGTGACCGGTCTGCGTCCACACCGGGTCCTGGAGCACCTCGGCGGGCAGGTCGGCGACCTCGGGCAGGCCCAGTTCCTCGCCCTGGTAGAGGTACGCGGACCCGGGCAGCGCCAGCATCAGCAGCGTCGCGGCCCTGGCCCGGCGCAGGCCCCTCTCCCGGTCGACCGCCGGCGCGGTGCCGCCGGACAGCAGCCACGCGTCGGAGTCGGTGCCGGGCGGGATCACCAGCCGGGAGGCGTGGCGCACGACGTCGTGGTTGGAGAGGACCCAGGTGGCCGAGGCGCCCGCGGCGTGCGCGGTGGCGAGGGAGCCGGTGATGACCCGCCGCAGCTCCTCCGCGTCCCAGCGGGCCGCCAGGTATTCGAAGTTGAAGGCCTGGCCGAGTTCGTCGGGGCGGGCGTACAGGGCCCGGCGGGTGTCCGGGACCCAGGCCTCGGCGACGGCGGTGCGGGGCGGGTCATAGGCGTCGAAGATCGTGCGCCAGTCGCGGTAGATCTCGTGGACCGCGTCGCGGTCCCAGTAGGGGTGGCTGCCGGGCGGCACGAGCAGCAGGGCGTCCTCGCCGGTGGCGCCGAGGGCTGCCACGTCCCGGAGCGGCTCGGCGAGGTCCTTGGACAGTCCGTGGGCGACGTCGACGCGGAAGCCGTCGACGCCCCGGTCGGACCAGAAGCGCAGGGTGGTGCGGAAGTCCGCGCGGACCTCCTCGGCGTCCCAGTTGAGGTCGGGCTGTTCGCGGGCGAACAGATGCAGGTACCACTCGCCGTCCGGGACCCGCTGCCAGGCGCTGCCGCCGAACACCGAATGCCAGTCCGTGGGCGGGAGTTCGCCGTGCGCTCCGCGCCCCAGGCGGAACACGTAGCGGTCGCGGGCGGCTGATCCGGGGCCGTCCCGCAGAGCCTCCTGGAACCAGGGATGCAGGTGCGAGGTGTGGTTGGGGACGATGTCGACGACGATCTTCAGGCCCAGCCGGTGGGCCTCGGCCACCATGGCGTCGAAGTCGTCCAGGGTGCCCAGCCGCGGGTCGACGTCCCGGTGGTCGGCGACGTCGTAGCCGCCGTCCGCGAGTTCCGAGGGGTAGAAGGGGCTCAGCCACAGGGCGTCGACGCCGAGCGTGGCCAGGTGGTTCAGGCGCTCGGTGACGCCCCGGAGGTCGCCGAGGCCGTCCCCGTCGGCGTCGGCGAAGCTGCGCGGATAGACCTGGTAGATGACGGCCTGCCGCCACCAGTCGGGGTTCCTGGACGAGAGGTCTGCCATACGGGCTCCGTTCGGACGGGACGCCGGAGGGGACGGGACGCCGGAGGATCGACGCTACAGAATCTGTCCACATCACCCCGAAAGGGAACCTTCCCGGAGCCACTTCGAACGTTTGCCCGAATGAGCCGCTCCGCTCCTTCCTCGCCGCCGGCCCTGGACCAGATGCGCGGCACCGTCCCGGTATCGCCGCCGACCGGCCGTCCCGGAGACGTACGACGGCCGGAACGGAGGCGTACGACCGGCCGTCCCGGAGGCGTACGACCGGCCTCCCCGGAGGCGTACGACGGCCGGGCCGGTCGCGCCGTACGGCGGTTTCCCCGGGGTCCCTCACCCGGACGGCCCGGAGCGCTGGTGAGCGGGTGCGGGCGGTGATGCCGTGGGAGCAGGCACCCCACCCGACGGCCCGCCCAGGAGGCCTCCGATGACCGCTGTCATACGCACCCGTGGCCCCCGGGGCGCCGTCGCCCTCGCCGTCGGCCTCCTCACCCTCACGGGCTGCGCGACCCTCGGTCTCGAGACCCCGGCGACCGCGCCGCAGCCCCTGCCCACGATCGACAGGCCGAAGCCGAAGCCGAAGGAGCCGACGCGGGGCGACGGCTCCACGCTCACCGACGCGCAGGCCCAGGCCGCGCTCCTCACCGAGACCGACCTCGGCGCCCCCTGGGCGGCGACGCGCGGGGCGGCCACCTGGCGGGACGGGCTGCTGAAGGCGACCACCGAGGCCGGGGACTGCCAGCCGCTCCTCGACGCCCTCTACACCGACGAACTCCTCGGCGGTCCCTCCCGTGTCGCCGTCGGCCTCGACGACGCCGACACCGACGCCCAGCTCCGCTACCAGATCGGCGCGCGCCGACCGGCCGACGTGGACACCACGCTCGACTGGCTGCGGACGATGCCGGCCAAGTGCGCGAGGTTCACGGCCACGACGGAACTCGGACTGACCGAGGACGTCCAGGTCACCGACGCCCCGCTGCCGGAGGTCGGGGACGTCCGCCAGGGTCTGCGCGTCACCCTCGCGGCCGTCTCCACCGAAGGAGAGGACGAGGCCTTCCTCACGCTGGACGTGGCCGCCGTCCGCGTCGGTGAGGACGCCTTCGCCCTCACCAACGGCGGGCTGGGCGACGTGCCGAACGACGCGACCCAGGCCGCGGTCCAGATCGGCGCGCTCCGCCTGGCGGACGTACGCCGGCAGGGGCGGGCGCAGGTCTGACCGCCCGCCCCTACAGCGGTGGCTGGGCCGGGGCCGGGCCCAGGGTGGTCGTGCCCGGGGCCGTGCGGTGGCCGAGGCCGGTCCGGTAGGCGTCGAGGGCCGCTTCGGTGCGGCCGGTGCGGCGCAGGAGGTCGCCGAGGAGGCGGCAGAGGTCGGCCAGGTCACCGGCCGCGCCCGCGCGTTCGAGGAGGCTGAGGGCGCGGACGTAGTGCTCCTCGGCGGACTCGGTGTCGCGGGCGTCTTCGGCGATGATGCCGAGGAGGCGGTGCGCGGCGGCCGCGTGAACGGCGCCGCGCTCGGAGGAGAAGTCACCGAGGACGCCGTCCAGCAGCGTGGCGGCCTCCGCCGACTTGCCGCGCCGGTGCAGGACGTCGGCCAGCTCCACGGCGGCCTGACTGCGGTAGAGGGCCGCACGGGTCTCCGAGAGCATGGTGTGGGCCTGCCGCAACTCGGCTTCGGCACGCTCCAGTTCGCCGTTCTGGGCGTAGACGTAGCCGCGCATCCAGTGGCAGTTGGCGAGTTCGGTGCGCAGTTGCAGCTGCCGGTACAGCTCGGCCGCCTTGGCCAGGGAGGCGTCGGCCTCGGCGACACGGCCCTCGGCGAGCAGGGTGCGGGCGACCGAGCGGTGCATGCGGGCGATCAGCACGGGGTCGGCGGCCCGCGGGGCGAGCGCGAGGGCGAACTCGGCGGCCTGGGCGGCACGGGCGTGGGCGCCCATGTCCATGTAGGGGCCGATGACGCTGGCGTACAGGAGCAGCAGGGCGTCGGGGTCGTGCAGGCCACCGCGGTTGAGTTCGTCGAGCGTGGACTCCAGGAGGTAGACGGCGTACCGGAGTTCGCCCCCGAGGTAGTGGGCGACGGCCCGCCCGCGCAGGGCGGGCACCCGGACCGGCAGGGACTGACCCGCCAGTTGCTCCTCGGCGCCCTCGAAGTACTCGTGCGCCTTGCCGAGTTCACCGGTCTCCAGCGCGCTCTCGCCGAGCCCGAGCAGCGCGTCGGCCCGCTCGGCGCCGAGTTCGTGCCTCTCCGCCTCCGCCAGCAGCTCCGCGTACTGCGCGGCGGCCTCCTCCGCCTTGCCGTCGGCCAGGGCGCGCCGCGCCTCGGTGAGCCGCAGCCGCAGATCGGTGGCGAGACCGGCGGGCCGGCCGACGGCGAGCTCGTCGAAGGCGACCCCGAGCCGGCCCGCGATGTGCCGCAGCGCCTCGTCGGAGGCCCTGACCCGGCCGGCCTCCAGGGTGGAGATGTAGGCGGGGCTGTAGGCGGGCTCCGCCAACTGCCGTTGGGTCAGCCCGCGCTGGGTGCGCAGCTGCTGCACACGCCGTCCTATGACCTCTGGTTCGTCGCGCTCCCGCATTCCCCCGCCCGCCCCCAACTCTCTTGGCGCCTCTTGCCGTTGGCGCCCCACAGCCCCTAGGTTAAACGGCGGGTTAAGCATGCTTGATACGTCGCTGTCATTGCGAGGTCGCCGTGCTCGGACGTACTTCCGCGCCCTACGGACGCCCCGACACCCTTTCCCCGCCGCGGCTTCCCGCCGGCGCCAGGAGCCCCGTCGCACGGGGTGTCGCCGCCGCCGTGATCGCCGTAGCGGCCCTGATCGCGGCATCGGCCGCGGGCCCCGCCCGGGCGTCGGACACCCCCGCGCCCCCGCCGCCGGCCCGGCACGCCCAGCGCTGACCGGTCCCCGCCGGCACCGCCGGCACGTGACCGCGCGGACCGCGCCGACCCCCCTGGCCGCCTTGGCCGCCTTGGCCGCCCTCACCGCCAACGCCAACGCCACCTGAAACACGGCCAGTTCAAGATCACGCATACTCTCGGGTAAAACGTGGCCCAAGATCCGGGAACCGTTCTCCGCAAAGCGGGACCGATCGACGGTTGTACGAGAGTGGAATATCTCACCGTCAGGACTTGACGGCGAACAGCGTGTCTAAGGTGAGCCATCCCGTCTGCCCGCGCCGTGGCGTGCCCGCCCGGCCGCCGGGCCGGGATGCCTTGCGGGGTCAGGGGCCGGGGGGCCAAGGGTGGGGGAGGGCACGGAGATGACGGACAGCAGCGTGCACACGAAGGCGGACTCGACGCCACCCGCCGGGAACGGGCGCCCGGGAAAGGACGCAAGCCGCCGCGAACGCGACGCACGGCGTGACTCGCCGCGACGCGGGGGCCGAATACTCCGCTGGTCCGCGGCGAGCCTGGCGTTGCTCCTCCTCGGCACCGCCGGCGCGGGCTACCTCTACTACGAGCACCTCAACCACAACATCAAGAAGGCCAAGCTGAACCTCGGCGAGTCCGCCGCGCCCGAGGCGACCCCGAACGCCGCCGGCCAGACGCCGATGAACATCCTGCTGATCGGCTCCGACAGCCGGAACACCGCGAGGAACCTCAAGCTCGGCGGCTCCAGGAACGACGTGGGCCGACCGCCCCTCGCGGACGTGCAGATGCTGGTGCACATCTCGGCCGACCGCAGCAACATGTCCGTCGTCAGCCTGCCCCGCGACACCATGATCCCGATCCCCAAGTGCACCGACCCGAAGAACGGGCACGTGTACGACCCCATCCCCCTGGCCATGGCCAACCGGTCGCTGGAGCGCGGCGGCCCTGGCTGCACCGTCGCCACCTGGACGGAACTGACCCATCACCGGGTGCACATCGACCACTTCATGATGGTCGACTTCTCCGGCGTGGTCGACATGGCCGACGCCATCGGCGGTGTTCCGGTCTGCGTCGACCAGAACGTCTGGTCACGCCACGGCTCGGGCCTGAAACTGCGCAAGGGCAAGACCAAGGTCATGGGCGAACAGGCCCTGCAGTGGCTGCGCACCCGCTACGGCTTCGAGGACGGCACCGACATCGGCCGCACCCACGCCCAGCACATGTACATGAACTCGATGGTCCGCGAGCTGCGCAAGAACGCCCAACTCGGCAACCCCGCCGAGATGCGCAAGCTCGCGGAGGCCGCGACCAGCGCACTCGTGGTCGACGAAGGCCTCGACACGATCAAGAAGCTGTACGACCTCATGGGCGAGATGCAGAAGGTGCCCACCAAGCGGATCACCACGACCACGCTGCCCGTCGTGGAGTGGCCGCAGGACCGCAACCGGCGGATGCCCGCCCCCGGCAATGCCGACCAGGTGCTCTCGATGATCAGTGACGACACCCCGATGGACGGTCGCGCCGCCCAGCACGAGCCCGAGCAGCAGTCCACGGACGACGCCGCCCCGGCCGCCGACATCGCGGTGCAGGTCCGCAACGGCACCGGGTCGGCCACCCGCGCCCCGGCACCCCAGCGGGGCGACGCGATCGCCCAGGTCCTGCAGGGCAAGGGTTTCACCAAGGCCCTGCGGGACAGCACGGCCGCCTCCGAGACCGACACCGTCATCCAGTTCCCGAGCGCCGACCTGGAAGGCGACGCCCAGGCGGTGGCCAAGGCGCTCGGCATCCCGCCGGGCCACGTCCACAAGTCGACCGACGTCTCGGGCATCACCCTGACCGTCGGCGCCGACTGGCGCACCGGAGACGCCTACCCGAAGGGCACGACCCCGAACAAGCTCCCGGCGAGCGCGGCGGTGCAGCACGGCGACGAGGAGGGCTGCATGAAGGTCCAGGAGGGGTACACCTGGTAGGGCCGAAGCGGTCCGGAAGACGGCGTCAGGGCCGAGGCGGCCCGGAAGACGCCGGCTGAGGACCTCAGCCCGTCGGCAGCTCCCGCAGCTGCCGCTGGACGTTCTCCAGCGCGCCCTGCCGGCGCCCCGGCACCCGAAGCCTCAGCTGCGCCAGTTCGGGCCCGAGTTCACGGGCCCGCGCCACGTCGTCGATACGGCCCCACTGGTGATGCGCCCGGTCCGCGGCCGCCTCCACGGCAGGCGCGTCCACCGCCTGGCCCGCCGCCAGCCGCACCCCGGCGACCCGCAGCCACGCCCGGCAACTGCCCGCCGCGTCCCCCGCGAACATCGCCAGGTCCGCCCGCACTTCGGCCCAGTGCAGCGCCTCGGCGGAGGCGGGACCGTACGCCCGTACGACGCTCTGCTCGTACCGGGCGGCGAGCACGTCGGCCTCGGCGTGCCGGCCGGACCGGACGGCGGCGCTGATGGCGGCGTGGGGATCCATGCCGGTGTCGGGCCGTACACCGCCCGGCCCGTCCGGGGGAGTCTGCTGGTGAGGCACTCCAGGACGGTACGGGGACCCGGGCGCGAAGCCGCCGGGTCCGGCCAGCACCATGTCCCGGCCGGCGGCACCGGAATCGGCGATCCGCGCGAGCGCCTGCGCGTGCAGCCGCTCGAGCGGCGGCCGGTGCCCGCTGCGCAGCAGCGTCGCCACCGCCTTCATGTACGACGGCTCGGCCGGTCCCCGCCGGCCGGACGGCGGCGGGGCGACACGGCCGTAGACGGCCGCCGTGCGGCCGGAGTCCAGGGGTCGCTCGGCCAGGTGCCGCCAGGCCTCCGCGTCCGCGTGCAGGTCGACGACGAGCGCGGTGTCCGCGGCCGAGCGGAGCCGCAGCTCCTCCCTGATCCAGTGCCAGGGCAGCGCGGTGTAGCGGACGGTGGCCGGTGTGGTGCGGGCCAGCGCCAGGTGGGGCAGGCGCTGGCGGCGGTCCAGATGCAGCTGCCCGGTGAGGTACACGGTGAGCGGTCCGGGCGCCGCCGCGGCGGCGCGCAGCCGGGTCAGGACGGCCTGCGGGTCCAGCGGGTCGGCGAGTTCGACCACGTTCGCGGTGCCGGTGCCGGCCAGCACGGCGGGGGCCACCGCGGCCAGGACGGGCAGCACGCCGGCCGCGTCCACCAGCCGCCCCCGGCCCAGTGGCGAGGCCGCGAGCAGCAGCACGGTTCCGGGCATCGTCCCTCCCCTGTGGGTCGCCCTGCGGCCCTGCGCGAGCCTGCACGTCAGCACCGTAGCCGCTGCTGGTGCAAAGGGGCGCCTCAGGCCTGCAAACGCCTCCGTACGGGGGCGTTGCCGGAGAGGCGCCGGACGGCGAACACCGTGGTGTCGTCCCCGAGGTGGCCCTGGCTGTGCCGCACCACGCCGTCGCGGACGCGGCGCACCAGCCGCTTGGGGTCGGCCCGGCGCGGGTCGGCCGCGATAGCGCGGACCACCTCGCGGGTGAGCGGGTAGAACTCCCCGGCACGGTCGCGGGCCTCGGTCACCCCGTCGGTCACCATCAGGAGCGTCTCGTCGCGGCCCAGGCGCACCCGGTGCACGGGCGGGCGGCCCTCGGTGAGGTCGCCGAGCCCGATGGGCAGGCAGTCGCCGCAGGGCAGCACGCGGACGCCGTGGGGGCCGACGGCGAGCGGGGGTTCGTGACCGAAGTTGACCAGCTCGACGGCGTCCGGGTCGTCCTCGGGGAAGCCGAGCAGCACGGCGGTGGCGAACCGGTCGCTGTCGTTCCCGCCGAGCGCGGCGACGTGCCCGCGGTGCCGGTGCATGCGTACCTCCAGCCGTTCGGCGACGGTCGCCAGGTCTGCCTCGTGGTATCCGGCCTCCCGGAAGGTGCCGAGCAGTGCCGCCGCCGTCTCCACCGCGCCCAGGCCCTTGCCCTGTACGTCGCCGACGAGGACGCGGGTGCCGTGCGGGCCGGGCTGGATGTCATAGAAGTCGCCGCCGACGCGGGCGTCGCTGTCGGCGGCCAGGTACACCCCCGCGTGTTCCAGGCCGGCCCAGTCGGGCGGCAGGGGGCGCAGCACGGTACGGCGGGTCGTCTCGGCGATGTCCTGCATGTGCAGGGACTGCCGCTCCTGACGCACGCGCGCGGCGGAGGCCAGCACGGCCAGCGCACCGCCGACCGCGACCAGGGCGAAGTCGGTGGTGCCGGCCCGGTACTGGTCGGGGTAGACGGTGTCCACGCCGACGTAGGTCACCAGGGACAGCAGGGCGAACCCGGTGGTCGTCCACACGCCGCAGAGCGCGGCGGCGATACCGGGGACCAGGACGATCCAGGAGACGATCCGGAATCCCTCGCCCGTCTCGAGGTCCACCAGCACGATGCCCATGAGCAGCACGAGCGGCGGGACCCAGGCCACGCTGTGACCGCGCACCCTCAACACCTGCCGCCGGTGCCGGTACTCCATCTGCGTCACGGCGGGCAGCCCTCCATGCCTCTCAGCGAAACACGCGGGCACACGCGCCGCATCCGGGCATCCGGGCACCCGCGCCGCATCGGGGGCGGGCACGCGCCGTATCGGGGCACGCACCCCCGCCCCGGCCGAGTTGCCGGGCCGACCCCCCAGGTGTGCCCTGGAAGGCGGGGGCGAGGAGAGACGAGGAGAGAGAGGAGTGCTCCCATGGCTCATGCGGCACCCGCACCCGGCGGCACGCCCCGCACCGGCCGCACCGGCCGCACACCCGGCGCCGCCGGCGCGGTCCCGGCCATCGCCCAGCGTCCGCCCGACGTCTTCGACACGCGCACCCACCGGGTCGGCCGGATCGTGGTGCCGGTCCTGCTGGCACTGGTCTACGGCTACTGGGCGGCCGCCAACCGCCGCAGCGGCGGCCCCATCACCGGCTGGAACGTGCTGTTCGGGTTCGTGACGGCGATCGTGTTCGCGGTCCTGCTCATCGCGCTGCTGACGGCGATCCCCCGTGTACGGCGGGAGGCGCACGCCCTGATGTGGGCGGTGTTCGTCGGCTGCGCGTTCGGCTTCCTCTACAGCCAGACCGGCGACTCGATGTACCGCTCGGTGGGCATCTCGCTGCTGATCGCGGCGGCCACGTTCGTCATCTTCTTCTACCGGTTCTACACGCGTGAGGACGCGGTGGGACAGCGGGTTCACTAGGGGGTGTCGTTTGGATCAGCTCGGGTCAGCGACGCCCCCTAGGTAACGCCCCGAGGCGTCCGGCCTCCCGGAACCCCGCGGAGCCCGTGCCCCGTGCGTGGGCCCTGCCTCCCGGCCGGGCCCACGCACTCCCCTGTTCCCTCCTCAGCAGCCGCCGGGCTCGCTCCACTCACCCGGCGACCTACCCGCCCCGCTCCGGGGACGCGGCCCGCACACACACGGGTGTCCGAGGTCCGCGGGGCCGGAGGGGGACGCGTGGGACACGTGGCCGAAGCCGCCTTGTCCCATGCACCAGGAAACACCCGTTCGGGTGAACCCTCCACCGGAGAACGGGATCCCCAGCCGCACCACAGGGAGGGGGTGTTCGGCTTGACTTTTCGCTCGAATGTACGCATATCACTCGCGCGCGGGGGTCCGGGGCCGTTGCCTGGAAGGGTGTCCCCCCGTCTCAGGAGCGTCCTGTCAGCCGTGCTGATCGCCCTGGCCTGCCTGCTCGTGCCGTTCGGCGCGCTCGGTGCCTGGGCGGCCTACACGCTCACCGACACGGGCCGGTACGTCACCACGCTGGCGCCGCTCGCAGCCGATCCGGACGTACGGGAGGCCGTCGCGGAGACGGTCGGAAACGACATCCTGCGCCAGGTGGACCAGCACATGGACGTTCGCCCGGTACGCGGCTCGGTGGTCCCCTTCGTGCACGACGCGGTGCGCTCCTTCACCCAGACCCGCGCCTTCCAGATGGCCTGGGACACCGGCAACCGGATCACGCACGACGCCGTGCTGCGCGCCCTGCGCGAGGAGGGCCGGGCCGAGGACGCGACGCAGGGCCCGGTGACCGTCGACCTCGCCCCCGTCACCGCCCAGGTCAAAGAGCAGCTCACCCAGGACCACATGCCGCTCGCCGCCCGCATACCCGTGGAACACACCGCGGTGTCGGTGCTCTCGGCGGGCGAACTGCGCCATCTCCGGAAGGGGTTCCACGTGCTCGAAGTCGCCGGTTTCTGGCTGCCGGTCGCGGCCGTCACGTTCGCCGCCGCCGGGATCGCCCTCGCCGTCCACCGCCGCCGCGCCGTCGTGGCCACCGCCCTGGGCGCCGCTCTGGGCGGCGGCCTGCTGGCCCTCGCCCTCACCATCGGCCGCAGCCTGACCCTCACCGACCTGCCGGCCGGCATACCCCACCCGGCCGCGGGCGCGGTCTACGACGCCCTGACCGGCACCCTGCGCACGGCCTCCTGGGTCCTCCTCGGTCTGGGCCTCACGGTCGCCCTGATCACCTGGCTCACCCGGCACCTGCGCCCCGCGCGACGCCGGCGAGATCCCGCAGCGCCCGCACCAGCACCCGCTCCGGCACCGACCCGAGCCCGAGCCTGACGGCGTCCGGGGTGCGGCCGGGCCCCGCCGAGAAGGCGGTGCCCGGGGTGACCGCGATGCCGCGCGCCCTCGCCGCCGCCGTGAAGGTGTCGGCCCGCCAGGGGGCGGGCAGCCGCCACCAGACGAAACAGGACGCGGGATCGGACCGCACGGCGAAGCCGTCCAGCTCCCCGGCGGCCAGCCGCTGCCGCCGCCGCGCGTCCCGCCGCTTGGCCGCCGCCAGCCGGTCCACGGTCCCGTCCCCGATCCACCGTACGGTCGCCTCCAGCGCGAAGGAGCCCGCGCTCCATCCCCCGGACCGCACGGCCCGCGCCACCGCCTCGGTCCGGTCGGCCGGCACGACGGCGAACCCGGCGGTGAGCCCCGGCGCGACCCTCTTGGACAGCCCGTCGACGAGGTGGACGAGCCCGGGGGCGAGCGCGGCGAGCGGCGGTTCACCGCCCGTGTGCAGGAAGGACCAGACGCGGTCCTCCACGACCGGTATCCCCAAGCTGTGGATGGCGTCGGCCAGTTGGGCGCGCCGTTCGGTGCCCATGGTCAGCGAGGTCGGGTTGTGCAGGGTCGGCTGGAGGTAGAGCGCGGACAGGGGAGCGGTGCGGTGGGCGGCCGCGACCGACTCGGCCAGCGGTCCCCGTTCGTCGCAGTCGAGCGGGACGAGGAGGGCGCCGAGCCGGGCGGCCGTCTCCCTGACCAGCGGATACGTCAGCGCCTCGACCCCGATCCGGCCGCCCGGCCGGACCAGGGAGGCGAGGGTGGCGGCAATGACCTGACGGGCGTTGCCGGCGAACAGGATCCTCGCCGGGTCGGGCCGCCACCCACCGGTGGCCAGCAGCCCCGCGACCGCCACCCGGGCGGCGGCGGTCCCGGCCACCGGGGCGGGCAGGTGCAAGCCCTCGGCCAGGGCGTCCGGCCGCAGCAGGGGCGCGAGGGCCGGGGCCAGCAGCTCCGACTGGCCGTCCACGACGGGGTAGTTCAGCTCAAGGTTCACCGGCGCGGCACCGGCGGCCGCCTCCGTCAGGGAACGCCCCGGCTGCGCGTCGGGCTCGGTGGCCCTCACGAACGTCCCGCGTCCGACCTCACCCACCACCAGCCCTCGGCGCGCGAGTTCGCCGTACACCCGCTCCGCGGTCGAGGCCGCGATCCCGTGCCGGCGCGCGAACGCCCGCTGCGGCGGCAGCCGTTGCCCCGCCCGGAGCCGCCCGCCGGCGATGTCGGCCGCGATCCGGTCGGCGATGAGCCGGAAGTCCCTCACAAGTCTCCCTGAGGTCGAGCCAGTCGGATTGCACCGAGGGCAAAGATTTCATTGCACCGAGAAGCGGGCGAACCCTAGGGTCGATCACATGCCGCCCTTCCTCGCATACGACGACAAAGGCCCCGAAACCGCGACCGCGCGACTGCCTCTGGTCCTCGTCCACGGCCACCCCTTCGACCGCACGATGTGGTCGCCGCAGGTCGCGGAGTTCTCCACCGGCCGCCGGGTGATCGCCCCCGACCTGCGCGGCTACGGCGCCTCCCCGGTGACCCCCGGCAACGTCCCGCTCTCCCGGCACGCCCGGGACATCGAGGACCTGCTGGACCTCCTCGGGGTGGACACCTTCGTCCTGGCCGGCCTGTCCATGGGCGGCCAGATCGCCATGGAGTGCTACGCCCGCTTCGGCGACCGCGTCCGGGGCCTGGTCCTCGCGGACACCTTCCCCGCCCCCGAGACGCCCGAGGGCCGGCGGAGCCGCGCCGCCATGGCCGACCGGCTGCTCGCCGAGGGCATGCGCGGCTACGCCGACGAGGTCCTGGAGAAGATGGTCGCGCCCGGCGCCGACCCCGGGGTCAAGGCCCACGTGCACCGCATGATGACGGCCACCTCCCCGCAGGGCGCCGCCGCGTCCCTGCGCGGCCGCGCCGATCGCCCCGACTACCGTCCCCTGCTCACCAGGGTCACCGCACCGGCCCTCGTCGTGGTCGGCGCGGACGACACCTACACCCCGGTCTCCGACGCCGCGGCGATGCACGCGGCCCTCCCCGACTCCCGGCTGCACGTCGTCGAGACGGCGGCGCACATGCCGAACCTGGAACGGCCGGAGGATTTCAACAAGGCGCTCGACCTGTTCCTGACGACGATCGACTGACCGCCGGCGCCGGCGGCCCGCTCGCGGTGGGCTCAGCCGAGCGGGGCGGGGCGGGGCCGGGGCCGGGCAGGGCCGGGCGCAGCCGAGCGGGACCGGGCAGAGCCGAGCAGGGCCTGGCGACGCCATGCACCACACGGCCCCGGCCCGCGCCGGAAAGGCCGAAGGCCTGGCTCGGAGCGGCACGGCACCACACCCGGCACGGTGCAGCTCGGCGCGGCCCGGAACCGCTCGCGAGAGTGCCGCGCCGCCGCCCGGCCGCCCGGAACACCCCCGAACACCACGCACCGGCCCGGAACGTCCCGGCCCCGAGCCAGAGCCGACCCGGAGCATCCCCGAAACCGACCCGGAACCGCTCGCACGAGCGATGCCCCGGCCCCGGTCCCGGCCCCGGACCGACCGCGCGACGATAATGGGCGTATGTCCCGCGAGTTCCCCATCGGCCTCACCCCTCCCGACTGGCTGGTCCGGAACCTCCGTCCCCAGCAGGCGCCCGTGAACTGGGCCGCCGCCACCCGGGCCGCCATCGCCATGGCCCTGCCCCTCGCGATCGGCTTCGCGACCGGATACCCCGCCTACGGCGCGCTCGCCTCCATGGGCGCCCTGAACGGCGTCATCGGCGACACCGCCGACGCCTACCGCATGCGCGTCATCTTCATCGCCATCCCCCAGTTCGTCGGTGCCGTCGGCGTCATCCTGGGCACGCTGGCCTTCGGCCAGGGGTGGTACGCGGTCGCCATCGTCACCGCCGTGGCGCTGGTGTCCGGGATGATCTCCACGATCGGCGCGGTCGCCTCCGTGTCGGGACTGCTGCTCCTACTCAACTGCGTCGTGGGCGCGGGCCTCCCGCTGCCCCACCCCTGGTGGCTGGCGCCCGTGCTGATGACCGGCGGCGGCCTGCTCGTCCTGGCCCTGGCCCTGCTGGGCTGGCCACTCAGGGCCGGGGTGCCGGAGCGCGCCTCGGTCGCCGTCGTGTACCGCGAAGTGGCCGACCTGCTCGCGTCCTGCGGCAGCCCGGACCGGTACATCAGCAACCGTTTCGACGTCACCCGGGCGCTGAACCAGTCGTACGACCTGATCCTCTCCCACCGTGCCCGCCACCACGGCCGCAGCCAGGAACTGACCCGGCTGCTGGCCCAGTTGAACGCGATCACCCCGGTCATCGAGGCGGCACCCGCCGTCCACCTGGCCGGCCGGCCGCTCCCGCCGGGAGTCGCCGAGGCGGTGCGCCGCCTGGCCGACGCCGTCGAGACCGGCCGCACCGGCCACCCGGACCTGCCGATCCTCCCCCTGCCCACCACCGAGACCTCCCGGGCCGTGGACCACGCGCTGCGGCACGTCGCCTCGGTCGTCGCCGCCCCCGACGTCGACCCGCACGGCGTCGACGACCGCTTCGGCCGGCCCGGGCTCGGTGTCCGCACCGCCCGCGCCACCCGCACCGTCATGCTGTCCGCGAACTCCTGGCGCTACGGCCTGCGCCTGGCGCTGTGCATCGCCATCGCCCAGTCCCTGGTCTCCCTCATCCCCGTCCCCCGCTCCTACTGGGTCGCCCTCACCATCACCTTCGTCCTCAAGCCCGACTTCGGCTCGGTCTTCTCCCGGGCCCTGCTGCGCGCGCTCGGCACGGTCGTGGGGCTGGTGATCGCCGCGGCGGTCCTGACGGAGGTGCCGATCGGCTGGTGGGACGTCCCCACGATGGCGCTCCTGGCCCCGCTCGTCCCCGTGCTCACCCCGCGCGGCTACGGCTTCCAGACCGCGGCGATCACCCCGGTGATCCTCCTCGTGTCCGACATCCTCAACCACCAGGGCACGGCCCTGCTGCTGCCCCGCCTCCTGGATTCCCTCATGGGCTGCGCGATCGCCCTGGTCGCCGGCTACCTCCTGTGGCCGGAGAGCTGGCACACCCGGGTCGGCGACCGCCTGGCGGACGCGGTGCTGGACACGACGGCGTACATCGAGGCGGCGTTCGGCCCGGCCACCGACCCGACGGCCCGCGCCCGCATGCGCCGCCTCCTCTACCGCGACCTGTCCGTCATCCGCACGGAGTTCCAGCGGGCCCTGACCGAACCCCCGCCCACCGGCCGCCGCGCCGCCGCGTGGTGGCCACTGGTCGTGGCGGTGGAACGCATCGTCGACGCGACGACGGCGGCCCACGTCCGCGTCCGCCACGGAGCCGCGCCGCCGTCCCCCACCGAGGTGCGCCACCTGGCCCTGCAACTCCGCGAACTCGCCGAGGGCGTACGGGAGGCCGACACCCTCACCGCCATCCCCACCCATCTGACCGGCCCCGCTGACAGCGTCCTCGAACCCCTGCGCCAAGAGGTGGCGGCCGCCCGGGCCGTCGCGACACCGCACTGACCGTTCCGGCGAGCGACGGAAACCCCTGCCAGGGCCGTTAACCTTACGTGTCCGTCCTGGCCAGGGATCGACGGCATCAACTCACGCGAAGGGTTGCGCACATGGGCATTCTGACTCTCCTGCGGAACGCATTCGGCCGCGGCCGCAAAGGCCGTTCCGCCGAAGCGGAGAGTGCGAATACAGCACCTTCGCAGAACCACCTCGACCAGACACCTCAGGTCCCCGAACCCCGCTCCGAACACGACTTGGTCTCCAAGGCCTTCGACAACGTGACGGTCCCGAGGCAGGGAACCGAACCACGCCAGGAAGCCGAGACCGAGGCCGAGGGCACAGCCGAGCAGCAGCTGGCTGAGCCCGAAGCCAAGGCAGAGGCTGAGGCCAAGGTCGAGGAGCAGCCGACGGCTGAGGCCGAGGTCGAGAACGCGGCTGAAACGAAGCCGACGGCCGAGGCAGAGGCTGCCGCGACCGAGGCCAAGGCCGAGGACACCGCTGAGCACCAGCCCGCGGCTGAGGCAGAGGTCGAGGTCGAGGACGCCTCTGAGGCGGAGCCGACGGCTGAGGTCGAGGCTGAGGCCAAGGCCGAGAAGCAGCCGACGGCTGACACCGAGCCGACGGCCGAGGCAGAGGTGGAAGCCGAAGCGGCGAGCGAGACCGCGGTCGAGCCCACCACCGAGGCTGAGGCGAAGACCGAAACCGAGGACGTGCCGGAGGCCGCAGCACAGCCCGAGCCCGTGGCCGAAGCCGCCCCGGCGGACGAGGCGGAATCCGAGATCCTGCCCCCGGCCGAGCCCGAGCCCGCGGCTGAAACCGCGGTAAAGGCCGAGGCGGAGGCCGAGGCTGTGGCGGAGCCCGAGGTCGAGATCGAGTCCGATCCGCAGGCTGCGGCGGAACCCGAGCCCGAGCCCACGAACGAAGCCGAAGCCGAAGCCACGGTGGAGGCCGAGACCGAGACCGAGCCGGAGGCTGTGGCAGACCCCGAGCCGGCCGCCGAGGCCGAAGCGGCTCCTGCCGTGAAGCCGGAGTCGGCCCCCGAACCCGCGGCCGAAGCCGAGCCGCAGCCCGAGCCCGAGGCCGCGCCTGAGGTGAGCCCGGAAGCCGAGGTCGAGTCGGCGGCCGGGGCAGAGGCAGAGGCCACTGCGGTGGCCGACGCCGAAGCCGAGGCCACGGCTGAAACCGAGGCGGAGCCGCAGGCTGACGCCGAGGCAGCGGTCGACGCGAAGGCGGAAGCCGAGCCCGAGCCCGAGCCGGTCACCGAGATCGTCGCGCAGCCGGTAACCGAGCCCGCGGCCGAGGCCGAGGCCGAGCAGGACACCCAGCCGGAGAACGACCCGGCGGACGCCGACGGCGAGGACGCCCCACAGGAGGCACCTGCACCCGGCAACGAAACCCGCACGGGTGGTGCGGGTGGGAACACGACCGACGCCGAAGGCGAAGCCGAGGCGGAGGCAGCCGCAGAGCCGGAGCCGCAGCCGGAGCCGGAGACGGAGGCAGAAGCCCCCCTCACCCCCACCACCCTCGCCGACCCCACCGACCTCCAGACCCGCACCCCCTCCCTCACCACCGCCTACACCGCCGCCGCCACCACCCTCGAGAAGACCGGCCTCACCGGCACCCGGGCCAAGCTCTACCTGGTCCTCGACCGCTCGGCGAGCATGCGCCCGTACTACAAGGACGGCTCCACGCAGGCCCTCGCCGACCAGACCCTCGCTCTCGCCGCCCACCTGGACCCCGAGGCCACGGTCCACGTCGTCTTCTTCTCCACGGAGGTGGACGGCACCGCCGACCTCACCCTCACCCCGGACCACGAGTCCAAGATCGACGACGTCCACGGCACCCTCGGCCGCATGGGCCGTACCAGCTACCACGTCGCCGTGGAAGCCGTACTCGCCCACCACGGGAAGAACACGACCCCGGACACCCCGGCCCTGGTCGTCTTCCAGACCGACGGCGCCCCCGACGCCAAGACCCCCGCCACCCAGTCCCTCACCGAGGCCGCGCAGAACCACCCCCGCGTCTTCTTCTCCTTCGTGGCCTTCGGAGAGCACGACAACAAGGCCTTCGACTACCTCCGCAAGCTGAAGACCGACAACACGTCCTTCTTCCACGCCGGCCCGACCCCCCGCGAACTGACGGACACCGAGCTGTACGAAGGCGTACTCGCCTCCTGGCGACCGTAAACGCAGGTGAACCCGGGGAAAGCCGGGGCGGGAAAGCCAGGGAGAAGCCGGGGAGAACCCGAGTAACCCCCCGTATCCCCACCCCCACTCCCCGTACCCCCCATGTGCCGCCCGCTTCCCACCCCGTAAAACGGGAAGCGGGCGGCATACACACGTCGGCTACGATTTCAAGGTTCGTACCCGTAGCGACCTGGGAGCAGCCCCCGATGGCTCGACACCTCATCACCAGCGCCCTTCCGTACATCAACGGGATCAAGCACCTGGGCAACATGGTGGGGTCCATGCTCCCGGCGGACGTGTACTCCCGGTACCTCCGCCAGCGCGGCGAGGACGTCCTCTACAT
Source organism: Streptomyces sp. NBC_00820 (assembly GCF_036347055.1). Classification (NCBI taxonomy): domain Bacteria; kingdom Bacillati; phylum Actinomycetota; class Actinomycetes; order Kitasatosporales; family Streptomycetaceae; genus Streptomyces; species Streptomyces sp. NBC_00820. The sequence goes on along the minus strand of NZ_CP108882.1, from coordinate 4,323,981 downwards.
CTGCGCGACCGACGAGCACGGCACCCCGGCCGAGCTGGCCGCCAAGGACCGGGACCTGCCGGTCGCCGAGTTCTGCGCGCAGGCCCACGACGCGCAGAAGGCGGTCTACGACGGCTTCGCGCTGGCCTTCGACTACTTCGGCCGCAGCTCCTCCGCCGAGAACCGCGAGATCACCCAGCACTTCGCCCGGAAGCTGAACGAGAACGGCTTCATCGAGGAGCGGGCGATCCGCCAGGTCTACTCGCCCACCGACGGCCGCTTCCTGCCGGACCGCTACGTCGAGGGCACCTGCCCGCACTGCGGCTACGACAAGGCCCGTGGCGACCAGTGCGAGAACTGCACCCGCGTCCTGGACCCGACCGACCTGATCGAGCCGCGCTCGGCGATCTCCGGCTCCACGGACCTGGAGGTCCGCGAGACCAAGCACCTCTTCCTCCTGCAGTCCAAGCTGCAGCACGAGGTCGAGGAGTGGGTCGCCCGGCACGAGGCGGACTGGCCGCAGCTGGCCTCCTCCATCGCCCGCAAGTGGCTGACCGAGGGCCTGCACGACCGCGCGATCACCCGTGACCTGGACTGGGGCGTGCCCGTCCCGGCGGACACCTGGCCGGAGCTGGCGGCCGAGGGCAAGGTCTTCTACGTCTGGTTCGACGCCCCGATCGAGTACATCGGCGCGACGAAGGAGTGGGCGGACCAGAACGCGGACGACCGCGACTGGAAGTCGTGGTGGTACGACGCCGACGCCGACGTCCGCTACACGCAGTTCATGGCCAAGGACAACGTCCCGTTCCACACGGTGATGTTCCCGGCCACCGAGCTGGGCGTGCGCGAGCCGTGGAAGAAGGTCGACTACGTCAAGGCCTTCAACTGGCTGACGTACTACGGCGGCAAGTTCTCCACCTCGCAGAAGCGCGGCGTCTTCACCGACCAGGCCCTGGAGATCCTCCCGGCGGACTACTGGCGCTACTTCCTCATCGCCAACGCGCCCGAGTCGGACGACTCGTCCTTCACGTGGGAGCACTTCACCGCCACGGTCAACAAGGACCTCGCCGACACCCTCGGCAACTTCGTCAACCGTGTCCTGTCCTTCTCCCGCAAGCGCTTCGGCGACGACGTCCCGGCGGGCGGCGAGCCCGGCGAGGCGGAGGCGAAGCTGGGCGAGGAGATCGCGCGCCTGCTCGCCGAGTACGAAGAGCAGATGGAGGCTCTCCAGTTCCGCAAGGCCGCCGCGGCCCTGCGTGCCCTGTGGTCGGCCGGCAACTCCTACCTGGAGGAGAAGGCCCCCTGGCTGGAGATCAAGACCGACAAGGACGGCGCGGCCCTCACCCTGCGCACGGCGATGAACCTGATCCACCTCTACTCGGTGGTCTCGGAGCCCCTCATCCCGGCGACGGCGAAGGCGATGCGCGAGGCGTTCACCCTCGCGGACGACACGGCGACGTGGGTGACGGCCGACGAGGCCCGCGCCCTGACCGCCGTCCCCGCCGGCACCCCCTTCACCGTCCCGCCGGTCCTGTTCGCCAAGCTGACGGACGAGGACCTGGAGACGTACAAGGAGCGCTTCGGCGGCACGGAGGGCTGACGCCAGGCCCCTCGCAGGCAGCACCGACGCCGGCTCGTCCCGTGAGGGGCGGGCCGGCGTCGTCGTGCACGCGGCCGTTCAGGCCGCGTACCCCAGCGCGAGCGCGGCGACGACGGGGGCGGCGTAGACGAGCGGGTAGGGAACGTGGGTGTACCAGCGCGCCCGGGCCACGGTGACGGCCGCGCCGGCGAAGTACGTCACCAGCGCCACCCCCGCGATCACCCCGATCACCGGGACGAACAGCCCGGCCACCAGCCCCAGGGCTCCCGCGGCCTTGGCGAGCCCGAGCCAGGTCCACCACGGCTCCGGCACCCGGTAGTCCTCCAGCGCCCGGACGATCCACTGGGCGCGGGCCAGCAGCACGGCACCGGAGAAGCCGGCCATGAGGGCGGCGAGAAGGGTGACGACGATGTGGGCGATGTGCATGGCGTGCTCCCGTGAATCGGTCGGCCGAGGTACGGACACCTCACTGACGACCACGCCCCCACATGTGTGACAGCTCCCGGACTGAACGTTCCCTCGCCCCTCGAACGAGTGAACCCGATCCGGTCCACCGGCACCCGTCCCTGGCGCCTCCTAGCTTCCACTCATGGTCACATCAGCTCAAATGGAGGCACATCATGACGTTCGTGAACTACTTCCCGGGCCGGGGCACTCTGATCGAGCGGACGTTCCTGGAGGGCGAAGCCAAGGGCGAGGCCAGGGGTGAGGCCAAGGGTGTTCTGCGGGTCCTCGAAGTCCGCGGCATCCCCGTCTCCGACGACGCACGCGAACGCATCCTCACCTGCACCGACCTCGAACGTGTCAACGACTGGCTCGACCGGGCAGGTTCGGTCGACCACGCCGAGGACCTCTTCACAGGGACCACCTACACCCCCGCACCTCCCTCGGCCTGAGGAACACCGGGGCGAGGCACGCGAACACCTGACGTCGGGTCTGGCAGAGTACGGGTCCCGTGAACCTCCCCGAACCCCACCGCAGGCTCCTCGCGGACGTCGTCACAGCCGGAAGCCCGTACGTCCTGGTACTGGCCGGCGGTTACGCCCTCCAGGCGCACGGCCTGCTCCGCCGCCCGCATGCCGACCTCGACTTCGCCACCGAGAGCCCCGAACCCATGGACCGGATCGCCGGCGCGCTCGGTGCGGCACTGGAGGCGCGGGGCCGGCAGGTGCGGGTGGAGTCCGTGAGCACGCTGACGGCCCAGCTGACGGTGACCGATCCGCCCACCGGCGAGACCTGCGCACTGGCCCTGCACAAAGAGGCCTTCTGGCAGCCTCCCGAGCTCACCGACCTCGGACCCGCCCTCTCCCTGGAGGACGCCGTCGGCACCAAGATCCGTGCCCTGTACGACCGGGGCGCGGCCGTCGACCTGATCGACGCACAGGCCGCGGCGGCCCGATTCCCCCTGCCCGGCCTGGAGGAACTGGGGCGCCGTCACGCCTACGACACCTTCGACCTGCCCACGCTCCAGTCCCGCCTGACCGGCACGGACTTCTACTCCGACGGCGACTTCATGCGGTACGGCCTGACGGAACCACAGGTCGCCGAGGTACGCGCCTGGGCCCAGCACTGGTCCGACGACATCGCCGAACGGCTGATGGAAGACGGCGCGTCACCCGACGAGGAGTCCGAGGAAGGGGCCGAGGAGGAGTCCGGGGAGGGGTCCGGGGCGAACCCGGGCGCGTGACAGCCCGGCCGACCAGGCGCACGCACACGCACACGCACGCACATACGCACACACACGAAAGCGCCCGGGGACCGCAGCCCCCGGGCGCTTCCGCTTGGCTCTTTCCGAGCCTTACCGGCCCTACTTCGGCTGCGGCTTGCGCACCGTCAGGTGCAGCTCGCGCAGGCGGGACTCGTCCAGCTCCGTCGGCGCGCCCATCATGAGGTCCTGGGCGTTGCCGTTGAGCGGGAAGGCGATCGTCTCGCGGATGTTGGGCTCGTCCGCGAGGAGCATGACGATGCGGTCCACGCCGGGGGCGATGCCGCCGTGCGGCGGGGCACCCAGGCGGAACGCGCGGAGCATGCCCGCGAACTTCTCCTCGACCGTCTCACGGTCGTAGCCCGCGATCTCGAAGGCCTTGAGCATGATGTCCGGCTCGTGGTTCCGGATGGCGCCGGAGGACAGCTCGACACCGTTGCAGACGATGTCGTACTGCCAGCCCAGGATGTCCAGCGGGTCCTGGGTCTCCAGGGCCTCCAGACCGCCCTGCGGCATCGAGAACGGGTTGTGCGAGAAGTCGATCTTGCCGGTCTCCTCGTCCCGCTCGTACATCGGGAAGTCGACGATCCAGCAGAAGCGGAAGACGCCGTCCTCGAACTGGCCGGCCCGCTTGGCGGCCTCGACGCGCACGGCGCCCATGATCTTCGAGACCTCGTCGAACTCGCCGGCGCCGAAGAACACCGCGTGGCCGGGGGCCAGAGAGAGGCGCTTGGTCAGCTCGGCGACGTTCTCCTCGGTGAGGAACTTCGCGATCGGACCGGACAGCGTGCCGTCCTCGCCGACGCGGACCCAGGCCAGGCCCTGCGCGCCCTGCGAGACGGCGAACTCGCCGAGCTGGTCGAAGAACTTGCGCGTCTGCGACGCGACGTCCGGTACCGCCAGGGCGCGCACGTGCTTGCCGGCGAACGCCTTGAAGGCCGAGCCCTCGAAGACGTCGGTGATGTCGACGAGCTCCAGCTTGGCGCGCAGGTCCGGCTTGTCGGAGCCGTACTTGAGCATCGCCTCGCGGAACGGGATGCGCGGGAAGGGGGAGGTGACGTGGCGGCCGCCGCCGAACTCCTCGAACAGCTCGGTCATGAGCTTCTCGATCGGCTGGAAGATGTCCTCCTGCTCGACGAAGCTCATCTCGACGTCGAGCTGGTAGAACTCGCCCGGCGAGCGGTCGGCGCGGGCGTCCTCGTCGCGGAAGCAGGGCGCGATCTGGAAGTAGCGGTCGAAGCCGGAGATCATCAGCAGCTGCTTGAACTGCTGCGGGGCCTGCGGCAGGGCGTAGAAGCGGCCCGCGTGCACCCGGGAGGGGACCACGTAGTCGCGGGCGCCCTCGGGGGAGGTGGCGGACAGGATCGGCGTCGCCATCTCGTTGAAGCCCATCGCGACCATCTTGTGGCGCATCGCCGAGATCACGGCGGTACGCAGCATGATGTTGCGGTGCATGCGCTCGCGGCGCAGGTCCAGGAAGCGGTACTCCAGGCGCCGCTCCTCGTTGACCCCGTCCTCGGCGTTGATCGTGAAGGGGAGGGGGGCCGCGGAACCCAGGACCTCGACCTCGCCGACCTCGACCTCGACCTCACCGGTGGGCAGCTCGGCGTTCACGTTCTCGGTTCCACGTGAAACAACCTTGCCGTCGACGCGGACGACCGTCTCCTTGGAGAGCTTGTCCAGCGCCTCGTACGCGGGCGTGCCGGGACGGGCCACCAGCTGCGTGATGCCGTAGTGATCGCGCAGATCGATGAAGAGGATGCCGCCCAGGTCTCGGCGATTGTGCAGCCAGCCGCTCAGCCGGACGTCAGCACCGACGTCAGAGGCGCGGAGCTGGCCGCAGGTGTGGGACCTGTACCGATGCATCGTCGTTCATCGTCCTTCGTTCGGGAAGCCGCGGTGCTCTCCACGGCCGGGTACGGGCACGGGGCCCGGACCCATCAAGGGTACCGGGCAGCCCATGATCGGCTCCCCACCATTACCGCCCGGCAGCCTTCCCCCGCGGGCCCCGGTCGTCCGTCGCGGCGGACCGCGCTCGCCTCCGGTGGCGGATCCGGGGCCGTCTTCGGTGGCAACGCCCGGTCATATCTTCTTAAAGTGGGGCATGCGCACAGGCGAGCCCCTGCCGTCCGTCGAGGACGTACTCGCCGCCCTCGCGACCGGACTGTGGCACTGGGACACCGCCTCCGGGCTGGTCACCGTCGACGCGGAGGCGGCACGCCTGCTCGGGCTGCCCGCGGCACCCACCACCCTGACCGAGGCGCAGACCCGCGCCCGGCTGCACCCGGTCGACTGGAACGAGATCACCGGAGTGGTGCAGCTGGCGGTCGCCGAGGGCACGCTGGCCGAGGTGCGCGTCCGGATCATGGACGAGCGGGGGCGGATCGTCCGCGTCGTACGCAGCCGCTCGAAGCCGTCCCACGACCCGGAGCGCGGGGCGTACGTGCTGATCGGCACCCTCCAGGAGGTCACCGAGCCGACCCCGGGCACACCGGCCGGGCGCAGCGCGGTCACCGGGGACTGGCGGCGCTCCCGGGAGGCGTTCCTGCTGGACGCGGGCCGGGCGCTGGCGGAGGCCCGGTCGACGGCGGAGGTGCTGCGGGTCGCGGCCGGACTGTCCATGCCGGGCTTCACCCCGGACGGCCTGGTGGTGTTCGCCGTGGAGGGCGACTGGCTGACGATCATCGGCCAGCACGGGTACCAGCCCGGCGACGAGGCGTCCTTCGCCCACATGCCGCTGGCCACGAAGTACCCGGCCGCCGACGTCGTCCGCACCGGCCGTGCCGTCTACCTCTCCTCCCCGGAGGAGTACCGCGAGCGCTATCCGGCCACCTGGCCGCTGGCCGAGCCCCTCGGACGCCGCTCGTGGGCGTTCCTGCCGCTGACGGCGGGCGGGCGCATGATGGGCGCGTGGCTGGCGGCGTTCTCCTATCCGGTGACGTTCACGCCCGACGAACGGGCGGTGCTGAACACGGTCGCCCGGATGCTCGGCCAGGCGCTCAGCCGGGCCGGCGCCGCCGAGACCCAGCGGGAGCTGACCGAGGGCCTGCAGCGCTCCATGCTGCCCTCGCTCGGCCCGGAGATCCCCGGGATGGCCGTGGCCGCCCGCTACATCCCCACCGGCGGCGGACTCCAGGTCGGCGGCGACTGGTACGACATGATCCCGCTGCCCGGCGAAGACAGGATCGCCCTGGTCATCGGGGATGTGCAGGGGCATGACGTACGCGCGGCGGGCCTGATGGGACAGCTCCGCATCGCCCTGCGCGCCTACGCCTCCGAGGGGCACCGACCCGACGCCGTGCTCTCCCGCGCCTCCCGCTTCCTGCACGGCGTCACCCATGACGCGCACCCGGCCGACCACCTGCCCGACCTGCGCTTCGCGACCTGTCTGTACGCGGAGGTGGACCCGGCGACCGGCGAGCTGGAGGTCGCCCGCGCCGGGCACCCGGACCCGGTGATCCGGATGGCCGACGGCACGGTGATGCGGCGGCCGATCGCGGGCGGGCTGCCCCTGGGTGTCGACCCGGACGCCGACTACCCGACGACCCGGTTCACGCTGGAGCCCGGCGAGACGATGCTGCTCTGCACCGACGGCCTGATCGAGACCGGCGGCCACGACATGGAGAGCGGCTGGCGGCGCATCCGCGCGATCCTGGAGGACCACGACGTCCAGGACGGGTCCGGGGACGGCGAGGTCGGCCTGGAGCGGCTGGCCGACGCGCTGGTGCAGGGCGTCCACGGGCCCTCCTCGCACTACATGACCGGCCCGCTGACCGACCGCCGCGAGGACGACATCGCGCTCGTGCTGCTGTGCCGCCCCGGCGACGGGCACGGCGGCGCCCTGGCCGTACGGCCCCAGGTGCGGCACACGCTGCTGTCGGTGGCGCAGGACGAGCCCGAGCGCATCGCCGAGGCCCGTCAGCACCTGCGCGAACTCCTGCACGACTGGTCCTCGGCCGACCAGGTCGACTCCGCCGTCCTGCTGCTCTCCGAGATGATCACCAACGTCCTCGTCCACACGGACGCCGACGCGCTGGTGCTCGCCGAGATCTCCGGGGAACCGGGCGGGCGCCGGCTTCAGGTGAAGGTCACCGACACGGGCGACGACCTCCCGCACAAACGCAGTCCCGGCGAACTGGCCTCCTCCGGCCGCGGCCTCGTGCTGATCGAACTGCTCGCGGAAGCGTGGGGCGTGGAGCCGCGGGGGGAGGGGAAGAGCATCTGGTTCGCACTGCACGAGCCGGACGGCCAGTGAGGCGCGGTGAGGCGCGATGAGACGTACGGCCCGCGCCGCTACGGGCCCGACGGCTCGGGCGTCGCTACGGGTCCGACGGTTCCGGCGTGCCGTGCCGTTCCCGCAGCTCGTGGACGACCCCGAAGACGGCCGCCGTCAGCGGGACCGAGAGGAGCATGCCGAGGACGCCGGCGACGGAGGCTCCCGCGGTGATCGCGAGCAGCACCACCGCCGGGTGCATCTGCACGGTCCGGCTCTGGATGGCCGGCTGCAGCACATGCCCCTCCAGCACCTGCACCGCGAGGACGACCCCGAGCGCCCACAGCGCGATGACGAAGCCCCGGTCGGCGAGGGCGACCAGGACGGCCACCGCGCCGGAGATGAAGGCACCGAGGTAGGGGATGTAGGCGCCGACGAAGACGAGCGCGCCGAGGCCGACGGCACCGGGCACCCGGAGGATGAGCAGGCCGACGGTGATGCAGACGGCGTCGATGAGCGCGATGAGGGTCGTCCCCCGCATGAACCCCTCCACGCGCTCGAAGGCGCGCCGCGCCATGGCCTCCACGATGTCGGCGGTGCCGTGGGGGGCGATGGACCTGAGGCCGTCGACGGCACGCTGGGAGTCGCGCAGGAAGAAGAAGACGAGCAGCAGCGCGAGCACGGCCACGGCGATGGTCTCGCCGACCACGCTGACCCCGCTGATGACGTTGGAGACGGCCGTCGCGCCGAACTTGCCCAGCAGCTCGCGCACGTTGCCCGCGACGTCGTCGAGGCCCGTCCCCGCGACCCCGAAGTGGCGGGCGAGGGACCGGACGGCGTTCCGGAGCGAGGCGATGATCTCGTCGCCGGTGTCGATGAGCGCGGCGACGACGATGTAGAGGGCGCCGCCGACCACGGCGAGCACGGCGACGCAGGTCAGCCCTGCCGCGAGCGAGGAGTTGACCTTCGCCTGCACCAGCCTGCGGTACAGCGGTCCGAGCAGCGCGCTGCCGAGCAGGGCGAGCAGGACGGGGGTGACGGCGGTACGGAACTCCGAGCAGAGCCGCACCCCGACCCAGCCCACCCCGGCGACGAGCAGCAGGACGGCACACCAGGCGGCGACGCGGCGTACGGACTCGGGCAGCAGCTGCACGCGTCCAGCGGATCACGGCGGGGGTTCACTGTCCTGCGCAGCGGCCCGGGTGGGTGAGGCGCCCCGCACCGCCGTGCGTACCGGGCGGCCCGCACCGCCGTACCGGACGGCCCCGCCCCCCTGGACCCCCCGAAACCCGCGGCTGGACCCCGAAACGCGCGACCGCCCACCGCCCGGCCCGGTGAGCCGAGAAGTGGGCGGGGCGGGCTTCGGCCGCCGTGGGGCGGCGGTCAGTCCTGGGGGCCCGACTCCGACATCCCGTGCACGGCCGGGATCGTGCCCAGCCGGCCCTTCTGGAAGTCCTCGAAGGCCTGCATCAGCTCCTGCTTGTTGTTCATGACGAACGGGCCGTAGTGGGCCATGGGCTCGCGGATGGGCTGTCCGCCGAGGAGGACGACCTCCAGGTCGGGGGTGTGCGAGTCCTGCTTCTCGTCGGCGCGCACGGTGAGCGAGGAGCCCGCGCCGAAGACGGCGGTCTGCCCCAGGTGGATGGGCCGGCGCTCGGCGCCGACGCTGCCGCGGCCCGCCATGACGTAGGCGAGGCCGTTGAAGTCCTCGCGCCAGGGCAGCGTGATCTCGGCGCCCGGCGCGAGGGTCGCGTGGATCATCGTGATCGGGGTGTGGGTGATGCCGGGGCCCGCGTGGCCGTCCAGCTCACCGGCGATGACACGGAGCAGCGCGCCCCCGTCGGGGGAGGTGAGCAGCTGGACGCTGCCGCCGCGGATGTCCTGGTAGCGCGGGGCCATCATCTTGTCCTTGGCCGGGAGGTTCACCCACAGCTGGAGGCCGTGGAAGAGACCGCCGGACATGACGAGGGCCTCCGGCGGGGCCTCGATGTGCAGCAGACCCGAGCCCGCGGTCATCCACTGGGTGTCGCCGTTGGTGATGGTGCCGCCACCGCCGTTGGAGTCCTGGTGGTCGAAGGTGCCGTCGATGATGTAGGTGACGGTCTCGAAGCCGCGGTGCGGGTGCCACGGGGTGCCCTTGGGCTCGCCCGGCGCGTAGTCCACCTCACCCATCTGGTCCATCATGATGAACGGGTCGAGGTGGCGGTAGTTGATCCCGGCGAACGCACGGCGCACCGGGAAGCCCTCGCCCTCGAATCCGCTCGGGGCGGTCGCGACGGCGATCACGGGACGCGCCACGGCGTCGGCGGGAGCGGTCACGCGGGGCAGCGCGAGCGGGTTCTCAACGGTCACTGCAGGCATGGTCGGTACCTCCTTGTACAGTCACTTTAGTTGAGCGTTGAACTTTCTGCCAGTCAGAACGAACGGGGCCCGGAAGGAATTCCCTCCGGGCCCTGCGGATGTCACGCGAGGAAACCGCTCAGCCGCCGTACATCCGGCGCATCGCGAAGTCGACCATCTGCTCCACGGCCTTGGCGTCGAACACCATCCGGTGCTCGCCCTCCATGTCCAGGACGAAGCCGTAGCCGGTCGGCAGCAGGTCGATCACCTCGGAACCGGTGATCACGAAGTACTTGGACTCCTTGCCCGCGTACCGGCGCAGCTCCTTGAGCGAGGTGAACATCGGGATCACCGGCTGCTGGGTGTTGTGCAGCGCGAGGAAGCCGGGGGTGTCACCGCGCGGGCAGTACACCTTCGACGTGGCGAAGATCTGCTGGAAGTCCTCGGCGGCCATCTGGCCGGTCGTGAAGGCGCGCACCGCGTCCGCGAGCGAGGGCGGCGACGGCTCCGGGTAGAGCGGCGGCTGCTGGCCGTACCCGCCGACACCACCCGGCTGCTGCGGCGGGGCGTACTGCTGCTGAGCGCCAGCGTTCTGGTCGTAGCCGTACATGGGCGCAAGCGTATCGAGACGGGGGCGCCGGATGGAGAGACGGAGTAGACCCTTCTCACACCCGGACCGGCCGGGGGTGGGGTTGCATCTTATTACTCACGGGTAGCATCATCGGAGTTACTTGTTGGTACGTGAGCCAGATGCGAGGAGTCAGTGCCTCGCCGAGTCCTAACGGAGCCGTCACCATGGGGCACTACAAGTCCAATCTCCGCGACATCGAGTTCAACCTCTTCGAAGTCCTCGGCCGCGACAAGCTCTACGGCACCGGCCCGTTCGAGGAGATGGACACGGACACCGCCAAGAGCGTCCTGGAGGAGCTGACGCGCCTCGCGGAGAACGAGCTGGCGGAGTCCTTCGCGGACGCCGACCGCAACCCGCCGGTCTTCGACCCCGAGACGAACACCGCGCCCGTCCCGGCGTCCTTCAAGAAGAGCTACAAGGCCTTCATGGACTCCGAGTACTGGCGCCTCGGCGTCCCCGAGGAGATCGGCGGCACCACCACCCCGCCGTCCCTGATCTGGGCGTACGCGGAGCTGGTCCTCGGCGCGAACCCGGCGGTCTGGATGTACTCCTCCGGCCCGGCGTTCGCCCGCATCCTCTTCGAGGAGGGCACCGAGGAGCAGAAGAAGTGGGCCCAGATCGCGGTCGACAAGACCTGGGGCTCCACCATGGTCCTCACCGAGCCCGACGCGGGCTCGGACGTCGGCGCCGGCCGCACCAAGGCCGTGCAGCAGGAGGACGGCTCCTGGCACATCGAGGGCGTGAAGCGCTTCATCACCAGCGGTGAGCACGACATGGAGGAGAACATCCTCCACTACGTCCTCGCCCGCCCCGAGGGCGCCGGCCCCGGCACCAAGGGCCTGTCCCTCTTCCTCGTCCCGAAGTTCCTCTTCGACGGCGAGAGCGGCGAGCTGGGCGAGCGCAACGGCGTCTACGCCACCAACGTCGAGCACAAGATGGGCCTGAAGGCCTCCAACACCTGCGAGATGACCTTCGGCGACCGTCACCCCGCCAAGGGCTGGCTGATCGGCGACAAGCACGACGGCATCCGCCAGATGTTCCGCATCATCGAGTTCGCCCGCATGATGGTCGGCACGAAGGCGATCTCGACCCTGTCGACGGGCTACCTCAACGCGCTGGAGTACGCCAAGGAGCGCGTCCAGGGCCCGGACCTGGCGCAGTTCATGGACAAGGCCGCGCCCAAGGTCACCATCACGCACCACCCCGACGTGCGCCGCTCGCTGATGACGCAGAAGGCGTACGCCGAGGGCATGCGCGCCCTCGTGCTGCACACCGCCGCCGTCCAGGACACGATCGCGGTCAAGGAGGCGAACGGCGAGGACACCTCCGCCGAGCACGCCCTCAACGACCTGCTCCTGCCGATCGTCAAGGGCTACGGCTCCGAGAAGGGCTACGAGCAGCTCGCCCAGTCGCTGCAGACCTTCGGCGGCTCCGGCTTCCTGCAGGAGTACCCGATCGAGCAGTACATCCGCGACGCCAAGATCGACACCCTGTACGAGGGCACCACGGCCATCCAGGGCCAGGACTTCTTCTTCCGGAAGATCGTCCGCAACCAGGGTGCCGCGCTGAACAGCCTCGCCGAGGACATCAAGAAGTTCCTGGCGCTCGGCACCGGCGGCGAGGACCTGGCCGGCGCCCGCGAGCACCTGGCCAAGGCCGCCGTGGAGCTGGAGGCGATCGTCGGCCTGATGCTGACCGACCTCGCGGCCACCGAGCAGGACGTCAAGAACATCTACAAGGTGGGCCTGAACACCACCCGCCTGCTGCTGGCCTCCGGTGACGTGATCGTCGGCTACCTGCTGCTGCGCGGTGCCGCCGTCGCCGCCGAGAAGCTGGAGACGGCCTCCTCCAAGGACGTGGCGTTCTACACCGGCAAGATCGCGGCGGCGAAGTTCTTCGCGGCCAACGTCCTGCCCGGCGTCACCCTGGCCCGCAAGATCTCCGAGAACGTCGAGCTGGACCTGATGGAGCTGGACGAGGCCGCCTTCTAAGAGGCCCCCGCCCCGCACCCGTTGATCGTCTGCGCGGGCCCGCTCCCCTTGCCGGGAGCGGGCCCGCGCACGTCGTTAAGGTGAACCACATGAGCGCACCGACCCGCTTCGACCGCGGCCACACCGACGACCTCATGTCCTTCCTTGCGGCGAGCCCCACGCCCTACCACGCCGTGGCGAACGTCGCCGAACGGCTGGAGAAGGCGGGCTTCAAGCAGGTCGCCGAGACCGACGCGTGGGACACCGAGACCTCCGCTCCCTCCGCCACCGGCAGCGGCGGCCGCTACGTACTGCGCGGCGGGGCGATCGTGGCCTGGTACGTCCCCGAGGGCGCGGCCCCGCACACCCCGTACCGGATCATCGGCGCGCACACCGACTCCCCGAACCTGCGGGTCAAGCCGCTGCCCGACAGCGGCGCGCACGGCTGGCGCCAGATCGCCGTGGAGATCTACGGCGGCCCGCTGCTGAACTCCTGGCTCGACCGCGACCTGGGCCTGGCCGGCCGGCTCACCCTGCGCGACGGCAGCGAGGTCCTGGTCGACGTGGACCGGCCGCTGCTGCGCGTTCCCCAGCTCGCCATCCACCTGGACCGTTCCGTGACCTCGGACGGCCTCAAGCTCGACAAGCAGCGCCACCTCCAGCCGGTGTGGGGCCTGAGCGACGACGTGCGCGAGGGCGACCTGATCGCCTTCCTGGAGGAGGAGGCCGGGCTCCCCGCGGGCTCGGTGGCCGGCTGGGACCTCATGGCCTACCCCGTGGAGGCCCCCGCCTACCTCGGCCGGGACCGGGACCTGGTCGCCGGCCCCCGCATGGACAACCTGCTGTCGGTGCACGCCGGAACGGCCGCCCTGACCGCCGCCGCGGCCGCCGCGTCCTCGGGCGCCCCGCTCACCCACATCCCCGTCCTCGCCGCCTTCGACCACGAGGAGAACGGCTCCCAGTCCGACACCGGCGCCGACGGCCCGCTGCTCGGCAGCGTGCTCGAACGCTCGGTGTTCGCCCGCGGCGGCTCCCTCGAGGACCGTGCCCGCGCCTTCGCCGGCACGGTCTGCCTGTCCTCCGACACGGGCCACGCCGTGCACCCCAACTACGCCGAGCGGCACGACCCGACCCACCACCCGCGGATCAACGGCGGCCCCATCCTCAAGGTCAACGTCAACAACCGCTACGCCACGGACGGTTCGGGCCGCGCGCTCTTCGCCGCCGCCTGCGAGCGGGCCGGCGTCCCCTTCCAGGCCTTCGTCTCCAACAACTCCATGCCCTGCGGCACCACCATCGGCCCGATCACCGCGGCCCGCCACGGCATCAAGACCGTCGACATCGGCGTCGCGATCCTCTCCATGCACAGCGTCCGCGAACTGTGCGGCGCCGACGACCCGTTCCTCCTGGCCAACGCTCTGGTGGCCTTCCTGGAGGGCTAGTTCGGGGCTCGCCGGGTACCCGAGGGACCGGAGTTTCCGGAAACCGGAAGGGAAGGCGAGCTCTCATGGGTCTCGGCGGATGCATCATCCTCATCGCCGTAGGAGCCATCCTCACGTTCGCGACCGACTGGCACATGAACGGAGTCAACCTCGATCTGGTCGGCATCATCCTGATGGCGGTCGGCCTGATCGGGCTGGCCACGTTCAGCGGCATCGCACGGCGCCGGCGTGTGGTGGTGCCCCCGACGACACCGGTCGTCGAGGAGGAACGGCACCACCACAGCCACCGGGGCGGCTACAGCGACGGCTACGGCGCCTGAACCGTCCGGCCACGGGTCGTACGGCTACGGCTCGTACGGCTGCTACGGCTCGTACGGCTACGGCTCTTGCGGTTACGGCTCGTGCGGCTACCGCTCGTCCATGCCCGCCAGCACCAGCGGCAGCCGGTCCGCTCCGCCCTCGGTGAGGCGGACCGGTACACCCCAGTCCTGCTGGTGGACGTGGCAGGCCGGGTACTCGTTCTCCGGGTCGTCGTCGCAGGACGCGGCCATCGCGGAGACGTGCAGGACGCCCTCGGTGACAGCCGGGTTCAGCTCCAGCTCGCGGGACAGGTCCGTGTCCGCGCCCTCGCCCTTCAGCAGCAGCTCGGGCGGGGTCGAGGAGACCAGCAGGCGGGTCGAGGGGCCGTAGCGCAGGTCCAGCTTCTGGCCCGCCGGCGCCTGGAAGATCACGTCCAGCCGGAGCCGGCCGGGAGCGACCTCCGTCGCCGCACGCTGCGTACGGTGGGCGACCGCCTCCACGCGGACCGCCTCCTCGGGCAGCCGCAGCCGGGTCAGGCGGTGCCGGGCCGACTCGACGACCACGATGTCGTCGCCGGCCAGGACGGCGTCGCTGGGCTCGCGCAGATCGGTGGCGAGCGTGGTGACCTCGCCGGTGGCGGGGTCGTAGCGGCGCAGGGCGTGGTTGTAGGTGTCGGCGACGGCGACCGAACCGTCCGGCAGCGCGGTGACGCCCAACGGGTGCTGGAACAGCGCCTGCCCGGCGTCACCGTCCCGGTGCCCGAAGTCGAACAGACCGGTGCCCACAGCGGTGTGCACGGTGCCGTCGAGATCCACCCAGCGCAGCGCGGACGTCTCGGAGTCGGCCAGCCAGAGCCGGTCGGCGGTGGCCGCGAGACCGGACGGCTGCGCGAACCAGGCCTCGGCACCGGGGCCGTCGACCAGACCCTCGTTGGTGGTGCCCGCGCCCACGGCGACGGTCTTCTCGACCGGGTCGTACGTCCACAGCTGGTGCACGCCCGCCATGGCGATCCACACCTCGCCGCCGAAGACCGCCACGTCCCACGGGGAGGACAGATCGACCTCGCGGGCCGGTCCGGAGGTCGGCGAACCCTGCCACCACTGCTTGCCGGTGCCCGCGAGGGTGGTCACCTCGCCGGAGGCGAGGTCGAGGCGGCGCAGCGCGTGGTTCACGGTGTCGGCGACGACCACGGACGTGCCGTCCTCGAACAGCGCCAGCCCCTGCGGCTCGCTGAACGAGGCCTCCTCCGACCCGCCGTCGGCGAACCCGCGCGTGCCGGTGCCGATGCGCCGCACGACCGTCTCGCCGTCCTCGGCCAGCTCCACCAGCTGATGCCGGGTGGTGTCGCTGACCAGGAAGGTCCCGCCGGGCAACGCCAGCGCCTTGCCGGGGAAGCGCAGCACGGTCGGCTCGGGCTCCGGCGCGACGTACGGCCCGTCGCCGCGGCGCAGGGTGCCCTTCGCCTCGTGCTCGGCCTCCAGCTCCTCCACCAGCCGCTCGATGGCGTGCGCGTGCCCCTCACCGGCGTGCTGCGCGACGACATACCCCTCGGGGTCGATCACGACCAGCGTCGGCCACGCCCGCACCGCGTACTGCTTCCAGGTCGCCAGCTCCGGGTCGTCCAGCACCGGGTGCTCCACGTCGTACCGCTCGACGGCGTCCACGACCGCCTGGTGCTCGGCCTCGTGCACGAACTTCGGCGAGTGCACCCCGATCACCACGACCGTGTCCCGGTGCTTCTCCTCCAGCTCCCGCAGCTCGTCCAGGACGTGCAGACAGTTGATGCAGCAGAAGGTCCAGAAATCCAGGACGACGATGCGTCCACGCAGGTCGGCGAGGGTGCACTGCTTGTCGCCCGTGTTCAGCCAGCCGCCCTTGCCGATCAGCTCGGGGGCACGGACGCGGGCGCGTCGTCGGGGCGCGGGGGTGGGCGCCGGGGCGGCATCGTTCATGGATCCAAGGGTGCCACTCCGTGCCGACACCCCGCCCGGCGCCCGCCCGGCACCCGCCCGGCACCCCGCAAGGGCACCGCACCGGTGCTCAGCCCAGCGCGTGGCCCGTGGTCGCGTCCACGTGGTCCGGGACCTCGTCGTGGCGGTCGCCGACGGTGAGGGTGCCCGTCGGTTCGAAGACGAGGATCTCGGTGGGGACGGGCGCGTACGGCTTGTGTTCGGTGCCGCGCGGGACGGTGAAGACGGAGCCCCGGGGCAGGACGACCGTGCGCTCGCCGGACGGCTCCCGCAAGCCGATGTGCAGTTCGCCGGCGAGGACCAGGAAGAACTCGTCGGTGTCCTCGTGCACGTGCCAGATGTACTCGCCCTCGACCTTGGCGACGCGGACGTCGTAGTCGTTGACGGTGGTGACGATGCGCGGGCTCCACTGCTCGGCGAACGAGGCGAGGGCCTTGTCCAGGTCGAGGGGTTCGCGGGTGGGTTCATCGGTTGCCATGGGCTCATCGTGCGCGGTGGCCGGGCGGTCGTACGAGTGCTAGAAATCGCACATGCCGCAAGGATCCTCGCAGTCCCGGCCCACGCGACCTCCGCGGCCCGCGCGGCCGGGACGGCCGGTTCGGGCGCACCGGGTCGCCGTCATCGTGGACGCGGGCACGAACCCGTTCGAGGTCGGTGTCGCCACCGAGCTGTTCGGGCTGCCGCGCCCCGAACTGGGGCTGCCCGGGCCCCTGTACGAGGTCACGCTGTGCGCGCCGGCACCCGAGGTGCGGATGAACCACGGCTTCTTCACCCTGACCGGGGTGGCCGGCCTGGAGACGGTGGACGACGCGGACACCCTGCTCGTGCCCGGCCGGCCGGACAACGTCGTCCCGCGCGGTGCCGACGTCCTGGACGCGATCCGGCGCGCGCACGCGCGTGGCGCCCGCGTCGTCAGCTTCTGCACCGGCACCTTCGCGCTCGCCGAGGCCGGGCTGCTCGACGACCGCCCGGCCACCACCCACTGGCGCTGGGCCGACACCTTCCGCGCGCTGCACCCGAAGGTGCTGCTGGAGCCGGACGTGCTCTTCGTGGACGACGGCGACGTGCTGACCGCGTCGGGCAGCGCCGCCGCCCTCGATCTGGGGCTGCACATCTGGCGCCATGACCACGGTGCCGAGATCGCCAACGCGGTCTCCCGGCGCCTGGTCTTCGCCTCCCACCGGGAGGGCGGCCAGCGGCAGTTCGTGGAGCGGCCGGTGCCCGAGGTGCCCGACGCCTCCCTCGGCCCGCTGCTGTCCTGGGCGCTGGAGCGCCTCGGCGAGCCGCTGACCGTGGCGGAGCTGGCCGCGCACGCGTCCGTGTCCCCGGCCACCCTGCACCGCCGCTTCCGCGCACAGCTCGGTACCACCCCGCTGGCCTGGCTCACCCGGGAGCGGGTCGCGCTCGCCTGCCGGCTGATCGAGCGGGGCGAGGAGCGCCTGGACGTCGTGGCGGAGCGCAGCGGCCTGGGCACCGGGGCCAACCTGCGGGTACGGCTGCGCCGCGAGACGGGGCTGAGTCCGTCGGACTACCGCGGGCGCTTCGGGCCGGAGACCGTCCCGGCCCTGTGACGATCGGCCCGCGCCGGGGAAGCAGCAAGGGTATGAGATTCCTCGTACGCGACCGGATCCTCGGCATCGGTGACGACTACTGGATCGAGGACGAGCACGGCCACAAGGTGTACCTCGTCGACGGCAAGGCCATGCGGCTGCGGGACACCTTCGAACTGAAGGACACCCAGGGCCGCGTCCTGATCGACATCCACCAGAAGATGCTCGCCCTGCGCGACACCATGGTGATCGAACGGGACGGCGAGGGCCTGGCCACCATCAGGCGCAAGCGGCTGTCCCTGCTGCGCAACCACTACCGGGTGTCCCTGGTGGACGGCACCGACCTGGACGTCAGCGGCAAGATCCTCGACCGGGAGTTCGCCGTCGAGTACGACGGCGAACTCCTCGCGGTGATCTCCCGTAGGTGGCTGAGCATCCGGGAGACGTACGGCGTCGACGTCGTACGCGAGGACGCCGATCCGGCGCTGCTGATCGCGGTGGCGGTGTGCGTGATCCACCTGGCGGAGAAGGAGGGGGAGGAGGACTAGGGGACTGGGGGGAGCTGGGGGGAGCTGGGGGGCTGGGGAACTAGCCGTCCGACCGTGCGGGCGGGTCCTGCCGCCGGGGTGGTTCGAGGCCGAGCATCCGGTCCTTCAGGGCCGGGAACTGCTCGCGGGTGACCGGCACCTTGCCGGGGTCGAGGTCGACGGTGAGGACCTGCTCGCCGGCGCCCGCCTCGGCGAGTACCTCGCCCCACGGATCTACCACGATCGAGTGACCCGCCTGCGGAACTCCGGCGTGCGTCCCGGCCGTTCCACAGGCGAGTACGAACGCCTGGTTCTCCACCGCCCGCGCCTGAGCCAGCAGCGTCCAGTGTCCGCGCCGCCGCTCGGGCCAGCCCGCCGGGATCACCAGGGTCTCGGCGCCGGCGGCGACGAGGGAGCGGAAGAGTTCGGGGAATCGGAGGTCGTAGCAGGTGGCCAGACCGAGCGTGGTCTCCGGCAGCCGTACCGTCACCAGGTCGCTGCCCGCGCCCATGAGCACGGCCTCGCCCCGGTCGAAGCCGAAGCGGTGGATCTTCCGGTAGGCCGCGGCCAGCTCACCGGAGGGAGAGAAGAGGAGAGAGGTGTTGTAGAGGGAACCGTCGGGGTCGCGTTCCGGGATGGATCCGGCGTGCAGCCACGCTCCCGCGTCGCTCGCCGCCTTGGCCATCGCCTCGTACGTCGGGCCCCTCAGCGGCTCGGCCTCCGGGCCGAAACGCTCGTAGGCGAAGGCGCCGGTCGTCCACAGTTCGGGCAGAACCACGAGGTCGGAGCCGGCCTGTTCACGAACCAACGCGGCTGCCCGAAGGCG
Source organism: Streptomyces sp. NBC_00820 (assembly GCF_036347055.1). Classification (NCBI taxonomy): domain Bacteria; kingdom Bacillati; phylum Actinomycetota; class Actinomycetes; order Kitasatosporales; family Streptomycetaceae; genus Streptomyces; species Streptomyces sp. NBC_00820. Next base: position 4,304,928 of record NZ_CP108882.1, on the reverse strand, counting down.
CCGTTCGGCAACCGATTCGTCCTCGTCCACGGCAATCTGGATCAGCGAGGCGCGCACACTACCACCGTCCTGGCATTCGAGTCGTCCACACAGGCCTACGATCGTCACACGAAAGCACTGCCGGGGTGCCTCGGAGCAGCGTAACTTGGGGGTCTCCCGTGCTCGTGCGGAGCCGAGAGCACGGGGGAGTCCCAAGAACGCCGCCGAGCGCAGCCACCTCCCGTTGGCGAAAGCCGCCACAACCTGCCCGTGTACCGACCGCCCGAGGGGTCCCGTTCCGTGAGTCTGCATCCCACCCTCCAGCCCTACGCCGACGCCTGGACGCACTCGATCGACGCGATATCCGACATCGTGCAGTCACTCGTCGAGGGTGAGTGGAACCGACGGACTCCCTGCCCCGGCTGGTCGGTCCGGGACGTGGTCTCGCACATCATCGGCCTCGACTGCGAGATGCTCGGCGACCCGCGGCCCATCCACACGCTCCCCCGTGACCTGTTCCACGTCACCAACGAGCACCAGCGCTACATGGAGATGCAGGTCGACGTCCGCCGCCACCACACGTCGCCGGAGATGACGGCCGAGCTGGAGTACACGGTCATCCGCCGCAACCGCCAGCTGCGCAACGAGTCCCGTGAGCCCGGCACCATGGTGCGCGCCATGATGGGCACCGAAGTCACCCTCGAACACGCCATGCGCATGCGGGCGTTCGACGTGTGGGTGCACGAGCAGGACCTGCGCACGGCTCTCGGCCGCCCCGGCAATCTCGACTCGCCCGGCGCGCACATCGCCCGTGACCTCATGCTCGAAGCGCTGCCCAAGGTCGTCGCCAAGGGCGCGGACGCGCCCCGCAGTTCCGCGATCGTCTTCGACGTGAGCGGCCCCGTCGAGTTCCTGCGCACCGTCCGCGTCGACATCCAGGGCCGCGGCACGCTGGAGACCTCCCCCGCGCTCGGCCCCGCCGCCACGCTCTCCCTCGACTGGGAGACCTACCTCCGTCTGGCCTGCGGCCGCGTGACCCCGGAGGCGGTGGCGGACCGCGTGAAGACGGAGGGCGACCAGGAACTCGCGGCGGCGATCCTGCGGAACTTCACGATCACCCCGTAGGACGGGAAATCGGGGGGCAGGGGCGCGTCAGCGGTACGGGCGCGTAGGCGGTACGGGCGCGTCAGCGGCCGGACGGTGACCGGAGCCGGTGTGTCCCGTCGGTCCGCACGGCGGAGAGCGGGCACCGGAAAATCCTGAGCCTCCTGACCCCGCGGGCGGCTACCGTGCCCGGCGTGACCACGGACCCCGCGGAGGACGGCCTGCCGCCCCGGCTCAGCCGCCTCACCTTCCACGGCCCCCTGTCCGAAGCCCGCGCGGGCCGGCTCGTCGGGAGGCTCGCCGCCACCCGGCCCCGCCGGATCCTCGACATCGGCTGCGGCTGGGGCGAGTTGCTGCTGCGTGTGCTGGAGGCCGTGCCGGAGGCCCGGGGGGTGGGTGTCGATGTCAATGTCGAGGACCTGGCCCGGGGCCGGCTGAACGCCGGGGCGCGGGGGCTCGCGGGCCGGGTGGAGTTCGTCGAGGAGTCCGCCGTCGCAACCGAGCGCGGGCCGGCCGACCTGGTGCTGTGTCTGGGCGCGAGCCAGGCGCTGAGCACGGCCGAGCGACCCACCGCCGAGGCGCTGCGCGAGCTGCGACGGCTGGTGGCGGACGGCGGGCGGGTGCTGCTCGGCGAGGGCTTCTGGGAGCGGACACCCACCGCGGACGAGCTGTCCGGCATGTGGCCCGGTGCCCGCGTCGACGACCACTACGGCCTCGGTGCTCTCCTGGACCTGTCCGTGGCCGCCGGCTTCCGGCCCGAGTGGACCGAGACGGCGAGCCCCGAGGAGTGGGAGGCGTTCGAGTCGGCGTACCAGGCGGACCTGGAGGTCTGGCTCGCCGCGCACCCGGAGCATCCGCTCGCCGCCGCGACCCGCGAACGCCTGGACCGGCACCGGGCGCAGTGGATGAGCTACCGGGGCGTCCTCGGCCTCGCGTATCTCACGCTCGTGCCGGTCGCCGGCGCGAGTCACACACCGGACGCCGACTGAGCGACTTCCTACCGGTGGCGTACGGCCGATGCCAGCTGACAGCTGCCGGACGTCGAATGACCGCCGCCGGATCACCGCTGCCTGATGACCGCTGCCGAATGCCGGATGGCCGCCGCCGGCAGCGGATGCCCCGCGTCACGCCGGCACGTGCACCGTCTCCACCCGGCTGGCCACCAGCCGTTCCCGCTCCCGCCGGGCCGCGCGCCCGCGCAGGCGGAAGATCTGGGTGACGCCGAGGAGCTGGAGGACGAAGACGGCGGAGAAGGCGACGGAGTAGTCGTCGCCGGTGGCGTCCAGCAGCACGCCGATCGCGAACAGCGTCGTCATGGAGGCGATGAAACCACCCATGTTGGTGATGCCGGACGCGGTGCCCTGTCGCTCGGGCGGGTTGGCCGGGCGCGCGAAGTCGAAGCCGAGCATCGAGGCGGGGCCGCAGGCGCCGAGAACCACGCAGAGGGCCACCAGCAGACCCATGGGCGCGTGGTCGCCGGGCCAGACGAGGGTGAGCGCCCACATGACCGCGGTGGCGGCGACCGTGCCGAGCGCCAGTGGCAGCCGGGCTTCGTGGCGCCGGGCGACGATCTGGCCGTAGACCAGGCCGACCACCATGTTGGACAGGACGACGAGGGTGAGCAGTTCGCCCGCGGTGGCACGGCTGAGGCCCTGCGCCTGGACCAGGAAGGGCAGGCCCCACAGGAGCAGGAAGACCATCGCCGGGAACTGGGTGGTGAAGTGCACCCACATGCCCAGGCGGGTGCCGGGCTCCCGCCAGGCCGCGACGATCTGCCGGCGGACGTAGGCCGCGCCCTGGTGCGAGGAGGGCTCGGGTTCGTGGCCCTCGGGATGGTCCTTCAGGAACAGCAGGGTCAGGACGAGGACGACGGCACCGGCGAACGCGCTGCCCGCGAACGCCGGGGTCCAGCCGACGCTGTGCAGGAGCCGGGCGAGGACGAGCGTGGAGATCAGGTTGCCCGCCATGCCGACCAGGCCCGCGAGCTGTGCGACCAGCGGTCCGCGCCGGGCCGGGAACCAGCGCGTGCCCAGCCGCAGCACGCTGATGAAGGTCATCGCGTCACCGCAGCCCAGCAGCGCGCGCGAGGCGAGTGCCGTGCCGTAGGAGGGGGAGAAGGCGAAGCCCAGCTGTCCCGCGGTGAACAGCACCGCGCCGATGCTCAGCACCTTCTTCGTGCCGAGCCGGTCCACCAGCAGGCCGACGGGTATCTGCATGCCGGCGTAGACCAGCAGCTGGAGTATCGAGAACGTCGACAGGGCGGAGGCGTTGACGTGGAAGCGGTCCGCCGCGTCCAGGCCGGCCACGCCCAGGGAGGTGCGGAAGATGACGGCGACGAAGTAGACGGCGACGCCGATGGACCACACGGCGACGGCACGACGGCCGCCCGGCGGGTCGCCCGGGAGGGTGGCGCCATTCACCGCACCTCACCCCGCGCGAGGTGCGAGAACCAGCTGACGTGCCGGTGCACAATGCCGACGGCCGCCTCCGGGTCCCCCGAACGCAGCGCGCCCAGGATCTCCTCGTGTTCGGCGAGCGTCTTGGCGATCCGGTCGGGGTGCGAGTGCATGACGGCGACTCCCATCCTGAGCTGGCGGTCCCTCAGCTGGTCGTAGAGGCGGGAGAGGATCTCGTTGCCGCCGCTGCGCACGATCTCGGCGTGGAAACTGCGGTCGGTCACCGCGGCGCCGGCGAAGTCACCGGCGGCGGCCTGCTCCTTCTGCCGTTCCAGCAGCGCGGCCAGCCGTTCCAGCAGCGCGGGCGGCGCGGGTACGGCCTTGCGGGCGGCGTGCTCCTCCACCAGCAGCCGGGTCTCCACCACGTCGGCGATCTCCTGCGCGGAGACCGGCAGGACGAGAGCACCCTTCTTCGGGTAGAGCCGGATCAGGCCCTCGGCCTCCAGGCGCAGCAGCGCCTCGCGGACGGGGGTGCGCGAGACCCCCACCGCCTCGGCCAGCTCGCCCTCGGTCAGCAGCGTCCCGCCCTCGTAACGGCGGTCGAGGACCCCCTGTTTGACATGGGTGTAGACGCGGTCGGCGGCGGGTGGCTGCCTGGTGGCCGTTTGCATGGCCACAGGATAGATACATCACGTACGCATGTGGTGGACCGTCCACCATCCGGACGTCCGGAGCCTCCGCGCACGAGAGCTGAAAATTTCTCGGGGCAGTGGCACAACCTTCTGTGCTAATTACCTGTCACACACGTGCGGCCCCACTTTCTTGCCACCTCAACTCGGCCGCATCACAGGGGCATTCAAGACAATCGGGGTACATCACTTTGATTACCGGCATTAAGGGCACCCGCATCCGCTCCCGCCGAGCCATCGCGATCACCGTCGCATCCGGCGCCCTGCTCGCCACCGGCGCCTTCACCGCGGCGCCCGCGCAGGCCGTCACCACGCCCTCCATCGTGGCCAAGGGCGGCTACGTGATGAACAACGGGACCGGCTCGTCGCTGTTCACGAAGGCTGCGGACACCAAGCGGTCCACCGGCTCCACCACCAAGATCATGACCGCCAAGGTCGTCCTGGCGCAGCCGAACCTCAACCTGGACTCCAAGGTCACGATCCAGAAGGCGTACAGCGACTACATCGTCTCGAAGGGCGCCTCGTCCGCCCACCTCATCGTCGGCGACAAGGTCACCGTCCGTCAGCTGCTGTACGGCCTGATGCTGCCGTCCGGCTGCGACGCCGCCTACGCGCTGGCCGACAAGTTCGGCAGCGGCAGCACGCGCGCCGCGCGCGTGAAGTCGTTCATCGGCAAGATGAACACCTCCGCCAAGAACCTGGGTCTGAAGAACACGCACTTCGACTCGTTCGACGGCATCGGCAGCGGCAGCAACTACTCGACGCCGCGCGACCTGACGAAGATCGCCAGCAGCGCGATGAAGAGCTCCACGTTCCGCACGGTCGTCAAGACGAAGAGCTACACCGCCAAGACGATCACCAAGACCGGCAGCACCCGCACCATGGGCGCCTGGACCAACACCAACACGCTGCTGTCCAGCTACAGCGGCACCATCGGTGTGAAGACCGGCTCCGGCCCCGAGGCCAAGTACTGCCTGGTCTTCGCCGCGACCCGCAACGGCAAGACCGTGATCGGCACGGTCCTGGCCTCCTCCGATGTCCCCCACCGCACCGCGGACGCCACGAAGCTCCTCAACTACGGCTTCGCGCGCCTCGGCTGACCCGTCCCACCGGACAAGGCCCGTCGCACCCGGCACTCCGGGCGCGGCGGGCCTTTCGCATGCCGGGCCCCGGACCGGCGCCGAGTCGGTTCTGGTGGGCTATACACGCGTAGAACAGCACGTGACAGGGTTACCAGCGATCTTCGCTCGCAATGGTGAAGAACTCCGGTATCGCCTGGCATATTCGATTTTCTCCGCCCTACGTTCCGCAGCGGAGGTGGTTCACATGAACGAACCCAGCAAGCAGCCCGACGCCACGGAACGGCACGAGGCCATCGACATCAGCGACTTCCTGTACGCGGCGACCGGATCCCGCGTCCGCCGTCTGACCATGCCGGACGGTTCCCACTGGTTCCCGGCCGTGGACGTGTGCAAGGAACTGGGGCACACGAACTCCCGGCAGGCGCTATCCGATCACGTCCCCGAAGGACACCGAGAGATTCTCGAGACCGTAACTGGAGCTTACGGTCTCAGCATTCCCGCAGGCAGAGAGTGGCGCCGAGACCTGAACGTCATCTCTCTCCAAGGCCTCATCCTCCTCGTCAACGCCTGCACCAAACCCGCCTGCGCCCCCTTCAAGCAGTGGGTCGCCGAGGTGATCGAGACGGTCCAGCGGGAGGGCTCGTACACCCTGGAGGAGGCGGAGGTGCAGCCGTCCGACCCGGGCGCGCCCATCGCGTACGCCATGCCCGAGCAGGTCGCCGAGGCCATCGTCCGTCTGGAGGCGCGCAACCTTCAGCTGGACGAGGAGCTCGCGGACGGGCAGCGCGAGTCGCTCTCGCTGCAGAGGGAGATGCTGGATATCCAGCGGGAGAACCTGGCCGCCCAGCAGGCCACGCTCGCCGTCCAGCAGGCCATGGTCCGGGCGATGGAACGCATCGCGGACCGGCTCGACGCCCTGGTCCTCGACCGCACCACGCCTGCCGCCGGCACCCTCACCGTCCAGCCCACCACGGAGTCCGTGCTGGCGGACTGGCGGGAGCGGCTGTCCGTGACCGAGGACGTGTGGACGGTGGCCGTGGTGATCGCCCCGGTACTGGTCGAGAAGGGTGAGCTGCGCGAGCCCCTCGAAACCATCGCGGCCCGCACGGGCCTCACCGTCCGCCGCGTCAACGAATGCCTCCGCCTGCTCCGCAAGCACGCCTGCATCCGCTCACACGGCGGAGCGGAGGACGGGGCGCCGGTGTACGTACTCCACCGGCGCTGAGGACGGCCCGGTCCTCACCGGCCGGAGAACGACGAAGGGGGCGGCCGCAAACCAACGTTGCGGCCGTCCCCTCCAAGTCCCGGACCCTATCTCACAGAACGTCCAGAATCCCTCGCTAGTCAGCCGTTCGGGTGAACCGCCGCAGTTCGTCGACGCGCAGCAGGCGCGCGAGGAGGAAGAACACCAGGGCCAGGGCGACGGTTCCGGCGGCCAAGGACAGAGCCGCGTTCGTCGTCCCGCTCGCCCCGACCGCGCCCGCGCAGGCGCGCGCCGCCGCCCAGGCCGCCGCCGCGCCGCCGGTCCCCGCGACCAGCAGCTTGCCGTACGTCCCGCGCAGGGCTCCGTCGTCCAGCCGGCCCCCGGTGCGTCGGGCCAGCAGGCGGGCGGTGAGCAGGAGGCCGGAGAAATAGGAGAGCGTGTAGGCCCCGGCCATGCCGGTCACGGCCCAGCGGGAAGGCAGCAGGACGTGACAGGCCGTGGCGAGCGCGATGTTGACGGCGCCGATCCACACGGCCATGAAGAACGGCGTACGGGTGTCCTCGAAGGCGTAGAAACCGCGCAGCAGCAGGTACTGCGCGGAGAACGGGATCAGCCCGAGGCCGAAGGCCTGGAGCATGTACCCGAGGGGCCGGGCGGACGCGGCGTCGGTGGCACCGTGGGCGAAGAGGAGTGTGGCGATGTCCGGGCCGAGCGCGACGAACAGCAGGGCGGCGGGCACGATGACGACCCCGCTGGCCCGCAGCGCCCGGGACAGGTCGGCACGCAGGTCCCCGATCCGGCCCTCGGCCGCGGCCTTGCTCATGCGCGGCAGCAGGGCGGTGACCAGGGAGACGGTGACGATCGACTGGGGCAGCAGCCAGATGGTCTGCGCGTAGCTGTACGCGGTGTAGCCCACACCCGCCTTCGGCAGGGCCTGGTCGGCCGCGTTGGCGTAGTTGGTCACGACCGTGAGCGCCACCTGGTTGGCGAGCACGAACAGCAGGGTCCACTTGGCCGCGTGCACGCCGGAGCCGAGTCCGGTGCCGCGCCAGTCGAAGCGCGGGCGGAAACGGAAGCCGGCGGCGCGGGCGAAGGGAAGGAGCGCGAGGGCCTGGACGGCGATGCCGGCGGTCGTACCGATGCCGAGCCACCACACCTGGGTCCCGGTGACCTCCGCCACGGTGTGCGGAACGGTCATCATGCCGAGGTAGGCCCCGAACATGGCGATGAGCACGACGTTGTTCAGTACCGGCGTCCACATCATCGCGCCGAACTTCTCGCGGGCGTTGAGGACTTGTCCGCAGATGGAGAAGAGGCCGTAGAAGAAGATCTGCGGGAGGAGGAACCGGGCGAAGACGACGGTGAGCCGGTAGGCCTCGTGCCGGTCCGGGGTGTCCCGTATGTACAGGCTCACGATCTCCGGCGCCGCCCACACGGCGAGCGCGGTCCCGAGAGCCAGCACGGTGACGACGAGTGTCACGAGCCGCTGTTCGTAGGCCCGTCCCCCGTCGGCGTGTGTGGCCCGGGCCCGCACCAGCTGCGGCACCAGTACGGCGTTGAGCGCGCCGCCGATGATCAGGGTGTAGAGGCTCGTCGGCACGGTGTTGGCCGTGTTGTACGTGCTGGCGAGCAGACCGGTGCCCAGCGCGGCGGCCTGCAGTACCTGACGGACCAGCCCGGTGGCCCGGGAGACGACGGTGCCGACGGCCATGAGCGCGGAGGACCGCGCGAGGCCGCCCCTCGCCGGTGTCGTCCGTCTCTCCTGGGACCGCTCCGCGTCCTTCGCCTCTATGACCATGCGCTCAACCTAAGGCAGTCGAGAGCATTCCCAGCCATCGCCCCGATGGCGCCGTCGGTCACCTGACGGGCACTCATGCGCCTTGTGTGCACGACGAGTTGGCGGACACGGACTCGCCGTGCTGATGCGGGCCGGCGAGGACCGAGCCACGCACCCGGGGTCGGGTGCGTGGCTCACTTGGTTCGCCGTGAACCGGTCAGGCCCAGGAGATGAGCCGCTTGGGCTCCTCCAGGATCGCCGCCACGTCGGCCAGCACCTTGGAGCCCAGCTCGCCGTCGACCAGGCGGTGGTCGAAGGAGAGGGCCAGGGTGGTGACCTGACGGGGCTTGACCTTGCCCTTGTGGACCCACGGCTGGAGCTTGATCGCGCCGACCGCGAGGATCGCGGACTCGCCGGGGTTGAGGATCGGCGTACCGGTGTCGACGCCGAAGACGCCGACGTTGGTGATGGTCACCGTGCCGCCCTGCATCGCCGCGGGCGAGGTCTTGCCCTCACGGGCCGTCGTCACCAGTTCGCCCAGTGCCTCGGACAGCTGCGGGAGCGTCTTGGCGTGGGCGTCCTTGATGTTGGGGACGATGAGGCCACGCGGTGTGGCCGCCGCGATGCCCAGGTTGACGTAGTGCTTGAGCACGATCTCCTGGTTGGCCTCGTCCCAGGACGCGTTGACGTCCGGGTTGCGCTTGATGGCGACCAGGAGTGCCTTGGCGATCAGCAGGAGGGGGTTGACGCGCAGCCCCTGGAACTCCTTGTCCTGCTTCAGCTCCTCGACCAGCTTCATGGTGCGGGTCACGTCCACCGTCACGAACTCCGTGACGTGCGGGGCCGTGAACGCCGAGCCGATCATCGCCTGCGCGGTCGCCTTGCGGACGCCCTTGACCGGGATCCGGGTCTCGCGCGCGCCGTCGTAGGCCACGACGGGCGCCGGAGCCGGAGCGGCCGGAGCGGCCGCAGCGGCGGGTTCCGGGACCGGGGCGGTGGTGGCGGGCGCGGCCGCCGCGTGGACGTCCTCGCGGGTGATGATCCCGTCCGGGCCGGACGGGACGATCGCCGTGAGGTCGACGCCGAGGTCCTTGGCCAGCTTGCGCACCGGCGGCTTGGCCAGCGGGCGGGGCCGGTCGGGGGCCGTCGTCGCGGCACCGGTGGCGCCGTGGCCGTTCAGCTCGGTCTGGATCGCCTGGGCGGCGGCCGGGACCGTGGCCTCGGGGCCCTTGCGCGGGCGGCGCTTGGTCGAGGAGGTGGCCACGCCGTAGCCGACCAGGACCGGGGTGCGGCCCTTCGGCTCGGCCTCGGGCTCCTCGGTGGCGGCGGGCGCGGGTGCCTCGGCGGGTGCCTCGGCCGGCGCGCCGCCGGCCACGTCCACCGCGATGATGGCCGTGCCCACGTCCACCGTGGTGCCCTCGGCGAAGCGCAGTTCGCGGACCACGCCGTCGTAGGGGATGGGGAGCTCGACGGCCGCCTTGGCGGTCTCGACCTCGCACACCACCTGGCCGTCGGTGACGGTGTCACCGGGCTGGACGTACCACTTGAGGATCTCGGCCTCGGTGAGTCCCTCGCCCACGTCGGGCATCTTGAACTCGCGTACGGAAGCTTCCGTCATCGTCGTCACGAACCCTCTCCTCAGTACGCCAGGGCACGGTCGACGGCGTCGAGCACCCGGTCCAGGCCCGGCAGGTACTCCTCCTCGATACGCGCCGGCGGGTACGGGGCGTGGTAGCCGCCGACCCGGAGCACCGGGGCCTCGAGGTGGTAGAAGCAGCGCTCCGTGATCCGGGCGGCGATCTCCGCGCCGGAACCGAAGAACACCGGTGCCTCGTGGACCACGACCAGGCGGCGGGTCTTCTCGACCGAGGCCTGGATGGTGTCGAAGTCCAGGGGACTGACCGAGCGCAGGTCCAGGACCTCCAGGGACTTGCCCTCCTCGGCGGCCGCGTCGGCCACCTCCTGGCAGAGCTTCACCATGGGGCCGTAGGCGGCCAGGGTGAGGTCGGTGCCCTCGCGGACGACCTGGGCCCTGTGCAGCGGGCCGGGGATCGCCTCGGAGTCGACCTCTCCCTTGTCCCAGTAGCGGCGCTTGGGCTCGAAGTAGATGACCGGGTCGTCGCTCTGGATGGCCTGCTGCATCATCCAGTAGGCGTCCGACGGGTTGGAGGGGCTGACGATCTTCAGGCCCGCCACGTGCGCGAAGAGCGCCTCGGGGGACTCGGAGTGGTGCTCGACCGCGCCGATGCCGCCGCCGTAGGGGATGCGGATGACGACCGGCATCTTGACCTTGCCCAGCGAGCGGGCGTGCATCTTCGCGAGCTGGGTGACGATCTGGTCGTACGCCGGGAAGACGAAGCCGTCGAACTGGATCTCCACCACCGGGCGGTAGCCGCGCAGGGCGAGGCCGATCGCGGTGCCGACGATGCCGGACTCGGCCAGCGGGGTGTCGATCACCCGATCCTCGCCGAAGTCCTTCTGGAGGCCGTCGGTGACGCGGAAGACACCGCCGAGCTTGCCGACGTCCTCGCCCATGACGAGGACCTTCGGGTCCGTCTCCAGGGCGCGGCGGAGCGACTCGTTGATCGCCTTGGCCAGGGCCATCTTCTCGGCCATCTCAGTGACCCCCCTCTGCGTCGGCGAACGACGCCTGGTAGGCGGCGAACTGGGCTCGCTCCTCGTCGACGAGCGCGTGCCCGTCCGCGTACACGTTCTCGAAGATGGCGAAGTGGTCCGGGTCGGGCATGGCGCGGACCGCTTCACGCACCCGTTTGCCCAACGTCTCGGACTCGGCCTCGAGTTCCGCGAAGAATCCCTCGTCCGCGTGGTTTGCGGCCTCCAGGAACCGGCGCAGGCGCAGGATCGGGTCCTTCGCCTCCCAGGCGGCGCGCTCGTCGTCGTGGCGGTAGCGGGTGGGGTCGTCGGAGGTGGTGTGGGCGCCCATGCGGTAGGTGAACGCCTCGACCAGGGTGGGGCCCTCGCCGGCGCGGGCGCGCTCCAGCGCCCACCGGGTGACCGCGAGACAGGCCAGCACGTCGTTGCCGTCCACCCGCACGCCCGGGAAGCCGTAGCCCTGGGCACGCTGGTAGAGCGGCACCCGGGTCTGCTTCTCGGTGGGCTCGGAGATGGCCCACTGGTTGTTCTGGCAGAAGAACACCACGGGGGCGTTGTAGACCGCGGAGAAGGTGAACGCCTCGGCCACGTCGCCCTGGCTGGAGGCGCCGTCGCCGAAGTAGGCGACGACGGCCGCGTCGGCGCCGTCCTTGGCCACGCCCATCGCGTAGCCGGTGGCGTGCAGCGCCTGGGAGCCGATGACGATCGTGTAGAGGTGGAAGTTGTTGCTGTTGGGGTCCCAGCCGCCGTGGTTCACGCCGCGGAACATGCCCAGCAGGTTGGTCGGGTCGACCCCGCGGCACCAGGCGACGCCGTGCTCGCGGTAGGTCGGGAAGACGTAGTCGTCCCCGCGGGTGGCCCGTCCGGAGCCGATCTGGGCGGCCTCCTGGCCGAGCAGCGACGCCCACAGGCCCAGCTCGCCCTGGCGCTGCAGGGCGGTGGCCTCGGCGTCGAAGCGACGGGTGAGCACCATGTCGCGGTACAGGCCGCGCAGCTCGTCGGCGGTGATCCCGGCGACGTAGGCGTCGAACTCGGCGTTCTTGACCCGCTTGCCCTCGGGCGTCAGGAGCTGCACGAGTTCGGGTTCGGTGCTCTTCTTCGCGGTGGTGCGGGTGGTGCGCTTGGTGCCGGTGGTCCCGGCACCGCTGCCGGTGGTCCCGGCCTTGCCTGCGGCGGTGCGTCGCGGCTTGCGCGCGGCACTGCTCTCCACGGTCACGTGTGCTCCTCCGTCGTTCCGGCCCCCGGGGTTGCCGGTGAGGCCTGGGGTCCCCCCGGCTCGTTCAGAGCTTGGGGGAGCGGCTCACCGTTCTCGACCACGGGCACGGGGTGGGTGCCACTCGGCCGGGAACAGGCGTGACAGGTGCCCCGGCGAGCGCCCTGCGAGTTTTACGTTACCCAGTGCTCCACATTTCTGTGAAACCCCACCTGACCTGCGTTTTTGCTTGGATATCCAAGTAAATCGACGCGATCGGGAAGCTTGCTGGTCACAGCCTTGCAGGAGGCCGGAGCAACGGCACGTTATCCCGGGCACCCCGGGCACGGGAAGAGCCGACGTGTGACACGGACCTCACCGTCAAAGGCGGAAAAATACGGGTTCGAGGTGGTCGGGGAGCAGCACACCGTCCCCCGCGCGGGTGTGCATTCGGACCAGTTCGCCACAGTACGCACACCATGTGACCGAAAGTGATCGACGGCGACTTTCTGTGACAACTCCCAGCTCACGGCCGCTTTTCGTGCCCTAGCATCTGCCGCGTGCCGCGCCCTTGTTTACCACCCCTTGTGCCCCATGCGCCCCCTCTGGGCGCCTTGTTACGTCTGTACTCCGCGGGTACGGCCCTCACCTGCGATCCCGTCGAACAGGGCCTGCTCAACCGCGGCTACCGGGTGCGCACCACCCGCGGCCGCTACTTCCTCAAGCACCACTTCGACCCCGACACCGCGGACCCGGACGCCATCGAACGCCGGCATCACGCCACCCAGCGCCTGGCCGACCTCGGCGTCCCGGTCGCCCCGCCGCTCGCGCACCGCGAGGGCCGTACCGTCGCCGTCGTCGGCGGCCACGCGTACGCCCTGCACCCCTGGATCGACGGCAGGCACCGCCACGGCGGCCAGCTCACCCGCGCCGAGAGCGCACGCCTGGGGGCGCTCCTGGGCGCCGTACACGCCTGCCTGGAGCACGTGATGCCACCCAAGGGGCGCACCCGCCCCGCCACGAGCCCCCACCCCGTCCGGAGTGCCGACCCGGCGGCCACCTTCGACCTCATCGACGACCTGCTGGCCCACGTGCGCCGTCACCGCCCCGCCGACGCCTTCGACGAACTGGCCCGGCACCGGCTCCTGGAGCGCCGCGCCCTGCTGGAGCAGCACGCCGGCCGGCGCCCGCCGCCGGGTGGCCCGGTCGGCTGGGTGCACGGCGACTTCCACCCGTTCAACCTGCTCTACCGGGGTGACGCGCCGGCCGCCATCGTGGACTGGGACCGGCTCGGCGTGCAGCCCCGCGCGGAGGAGGCCGTACGCGCCGCCGCGATCTTCTTCGTCCGGCCGGCGGGCACGCTGGACCTGCCGAAGACGCGGGCCTACGCGCGCGCGTACCGGCGCGCCGCCGGGATCTCGCCCTCGGAGCTGGCGGCGGCCGTGCACCGGGTGTGGTGGGAGCGCCTGAACGACTTCTGGATGCTGCGCTGGCACTACGAGCGCGGCGACACCCGCGCGGACTGCCAGTTCCCGGCGGCCTCCGCGCTCGCGGTGTGGTGGACACGCGAGTACGACGCCGTGTGCGACGCGTTCGCGGAATGAGTCCGGAGCAGAGGCGAGCGCGACCCACGCGCGCGTGGGGCTGCGGGAGGGAACTCCAGAACCGGGTTTCGAGCCCGCGCACAACGCACGCGCGCGTGGGGCTGTTGCCCGCACGCGCGCGTGGGTGATCTGTCCGGTGCCCGGCCCGGCGGCCCGTCCGACGACATGTCCGGCGTCCTCGCCGGCGCCCTCACCGCCCCGTCCGCCCGTCACGCCTCACGGCGAGGTGAGGGCGGACAGGGCGGGCGGAGCGGCAGGAGCGGGCGTGTCAGACGGTTCCGGAGTTCTTCAAGGAGTGGTGCCGGCCACGGTGCCCGCGTCCGCGGCGCCCGCGTCCGTGCCGTCCGTGGTGCCCGCGTCCGTGCCGCCGGCCGCCGGGTCGGTCGGCGTCGTCGGAGCGGTCTGCGGGTCCGTCGGCTCCACGGTGGTCTGCGGGTCCGTCGGCTGGTCGGTCGGCTCCGAGGTGGCCGTCTCGGACGGGGTCTGCGACGGGGTGTACGACGGCGGCCAGTTCGAGCCGGTCCCACCCGTTCCCGAACCGTCGTCCGTGGTCGTGTCCGTGGGCTGGTCGGTGCTGTCGTCGGACGGCTTGTCGGTGGCCTTGTCGTCCTTCGTGCTCTGCGACTGGCTCGGCGACGGCTTGGTGCCCGGGTCCTTCCCGCCGCCGCCCGTGTTGTTCAGCGCCAGCGCGACGCCCGCCGCGATCGCGACCACCGCGAGGACGGCCAGGATCCACAGCTTGCCGCGGCCGCTACCCCTGTTGCCGTGTCCCTCGAAGCCGCCGTCGTCCGGATACCCGCCGGGCAGGATCTGCTGCGGGATCTGGGTGGTGCCGGGACCGCCGGGGTGCTGCATCGCGGTCGTGTGCGCGAAGCCGCCCGCCGCGGGGCCGCGGCCGTCGTGGGTGTCCACCGGCCCGGTGTTCCAGGTGCCGGTGTGGCCGCCCTGGTCGTACAGCATCTGCAGGCTGTACTGGATCAGGCCGCGCATCTCCTCGGCCGTCTGGAACCGGTCGTCCGGCTCCTTGGCCAGCGAGCGCATGACCAGGCCGTCCAGCTCCGGCGGGCAGCCGTCGGAGGCCGTCGAGGGCGGGTTCGGCATGTCCTGGACGTGCTGGTAGACCACCGACAGCGGGGTCTCGCCGGTGAACGGGGGCCTGAGCGCGAGCAGTTCGTACAGCAGGCAGCCGGTCGCGTACAGGTCGGAGCGGTAGTCGACGGCCTTGCCGAGCGCCTGCTCCGGGGACAGGTACTGGGGGGTGCCCATGACCATGCCGGTCTGCGTCATCGTCGACTGCGCGCCGTGCAGGGCGCGGGCGATGCCGAAGTCCATCACCTTCACCGCGCCGTTGTCGGTGATGATGACGTTGGCGGGCTTGATGTCGCGGTGCACGATGCCGTGCTGGTGCGAGTAGGCGAGCGCCTCGAGCACGCCGGAGACGATGATCAGGGCCTGCTCGGGGCCCGGCGCCTCGGCGTTCGTCAGCAGTTCGCGGATGGTGCGGCCCTCGACCAGCTCCATCACGATGTACGGCACGGCGTGGCCGTTCGCCTGGTCCTCGCCGGAGTCGTACACGGCGACGATCGCGTGGTGGTTGAGCCCTGCCACCGACTGGGCCTCACGCGTGAAGCGGGCCTTGGAGACCGGGTCCTCGGCGAGGTCGGAGCGGAGCAGCTTGACCGCGACCGTGCGGCCCAGACGGACGTCCTCGGCCGCGAACACCTCGGCCATCCCGCCCCGGCCCAGCCGGTGTGTCAGCCGGTACCGGCCATCGCCGACAAGCCCTCCGTTGCCCCACATCTCAGGCGCGTCCGACATTCCGCCGCCAGCCGCCTCGGGGTCGGACGGGCCCTGGGCGCTGTGCGTCTGTGCCATCGGTCCTCGCCGTCGTTTCTGCCCGCGATGCGCGCGGTGTTGTCACGGGTCTTCCGTCGGGCCACGCTACAGCCTCCGCGAGGGCCGCCGGTCCGGATCCGCCGCCGGGACCGGACCCGGGCGGACCGGCCATGAAACCCCCAGCACGCTCCCTCGTGCAAATTGCGTGCACCGGTGGTGCGCCGGCTGTAACGCTTGCGCGACGCTTCCTTCGCGTACGGTCACGGAACGGGCACCGAGCTTGACGTGTCCGTGCCCTGGGGCAGACTTGGCCGGGAATGGGACATTGGATCAAGGCATGTTCGCCCAGCGACGGCGCCGGACGGCCAGTGGGGGACGCGGAGAGATGAGCCAGGACGGCGCACAGGACCGGTACGCGGGACGGGCGCTGGCCGGCGGCCGTTACCAGCTGCGCGACCTGCTCGGCGAAGGCGGCATGGCCTCCGTCCACCTCGCGTACGACGCCGTCCTGGACCGCCAGGTCGCGGTCAAGACCCTGCACACCGAACTCGGCCGGGAACCCGCCTTCCGCGAGCGCTTCCGCCGCGAGGCCCAGGCCGTGGCCAAGCTCACGCACACCAACATCGTCTCCGTCTTCGACACCGGCGAGGACGAGACGGACGGCATGACCACGCCGTACATCGTCATGGAGTACGTCGAGGGCCACCCGCTCAGCTCCGTTCTCGACCAGGACCTCCGGCAGTACGGCGCGATGCCCGCCGACAAGGCACTGAAGATCACCGCGGACGTCCTCGCGGCGCTGGAGATCAGCCACGAGATGGGGCTGGTCCACCGGGACATCAAGCCGGGCAACGTGATGGTCACCAGGCGCGGTGTGGTCAAGGTGATGGACTTCGGCATCGCGCGTGCCATGCAGTCCGGTGTCACGTCGATGACCCAGACCGGCATGGTCGTCGGCACCCCGCAGTACCTCTCGCCCGAGCAGGCCCTCGGCCGCGGCGTGGACCCGCGCTCCGACCTGTACTCGGTCGGCATCATGCTCTTCCAGCTGGTCACCGGCAGGCTGCCGTTCGAGGCCGACTCGCCGCTGGCGATCGCCTACGCGCACGTGCAGGAGGAGCCGGTGGCACCCTCCTCGGTCAACCGCGCCCTGCCGCCCGCCGTGGACGCCCTGGTGGCCCGCGCGCTGAAGAAGAACCCGAACGAGCGTTTCCCGACCGCGGAGTCCATGCGCGACGAGTGCCTGCGCGTCGCCGCCTCCTTCCAGGCCGCCCCGCCGAGCATCGTGCCGGGCGCCGCGCCGACCCAGAGCGGCGCGGGCGTCGCCTCCGCGGTGTTCCCGCCGGTCGGACAGCAGACCCCGGCGCCCACCGGACCGGTCCAGACGCCGTACCAGCCGACTCCGGCGCCCGGCCCGTACGGCGGCCCGGCACCCACCCCGGCCCCGGCCCCGGCCCCGGCCCCGGCCCCGGCGTACGGATATCCGCAGCAGGGCGGCTACCCGACCCACCCCGTCGGGTACGGGCAGCACCAGGCACCGGCCTACGGCGTGCCGCCCCAGACGTCGGGGGGTTCCCCCAGCAGGGGCGGCGGCCGGGGCAGGACGGTGATCGGCGCCTCGGTCGTCGCGGTCGTCGCGGTCGGCGTCGCCGTCGGCCTGGTGCTGCACGGCGGCACGAAGGACGACAAGGGCGGCGGCAACCCCGGGCGCTCGGCGTCGAAGCACGCGACGGACTACAAGGGTCCGGACGTGTCCCGGACCATCGACAAGACCGAGTGCACGGAGCCGGCGGAGTCGTACAACGACCCGACGAAGGTCCGGCTGCCGGACTTCAAGTTCAAGTACATCAAGTCCGTGAAGGAGTGCGCGCAGGCGGCGCACTGGCGGGTGAAGCCTGTCCCGGTCGACGAGAACACCTGGGGCGAAGGCGCGGTGATCAGGCAGTTCCCCCAGCCGGGCACGGACGTCGACCCGAAGGACGTCGAGATCGAGCTCAGCGTGTCGACGGGCAACCCCTGACCGTCCCCGGACATCGGTGAGGGGCCCGGCGGGCGAACCGCCGGACCCCTCACAAAGCCGGTTTACGTGTTTTACGCCGGTCTACAGGTACGGGCCGCCCGAGCGGGTGCCCATGCGCGGGTCCTCTCCGTCGTGGGCCGCGCCCGGCGGGAGCGCGCGGCGCATCTGCTCCAGCTGGGCCCGTGCGGCCATCTGCTGGGCGAACAGCGTCGTCTGGATCCCGTGGAAGAGGCCTTCCAGCCAGCCCACCAGCTGAGCCTGCGCGATCCGCAGTTCCGCGTCGCTCGGGGTGACGTCGTCCATGAAGGGCAGGGAAAGCCGCTCCAGCTCCTCGACCAGCTCGGGAGCGAGACCGTCCTCCAGCTCCTTCACCGAGCTGCGGTGGATCTCCTTGAGACGGGCACGGCTGGCCTCGTCGAGGGGAGCGGCGCGCACCTCCTCCAAGAGCTGTTTGATCATGCTGCCGATCCGCATGACCTTGGCCGGCTGCTCGACCTGCTCCGTGACCGGGGTCTCGCGGGACTCCGCGTCTCCGCCGCCGCCGAGAGCCATCCCGTCCTGGCCCACGACGAGGATCTGGGGATTCTCCGGCGACCGTTCGTTCCTCGGCATCTCCATGCCGCCATTCTCTCGCACCGGTACACCTCACCACCGGGGCGCCCCCTCTCGCGGCCGTTCCACCGTTTAGCCCCGTCGGCCCAATCCGGAATGCCCGATCTGCCGGGCGATGTGAGTCTGGATGCCATCGGTTTTCCGTCGGTCACGCATATCCGTCGGTCACGGCAACTCGGCTCCGGGAGGTCACCGACGTGACTCCATGGCTGCGACTCACGCTCCGCCTCGTGCGGGTGCTGCTCGTCCTCGCGGCGAGCGTTCCCGCGTACGGCACGGCCACGGCGTACGGCGCCGAGTCCGCTCCACCGGGTTCCCCCGCGCCCTCCTCGGCCGCCGCGCGCCCGCCTTCCTCCCCCGCTCCCTCCGCGTCGCCGTCGCCGTCCGCGTCCTCCGGCGTGCCCGCCCGCGTCACCTCGCGGGAGTCCCGCTCGCCGTCCCCGTCGCACGTACAGCCGTCGCGGGCGGGCAGCCGGGCGGGCGAGGGCCGGATGCGGCCGGGGCGGCCGGACGGGCGGGACCCCGGGGAGGGGGCCGACGACGACATCCCGAACGGCAGGGAGCACGCCGACCCGGACAACCCGGGCGGGGACTATCCGGAGGAACCGGAGACGGCGGAGACCCCGGGCGGGACGTCGGCGGTCTCCGACGCGCCGACGGAGGCCGGAGCGGACCCCGCCCCGACAACGCTGCCCCCGGCCCAGAACGCCGTCCAGCAGAGCGGGGGCCAGACCGAGCCGACGCTCCAGATCCTGCCGCTGGGCAGCGGGCTGGTGCTCATCGGACTCGGCCTGGCCCTGGCCTTCGTGGGCCTGCGGATCCGGCACTACTGACCCGGCGGTTACGGCGCCCCGCACCCGCTGGGGCGCCCCGTACCCGTACCCGTCACCGTCACGGCGCGACCAGCAGCACCTTTCCGATGTGCCCGCTGCCCTCCACCACGCGGTGCGCCTCGGCCGCCTCCGTCATGGGCAGCTCACGGTCGACGATGGGGCGGATGTGCCCGGAGGCGATCAGCGGCCACACGTGCTCGCGTACGGCGGCCACGATGGTCGCCTTCTCGCTCAGCGGCCGGGCCCGCAGCGAGGTCGCGGTGATGGCCCCTTCCTTGCTCAGCAGGGCGGCGATGTTCAGCTCGCCCTTGATGCCGCCCTGCATGCCGATGATCGCGAGGCGTCCGTTGACAGCGAGGGCCTGGACGTTGCGGTCCAGGTACTTGGCGCCCATGTTGTCGAGGATGACGTCGGCACCCGCGCCGTCCGTGGCCCGCCTGATCTCGGTGACGAAGTCCTGGTCGCGGTAGTTGATCAGGACGTCGGCGCCCAGCTCGGCGCAGTACTCCAGCTTCTCCTTGGACCCGGCGGTCACCGCGACCCGGGCGCCGACGGCCTTGGCCAGCTGGATCGCCATCGTGCCGATGCCGCTGGAGCCGCCGTGCACGAGCAGCATCTCGCCGGGGCGCAGGTGGGAGACCATGAAGACGTTGGACCAGACCGTGCAGACCACCTCGGGCAGCGCGGCGGCCTGCGTCAGGCTGACGCCCGCGGGCACGGGCAGCAGCTGCCCGGCCGGGACGACGACCTTCTCGGCGTAGCCGCCGCCCGCGAGCAGCGCGCACACCTCGTCGCCGACGGCCCAGCCGGAGACTCCGGGGCCGACAGCGGCGATCGTGCCGGAGCACTCCAGGCCCGGGTAGGGGGACGCGCCGGGCGGCGGGTCGTAGAAGCCCTGGCGCTGCATGATGTCGGCTCGGTTGACGGCGGTGGCCGCCACGTCGACGAGCACCTCGCCCTCGCCGGGCACCGGATCGGGCACCTCGCTCCACACCAGCGTCTCGGGCCCACCAGGTTCGGGAATCGTGATCGCATGCATGTCCGCGACGCTACTCCCCGGGTCCGTCCGCTCCCGGGGCGGACCCGCTGTCCCCTTCCGGAGCCCACCCGCTCAGTCTTGGGGGAGCGGGCGCAGGTGCGGGGTGACGTGGGTGCTGGGCGTCGCGCGGACGATGGTGATCAGGCGGTCCGTCAGCTGGAGCGTGCCGATGGACGGGTCGTCGTAACCGAGAACCCGGTGTCCGCGCAGGACGCTCACCACGAGGTCGTCCGTCTCGCGCGGTGTCTTGCCCGCCTCGGCCCGGACCACGGGCCGTTCGACCAGATCCAGGCCGCTGCCCTGCTGGATCAGGTCTTCCATGACCATGCTGGCTGCGGGGCTGAGCACGGACAGCCCGAGCAGCCGGCCGGCCGCGCCGGAACTGGTGATGACCGCGTCCGCGCCCGACTGCTTGAGCAGCGGGGCGTTCTCCTCCTCGCGCACGGCGGCCACGATCTTCGCGTTCCGGTTGAGCTGCCGGGCGGTCAGGGTGACGAGGACGGCGGTGTCGTCGCGCTGCGGGGCGACGATGATCTGACGCGCCTTGTCCACCTCGGCCCGCTTGAGGACCTCGCTGCGGGTGGCGTCACCCACGACGCCCGCGTATCCCTCGGCGGTGGCCGCGTCGATCGCCCTGGGGCTGGGGTCGACCACGACGACACGGTCCTTCTTCAGCCCGGTCGCGCAGACGGTCTGAACGGCCGACCGCCCCTTGGTACCGAAGCCGATGACCACGGTGTGGTCGCGCACGGTGGACCTCCAGCGCTTCAGTCGCCATTCCTCCCGGGTGCGTTCGGCGAGGACCTCCAGCGTCGTGCCGACCAGGATGATCAGGAACAGCACGCGCAGGGGGGTGATGACGAAGATGTTGGTGAGCCGGGCGGCGTCGCTGACCGGGGTGATGTCGCCGTATCCGGTGGTGGAGAGGGTGACGGTGGCGTAGTAGAACGCGTCCAGCAGGTCGACGGGGCCGTCGGAGTTGTCGTGGTAGCCGTCGCGGTCGGCGTAGACGGTGAGCGCGGTGGCGACCAGCACGAGAAGGGCCATGAGCAGCCGTTCGACGACCTGGCGGATCGGACGCTCCACCACTTTCCGCGGGAGTCTCACCCGCTGGGTCACCAGATGCTCGTCCGCTTGGCGGGCGATGGCGTCATGGCCCGGAAGTTTCACGTGAAACACACCCCGGTTCCCGCCGCCCACGGCAGGTCGATCAGCTCGGTCTCCTCGCCCTGCCGCGCACCGCCCGGCCGTACGACGGCCAGCGCGTCGGAGGCGGCGATCCCCCGCAGCATGGCCGGGCCGCTGTAACGCAGCGGTACGGCCCGGTCGCCGCGCAGCACCACGGGGACGAGCCGGGTGTCGTGCGGATGCCCGTGCACCGTCTCCCTGAGCGGCAGCGCGTACGGCTCGGGGGCGGGGCGGGCTGCGAGGGTGCGCAGCAGGGGCTCGGCGAGGGTGATCAGGCCGGAGACGGCAGCCAGGGGGTTGCCGGGCAGGCCGACGAGGTGCTGGTTGTCCTTGATGCGGGCGAGCAGCATGGGGTGGCCGGGCCGCACCTGGACTCCGTCGACGAGGAGTTCGGCGCCGATGCGCTCCAGGATGGGGTGGACGTGGTCGACGGGGCCGGCGGCGGTGCCGCCGGTGGTGAGGATGAGGTCGGCGCGGGAGGTGGTGAGCGCCTTCTGCAGGGCCTTGGCGTCGTCGCCCAGCCGGCGTACGGCGGTGACCTCGGCGCCGAGCGCGCGCAGCCAGCTCGGCAGCATGGGGCCGAGCGCGTCCCGGATCAGGCCGTCGTGCGGGAGTCCCTCGGTGAGCAGTTCGTCGCCGAGGACGAGGACGTCCACACGGGGGCGCGGGACGGTCATGAGGGTGTCGTACCCGGCGGCCGCGGCGAGGCCCAGGACGGCGGGGGTGACCAGGGTTCCCATGGGCAGCAGCTGGTCGCCGCTGCGGCACTCCTGGCCGCGTGGACGGATGTCCTGGCCGTGGCTCATCTCCCGGGTGGGGTGGAGCCGGCCCTGGGGGTCGGTGCGGCCGTGTTCGCTGCGCAGGACCGCGGTGGTGTCGGCGGGTACACGGGCGCCGGTCGCGATCCGGGCCGCCTCGCCGTCGGTGAGCGGCTTCGGCCTCGCTTGCCCGGCGAGTACGCCCTCCTCCCGCACCTGCCAGGGGCCCGGTCCGGCGACCGCCCAGCCGTCCATCGCGGAGGTGTCGAACGAGGGCAGGTCGCTGAGCGCCGTCAGGGGGGCGGCGAGGACCAGGCCGAGGGCGTCGGCGAGGGAGACGGAGACGGGCGCGCCGCGACTCGCGCCGCGGGCTGCGCGGGCGGCGATCTCGCGGGCACGGGGCCAGGAGGTGGCCTGGTGCCGCTCGGATCGCGGTTCGGATCGCGGTTCGGATCGCGATCCGTGCGGGGGGTGCCCGTGCGGGTCGCTCCGGGGGGCGGCCCGGTGGCCGCCACCGGCATCCCCCAGGCCCCTCACCAGGGCCAGGGCCTCCTCGACGTCGAAGTCGTCCAGGTCCCCGCTCCTCTCCCTCTCCCTGCTCGTCTCTCTGCCCGTGTCCCTGCCCCTACCCCTGTTCCGGGTGTCCTTGGCGTCCCTGGCCTCTTTGGTGCCGCTGGCTTCTTCGGTGCCGTTGGCATCTTTGGCGCCCTTGGTGCCGGACGTTCCGGAGCGGGTGCCGGGTGTCGGGGCGGGGGCGGTCATCCGGCGTCGGGGGCGGCGGCGTCCCCGCTCTTGTCTTCGTTCTCTTCCTCCCAGCGGCGCACCAGCGCGGCGACCGCGCGGGAGGCCTCGGCCACGGCTTCGGGGCCTCCCTTGCCCTGGGCCGCGGCGTAGCCGACGAGGAAGGTGGTGAGGGGCGCGGCGGGCCGGTCCACGCCGTGGGCGACGTCGCGTGCGACGTCGAGCAGGCCGCGGATGTCGACGTCGAGGTCGATACCCAGTTCGTTCTTGACTGTGGTGATCCATTCATCGAGCACGTGCCCATGCTCCCTGATCCGGGCCCTGGCGTGGGCGATGTCGTCCCAGGTGTCGCAGTCGAAGGACGCGAGCGCGTCCGGGACGCGGGTCAGACGCAGGGCGCCGACGAGCCGGCGCAGGGGCAGGCCGGTGAGTCCGTCGTGCGCGGCGGCGAGGTCCGCGAGGGCGTGGCGCAGCGCTTCGGTGCGGTAGGCGGCGACGAGCGGCTGGTCGCGGCCGTCGGCGTCGGTGAGCAGCGCGCCGTCGGCGCCGGTCTCCCGCAGGGTGCTCAGCAGCCTGCGCACGGTGGCCGTGTCGAGGAACGGCAGGTCGGCGGAGAGCACGAGGGCGTGCTCGGCGGTGGTGAGCCGCAGGCCGGCGTCCAGGGCGGCGACGGGTCCGCCTCCGGACGGCTCCTCGCGTGTCCAGCGCACCGGGCGGTCGGTCGGCCGCGGACCGGCCACGACGACGGTCGTGGCCGCGTCGGCGCAGGCGGCGAGCACCCGGTCGAGCAGGGCGCGGCCGCCGACCTGGACGCCGGGCTTGTCGGCCCCGCCGAGGCGCCGCGCGGCGCCACCGGCCAGGACGACGGCGTCGTACGGCGCGGCGGTGCCGGGGGCCTCGGTGCCCCCGGTCTCCGTGGCGGGCATCCCCGTGGTGGGCTCGGAGGCCTCGGCGGGCTCAGGGGCGGTGGGGGCGTTGTCGGTCACCCTTCGAGTATGTCCCGCGGTTCCTTTCTCCTGAGCCCTACGTCATGAGCCTCGCGGCCCGGAAGGGGTTCTGCGGGCCCGGCAGAAGCCTGCGGACCCGGCGGCAGCCTGCGGGCCCCGTGGGAACCTGCCGGCCCGGCGGGAGCCTGCGGGCCCGGTGAGAGCCTGCGGGCCCGGCGGGTGTCACAGCGTGCGCAGCAGCACCGCCGGCTGTTCCACGCAGTCCGCCACGTATCGCAGGAAGCCGCCCGCCGTGCCGCCGTCGCACACCCGGTGGTCGAAGGTGAGCGAGAGCTGCACGACCTGGCGCACCGCCAGCTCGCCCTCGTGCACCCACGGTTTGGGGATGATGCGGCCGACGCCGAGCATGGCCGCCTCGGGGTGGTTGATGATCGGGGTGGATCCGTCGACGCCGAAGACCCCGTAGTTGTTCAGCGTGAAGGTGCCACCGGTGAGTTCGCCGGGTGTGAGCGTGCCGGTGCGGGCGGCGTCGGTGAGCCGGGCGAACTCGGCCGTCAGCGACTCCGCGTCGCGTGCGTGGGCGTCCCGGACGACCGGCACGACCAGTCCGCGCTCGGTCTGCGCGGCGAACCCGAGGTGCACATGGCCGAGTCGGACGACCTCGCGGGCGTCGGTGTCGACGTAGGAGTTCAGCTCGGGGAACCGGGCGAGAGCGGCGGTGCAGACGCGGGCGAGCAGCGCGAGGAGGGAGATCTTCGGTCCTCCGGCGGCGTTCATGGCGGCCCGCGCGCGCATGAGTTCGGTGGCGTCGGCGTCGACCCAGCAGGTCGCGTCCGGGATCTCGCGGCGGCTGCGCGCGAGCTTGTCCGCGACGGCGCCGCGGATGCCCTTGAGGGGGATACGGACGCCCTCGGGGTGCCCGGCCGGTGAGAGGGGGGCCGGTGAGACGGGGGCCGACGGGGCCGGTGCCGGACCGGTCGTGACCCCGGTCGCCGCCGGAAGGGTGGCGGCTCCGGCCGTACGGCCGTCCTGGACCGTCCGGGCGCGCAGGACGGTCTCGACGTCCACGCGCAGGATCAGACCGTCCGGGCCCGAGCCGGTCAGCACGCGCAGGTCCAGGTCGTTGTCGCGGGCGAGCTTGCGCACGAGGGGCGAGATGACGGGGACGGGCCCTTCGGCGAGGGGTGCGCTCTCGCGTGCGAGAACGGTGCCGGCGAAGGCCGCGCCCGCGTCCCGGGCGGCCGTGCCGCCCGTGCCGGCCGCTGCGGTGCTGCCGTTCGCCGGGCGGTACTCCGGCGCGGTGGGCGTCCCGGCCCGCGCGCCCGCCGGGCCCGCGGTCACCGGTGCCGGCCGCACCCTGCGGCGCCGGGTGGGCGCCTCGGAGGTGCCGTAGCCGACCAGGACGTTGCCCGATCCCCCGGCCTCCGCTTCCGCTTCCGGGGTCCGCGGGCCCACGGCGACCGTCAGCAGGGGCGCTCCCACGGGCAGTTCCGTGCCCTCCTCGCCGTAGCGGGCGGTGACCACGCCGCCGTAGGGGCAGGGGACCTCGACCATCGCCTTGGCCGTCTCGACCTCGACGACCGGCTGGTCGACGGCGACGACGTCGCCGACCCGCACCAGCCAGCGCACGATCTCCGCCTCGGTGAGGCCTTCGCCGAGGTCGGGGAGCTTGAACTCCAGCACCTGTGCCATCAGCCCTCGGCCTCCCACTGCAGGCGTGCCACGGCGTCCAGGATGCGGTCGACGCCGGGCAGGTGGTGCCGCTCCAGCATGGGCGGCGGGTAGGGGATGTCGAAGCCGGCCACGCGCAGCACCGGCGCCTCCAGATGGTGGAAGCAGCGCTCGGTGACGCGGGCCGCGATCTCGCCGCCCGGACCGCCGAACCCGGTCGACTCGTGCACGACGACCGCGCGTCCGGTACGCCGTACGGCCGCGCAGACCGTCTCGTCGTCGAACGGCACCAGGGAGCGCAGGTCGACGACCTCCAGGTCCCAGCCCTCCGCCTGGGCGGCCTCGGCGGCCTCCAGGCAGACAGCCACGGACGGGCCGTAGGTGAGGAGCGTGGCGCTGCTGCCGGGGCGTCGCACCACCGCGCGCCCGATCGGCTCGACGTCCGTGGGGTGCTCGGGGTTCCAGGCGTCCTTGGACCAGTACAGGCGCTTGGGCTCCAGGAAGACGACCGGGTCGTCGGAGGCGATCGCCTGGCGCAGCAGCCCGTAGGCGTCGGCGACGGTGGCCGGGGTGACGACGTGCAGGCCGGGGGTGGCCATGTAGTACGCCTCGGAGGAGTCGCTGTGGTGCTCGACCCCGCCGATGCCGCCGCCGTAGGGGACGCGCACGGTGATCGGCAGGGGCATCCGGCCGCGCGTGCGGTTGCGCATCCGTGAGACGTGGCTGATCAGCTGCTCGAACGCCGGGTAGGCGAAGGCGTCGAACTGCATCTCCACCACCGGCCTGAGGCCGTACATGGCCATGCCGACGGCGGTGCCGAGGATGCCCGCCTCGGCCAGCGGGGTGTCGGTGCAGCGGTCCTCGCCGAACTCCTTGGCGAGTCCGTCGGTGACCCGGAAGACACCGCCGAGGGTGCCGACGTCCTCGCCCATGACGTGCACGGTGGGGTCGGCGGCCATCGCGTCACGCATCGCGCGCGTGAGGGCCTGCGCCATGGTGGCGGGCTTGGCGGCGACGGTCGTCATCGCTGGTCGCCTTCCTGGTCGTCGCGGTCTGCCCGGTCGTCCTGGTCGGCCTGTTCGGCGTCGAGTTCGGCGCGCAGCAGGGCGCGCTGTTCGCGCAGTTGCGCGGTGTTCTCGGCGTAGACGTGGTCGAACAGGTCCATGGGGTCGAGTTCGGGGTCCTGGTTCATCCGCTCACGCAAGGAGGCGGCCATCGCCTCGGCGTCCTGCCGGGCGGCTTCGATGCCGGCCTCGTCCAGCAGGCCGCGCGCGGTGAGTTCGCGCTCCAGCAGCTGGACGGGGTCGTGCGCGCGCCACGCCTCGACCTCGGCGTCACCGCGGTAGCGGGTGGCGTCGTCGGCGTTGGTGTGGGCGTCGATGCGGTAGGTCACCGCCTCGACCAGGGTGGGGCCACCGCCTTCACGCGCGCGGCGTACCGCTTCGGTGAGCACCTCGTGCACGGCGGCGGCGTCGTTGCCGTCGACCAGCCGGCCCGGCATGCCGTAGCCGACGGCCTTGTGGGCCAGGGAGGGCGCGGCGGTCTGCTTGGCGAGCGGGACGGAGATGGCGAAGCCGTTGTTCTGCACCAGGAAGACGACCGGTGCCTGCCAGACGGCGGCGAAGTTCAGCGCCTCGTGGAAGTCGCCCTCGCTGGTGCCGCCGTCGCCGACCATGGCGAGCGCGACGACATCATCCCCCTTGAGGCGGGCGGCGTGCGCGAGGCCGACGGCGTGCGGGAGCTGGGTGGCCAGCGGGGTGCTCAGCGGGGCCACGCGGTGGGCATGGGGGTCGTAGCCGTTGTGCCAGTCGCCGCGCAGCAGGGTGAGGACCTCGACGGGGTCCACCCCCCGGGCGACGACGGCGAGCGTGTCGCGGTAGCTGGGGAAGAGCCAGTCGCGCTCTTCGAGGGCCAGCGCGGCGGCGACCTCGCAGGCCTCCTGGCCGGTGGTGGAGGGGTAGACCGCGAGACGGCCCTGCTTGGTCAGGGCGGTTGCCTGGACGTTGTACCGGCGGCCCCGGACCAACTGGGCGTAGAGCCTGCGCAGCAGGTCGGGGTCGGCCTTGGCGGCCGCCTCGGTGCCGAGGACGCGGTGGGGCTCGGCGTCGGGCAGCAGCGGCGCGGGGTCCATGCGGGGCTGCCAGGCGGGCGGCGGCGACGACCGGTATCCGCCTCGCTGCTCCATGACCGTCATGACGGCACCTCCTCGTGGGAGCGGCTACGAGAGACGGGTCGGCTGTGACCCGCCTCACCTACCGATTGTTCGGTCGCCGGCACATTTTGGCTACAGGCCCCGCCAGGCTGTGGACAAACGGTTCTGCACAACCTGGAATGAATGCAGGACGTCCACGGCGGTGAAGCGGGGGGACATGGCACCTGAACAAATGGCCCAGGGCCCGGAGGACGCTGCCGTGCTACCGCCGCCCCGGCCGCTGGACGCCATCGACCAGGACATCCTGAAGATCCTCCAGGCGGACGGCCGCGCCTCGATACGGTCCGTCGCCGAACGCGTCCACGTCTCCCGCGCCAACGCCTACGCGCGGATCAACCGGCTCGTCGAGGACGGGGTGATCCGCGGCTTCAGCGCCCGCGTCGACCACGAGCGGGCCGGGCACGGCACGTCGGCGTACGTCACGCTGAAGATCGTCCAGAACACCTGGCGCACGGTCCGCGAGCAGCTGAGGGAGCTGCCGGGCGCCTCCCACATCGCCCTGGTGGGCGGCGACTTCGACGTCCTGCTCCTGGTGCACACGCCCGACAACAGGGCGCTGCGCGAGCTGGTGCTCACCCGGCTCCAGGCGATCCCGGAGGTCCTCAGCACCCGCACGCTGCTGGTGTTCGAGGAGGAGGACCTGGAACCGGAGACCTGAGCCCCGGCCCCGCCCCGCTCCCCCTGCTCTTCCCCTGCCCTTCCCCTGCCCTGCCTCAGTCCCGGCGCAGGCCGGAGAAGACCAGCCGGGCCACGGCTTCGGCCACCTCGCGCCCACTGGCGCCGCGCGCCTCGGGCCGGTACCACTCCACGACGGAGTTGATCATCCCGAAGACCAGCCGGGTCGCCAGCCGCACCTCGACGTCCGCGCGTACGTCCCCGTCGTCGGCGGCGGCCTTCAGCAGCTCGGCGACACGGTGGTCGAAGTCCCGGCGCCGCTCCAGCGCCCACCGCTCGGTCTCGGTGTTCCCGCGCACGCGCAGCAGCAGCGTGACGTACGGCAGCTCGGATATGAGCACCTCGACCATGCGCCGTACGACGTGTTCCAGCCGGTCCACGGGCCGGCCCACGCACGCGTGCTCCTCCTCCAGGATCGCGAACAGGCCGTCCAGCGCCCGGCTGACGGCCCGGCGCAGCAGCTCCTCCTTGCCGCTGACATGGTGGTAGATCGACGACTTGGAGATGCCCGCCGCCTTGGACAGGTGCTCCATGGACGTGCCGTCGTAGCCGCGGTCGTTGAAGACCTGGACGGCGACGGAGAGCAGCGTCTCGGGGGTGTAGGTGTCGCGCCGTGCGGTGGTCATGAGGTGCCCTCCCGCTTGTCGGAGGCGTGGGCGTGGGCGTGGCGGTGGAGTGCGAGGGATGGCGCGTACCGGCCGCAGGAATCGCGGTCGTGCATGTCTTCCAGCAGGTCGTAGGCCCAGCGGCGGCCGAGCCTGCGGCTCCACTCGAAGGGTCCGAGCGGGTAGTTGACGCCCAGCCGCATCGCGGTGTCGATGTCCTCCTCGGTGGCGACACCCTTGACGACGGCGTCGTGCGCGAGGTCGATAATGCGGGCCACCGTGCGGGCCACGATCATGCCGGGGACGTCGCCGATGACACTGACGTCCTTGCCGAGCGCCTGGAAGAGGCCGATGGCCTCGGCGAGGGTCTGCGGCGAGGTGTCCTGGGAGGCGGACAGGGCGATGCGGGTGGCCGCCCGGTAGTCGAGGGCGAGGTCGAAGTAGACGACGTCGCCGAACTCCACGGAGGTCTGGCCGTCGACGAGGACCAGGTCGCCGCCGCTCGGCAGCACCAGGAAGGAGCCGTTCTCCTCTTCCTCCTCGCGGACCTGGATGCCCGCCTCGCGGATCATCGCGAGCAGTTCGGACGCGGGGCCGAGCGAGCCCTCGACGGTGACGTACGCGGGCGCCTGCTCCTTCTCCGCGGTGTGCGGCTCGGGGCGCTCGGCGCCGTCGGCGTAGTCGTACCAGCCGCGCCCGGACTTGCGGCCGAGCCGGCCGGACTCGACCAGCCTGCGCTGGGCGAGGGAGGGCGTGAAGCGGACGTCCTGGAAGAAGGACTGCCACACCGAGTGGGTGACGGACTCGTTGACGTCCTGCCCGATGAGGTCGGTCAGTTCGAAGGCGCCCATCCGGAAGCCGCCGCACTCGCGCAGGACGGCGTCGACGGTGGCCGGTTCGGCGCCCTGGATCTCGTGCACGGAGAAGGCCTCGGCGTAGAAGGGCCGGGCGATGCGGTTGACGATGAAGCCCGGCGTGTCCGCGCAGGCCACCGGGGTCTTGCCCCAGGCACGGGCGGTCTCGTACGCGCGCGTGGCCGACGTGACGTCGGTGGCGAACCCGGAGACCACCTCGACCAGCGGCAGCAGCGGGGCCGGGTTGAAGAAGTGCAGGCCCACGCAGCGGCCGGGGTTGGCGAGGACGCCGCCGATGGCCGTCACCGACAGGGACGAGGTGTTGGTGGCGAGCAGGCAGTCCTCGGAGACGGTCCGCTCCAGCTCCCGGAAGAGCTCCTGCTTGACGTCCAGCCGCTCCAGTACGGCCTCGACGACCAACGCGCAGTCGGCCAGCGCGCCGATGGCGTCGACGGGCGTGAGCCGGGCGCGCGCCGCGTCCCGGTCCGCCGGGGTGAGCCGGTCCTTCGCCACGAGGCGGTCCAGGCGCGCGCCGATCGCGTCGGCCGCCTCCTGGGCGCGCCCGGGCACGGTGTCGTACAGCCGCACGGGGTGGCCGGCGACCAGCGCGACCTGGGCGATGCCCTGGCCCATGGTGCCGGTGCCGACGACGGCCACGGGGCTGCTGAGGTCGATTGCTGTCATGTGCGCGATCCTCCCGCACGACGTTGTCCACAGATGCGGCGGACCCCCTTGTCCCGACCGATCGTTCGGTTACTCTAGCTCTGACCGCTCGATCCCGCTGTGCTTTCTCCGTTTCCGCCCAGGTCATGAACTCGAAGACGAGTTCTGCAGACGAGGAGTTGGTCCCGCATGACCGCCCAGCCGACCCCCCACGAACTGATCGCGAAGCACCGGCCCACTCTCGACCAGGCCCTGGAAGCGATCCGCACGCGCGCGTACTGGTCCCCCCACCCCGAGCACCCCAAGGCGTACGGCGAGCACGGCAGCCTGGACGCGGCCGCCGGCAAGGCCGCCTTCGACGCCGTCCTCGGCACCCGTCTCGACCTCGGCCAGCCCGGCACCGACGACTGGGTCGGCGGCGAGGTCTCGCCGTACGGCGTCGAGCTGGGCGTGACCTACCCGCACGCGGACGTCGACGCGCTGCTGCCCGCGATGAAGGCGGGACAGCGCGCCTGGCGGGACGCGGGAGCGGAGCTGCGCGCGGCGGTCTGCCTGGAGATCCTGAAGCGGATCAGCGACCGCACGCACGAGTTCGCGCACGCGGTCATGCTCACCAGCGGCCAGGCCTTCATGATGGCGTTCCAGGCCGGCGGCCCGCACGCCCAGGACCGCGGCATGGAGGCGGTGGCGTACGCGTACGCGGAGCAGGTCCGCACGCCCGGCACGGCGGAGTGGTCCAAGCCGCAGGGCAAGCGCGACCCGCTGGCGCTGACCAAGACGTTCACTCCGGTCCCGCGCGGCATCGGCCTGGTCATCGGCTGCAACACCTTCCCGACCTGGAACGGCTACCCGGGCCTGTTCGCCTCCCTGGCCACCGGCAACGCGGTCCTGGTCAAGCCCCACCCGCGCGCGGTGCTGCCGCTCGCGCTGACCGTCCAGGTCGCCCGGGAGGTGCTCGCCGAGGCCGGCTTCGACCCGAACCTGGTCGCGCTGGCCACCGAGCGGCCCGGCGAGGGCATCGCCAAGACGCTCGCCACCCGCCCCGAGATCCGGATCATCGACTACACCGGCTCCACCGCCTTCGGCGACTGGCTGGAGGCCAACGCGCGCCAGGCGCAGGTCTACACCGAGAAGGCCGGCGTCAACACGGTCGTCGTGGAGTCCACCGACGACTACAAGGGGATGCTGTCCAACCTGGCGTTCTCGCTGTCCCTGTACAGCGGCCAGATGTGCACCACCCCGCAGAACCTGCTGATCCCGCGCGAGGGCGTCCGCACCGACGAGGGCCACAAGACCTTCGACGAGGTGACCGCCGACCTCGCCCGCGCGGTCGACGGCCTGCTCGGCGACGACGCGCGCGCCAACGCCCTGCTGGGCGCGATCGTCAACCCGGACGTCAAGGCCCGCCTGGAAGCGGCGTCCGGACTCGGCGACGTCGCCCTCGCCTCCCGCGAGATCACCAACCCGGAGTTCCCGGACGCGGTCGTGCGCACCCCCGTCGTCGTCAAGCTGGACGGCGCCAAGCC
Organism: Streptomyces sp. NBC_00820; assembly: GCF_036347055.1. Classification (NCBI taxonomy): domain Bacteria; kingdom Bacillati; phylum Actinomycetota; class Actinomycetes; order Kitasatosporales; family Streptomycetaceae; genus Streptomyces; species Streptomyces sp. NBC_00820. Next base: position 4,273,108 of record NZ_CP108882.1, on the reverse strand, counting down.
GGACGCCGAGGCCGCCTACATGAGCGAGTGCTTCGGCCCGGTCTCCTTCGCCGTCGCGGTCGCCTCGGTGGCCGACGCGGTGGAGCTGCTGCGCCGCACGGTCCGCGAGAAGGGCGCGATGACGGTCGGCGCGTACACCACCGACCCGGAGGTCGCCCGGGCCATCGAGGAGGTGTGCCTGGAGGAGGCCGCCCAGCTGTCGCTCAACCTGACCGGCGGGGTCTACGTGAACCAGACCGCCGCCTTCTCCGACTTCCATGGCTCGGGCGGCAACCCGGCGGCGAACGCGGCCCTCACCGACGGCGCGTTCGTGGCGAACCGCTTCCGCGTCGTCGAGGTCCGCCGCGACGCCTAGGAAGCCGAGGGTGCGCCCCCGGACGCACTCCAGTGGTACAGCGTCATGGCCACACTGGTGGCCAGGTTGTAGCTGGAGACCTGGGGGCGCATCGGCAGCGCCAGCAGATGATCCGCTCGCGCGCGCAGCTCCGCCGACAGGCCGCTGCGCTCCGAGCCGAACGCCAGCACGGCGTCGTCGGGCAGCTTGACGCCCCGGATGTCGTCGCCCTCCGGATCGAGGGCGAACAGCGGCCCGGAAGGCAGTTCGCCGACGTCGAGCCGCTCCACGGCGGTCGCGAAGTGCAGCCCCGCCCCGCCGCGCACCACCGTGGGATGCCAGGGGTCGAGCGTGCCCGTGGTGACCACCCCGGTCGCGCCGAAGCCGGCGGCCAGCCGGATCACGGCGCCCGCGTTGCCGAGGTTGCGCGGGTCGTCGAGGACCACCACGGGGGCGGTGCGCGGGGTGTGGGCCAGCGTCCGCAGATTGGCCTCGCGGGACGGCCGTACGGCGAGCGCCGCCACCCCGGTCGGATGGGGACGCGGCACGAGGGAGGCGTACGCCTCCGCGGACACCTGCGTCAGCAGCGCGTCCAGCCTGTCCCGGACGTCCCCGGCCAGCTCGTCGGCGAGGGCGAGCGCCGCACGCCGGTCGGTGGCGACCGCCATCCGCACCTCCGCCCCGAAGCGCAGCGCGTGCTTGAGGGCGTGGAAGCCGTCGAGCAGCACTGCGCTGCCGGCGCACTCACGCCAGCTGATCAGGGGGTCGGTCATGCGGTGAACCCTACGCGTCCTGCGCCGCTCTCCTCCGGGGCACGGGGCGACGGCAGCGTGCGGTCCCCCTCGCCACGCCGGAACAGCCGCCCGCGCGCGCGGGCCACCCAGCCACCGAGGAGCAGCAGGAACGCCGTCGGCAGGAACACCGCGTCCGCGGTGATCATCGCCAGCGAGAAGAAAGGCAGCCCGAGCACGACCGCGATCACGGCGTGCTCGGTCATCATCAGCACCAGCAGGACGTTCTTGACCCGCCGGTTGAACAGCGTGAACGGGAAGGCGACCTGCACCATGACCGTCCCGTAGGCCGCGATCATCATCATCGTGCCGCTGGAGGACATCAGGTCCGCGAGGGCCGGCCAAGGCGAGAAGTAGTCCAGGTGGAGCGGGTAGTAGACGGCGGTGCCGTCCTGCCAGCGCGACCCCTGGATCTTGTACCAGCCGGCGGTGGCGTAGATCAGGCAGGCCTCCGCCATGATCACCGCGAGGGCGCCGTTGTGCAGGACGTCGGCGACCACCTCCAGCAGCATCCGCGGCTGCGGGGACTTCGCCCAGCGTCCGACGGCCCACCACAGGCCGAGCCCCACCCACACGGTCCACAGCAGCGCCGGCACCAGCCAGCCTCCCCCGGACCGGCCCGCCAGCGTCACCCCGCCGAACGCCAGGCCGAGCACCACCCACAGCGCCGGGCCCACCCGGTCCGCGGGAACGCACTCCCCGCGCGCGCGTGCCGCCTCGGCACGGGCCGCCCGTCGCGCGTCCAGCGACCACACCCGGCCGCAGCGCGTGAACACCAGGTAGATCGACATCAGGTGCAGGACGTTGTCGCCGCCGTCCCCCACGAAGACGCTGCGGTTCTGCAGCGACAGCACCCCGACCATGAACAGCACCGAGGCGGTCCGGGTGCGCCAGCCGAGCAGCAGGGCCACACCGGCGAGGACGGCCAGCGCGTAGCAGGTCTCGAACCAGAACCGGCCCTCGAACCACATCAGGGCCGTGAAGGCGTGGTTGTCGGAGATCAGGCGCTGGGCGAGTCCCCAGCTCCAGGGACCGTCGGGACCGTACAGGTCCTGGCGGTGGGTGAACTCACGCAGCAGGAACAGCAGCCAGGTCGCGGCGAAGCCGATGCGGATCACGGCGCTCTGGTACGGGCCCAGGGCCGATCCGGTGACGCGGGCTATGCCGCGCGAGAGCGTCAGGGAGAACCGGTTCACCGCACACCTCCCGCGGCCTCGTCGCCGGGCACCGTCCACCAGGACAGCATCCGGTAGACGGGCTTCACGGAGATCTTCTCGCCGCTCCAGGCGGGCGGCCGCACATTGGTGGTTCGGGAACGGACCTGGACGCTCTGTATGACGCCCTCCTTGCCGAGTGTGTCGCCGCGGTACAGGCGCATCACCACGATCCGGCGCACGTAGTGCTCGGCGAGCGCGCCGCGCACGCCCACGAACCGGTCGTCCGTGCCGTGCGTGGCGACGAGGAAGTCCCAGCCGCGGCGCAGCTGGTTCTGCTGGGTGTGGCTGGGCGCGAGGTTGCCGTCTATCGCGGCACCGTCCTGCGCGGAGAGGTCGTACCAGCCGGTGGTGTACAGGCCGCCGCCCTTCGTCCGCACCTTGGCGCGCGCCTGGACGGCGATGTTCTGCTGGAGCGGATTGGGGGCGAACAGTTTCCAGTTCTGCTCGAACTCCGGGTAGACCCAGTCCTCGACGACCTTGCCGTGCTTCTTGGTCACCGTGTTCGCCGGCGCGAGACTCAGGAACACCATGCCGAGGTGCACACACGTGGTGACGGCGACCGCCGCGAGCACCACCGCGGCGGCGACCCGGTAGGGACGGGAGAGCGCGGCGATGCCGGCGCCGTCGCCGTCGCCGTGAAGTACGGAGGGCTCCGGCGACGCGGGGGACCCGGTCGACGCGAGAGACACGGATGACGCCGAGGCCGCCGAAGAGGCCGAAGAGGCCGAAGCCGCTGAGGACGCCGAGTCACCCGTGCCCGGGCCGTCGGCGGGCGGGGCGATGCCGTCCTGCGGTCCTTCGGAGTCCCCGGAATCCTCCAGGGACCGCGACCCAGCCGTCTCAGTCGTCCCAGCCGCGCCAGCCACCCCAGCCGCCCCTGTCGCCTCAGCCGTCTTCGCCGCCGCCTCGGCCCTCTCGTCCGCGTCGGCCGTCGTGTCCGCCTCGGCCGTCCCGGTCAGCCCGCGCGGGCCGTCCGGCCCGCGCGGGGCCCGCGCGTCCTCTTCGTACGCGTCCATTCCGGCCCGTCCCCCGTTTCCGCTCTGTCGTCCGGCCGCCCGGCACAGGCGCCTCATGACCCACGAGCGCCCCCTTGGTCGGCGCTCGCACGGAACGGTACTCAGCGGGGCCCGCCGGGCGCAGCCCCGGGTACGGCCCGGAAGCCGTCGCCCTCACCACGCCGTTCGGCACGCGGCGCCCCGCGACGACTCGCGGCATCCCCGTGCGGCCCGCGGGCAGCGCCCCCGTGCGACGTCGCCCGCGCCCGCCGCCCCTGCCGGGCGGGGCCCCACCTCACCTCTCTCACCTCCCGCGATCCCCGCCGTGCCGCAGTCACGGTCCCCGGTGCGGCGGAGTTGTCCACAGGCGGCCCGCAGCCTTTTCCGCGTTTCCCTGGGCGTTTTCCACAGCGGTTGACACCCGACCGCGGCCCGGCACACCATTGATGCGCACGGACCGAACGATCGGTCGGGACGTGTTCCACGCAGAGCCCGAGGTCAGGGGGACCGCATGGCCACAGCAGCCGCGCCCGGCACGGCCCGCACACAGGCGGACGGGGCAGCCGGGGCACCAGGCACCGCCGACGACACGGCGGCTTACCAGCACGCCTTCGACACCGCCGTCGCCGCGGACGAGCGCATCGAGCCGCGCGACTGGATGCCCGACGCCTACCGCGCGTCCCTCGTCCGGCAGATCGCCCAGCACGCGCACTCCGAGATCATCGGCATGCAGCCGGAGGCCAACTGGATCACCCGGGCCCCCAGCCTGCGCCGCAAGGCGATCCTGATGGCCAAGGTCCAGGACGAGGCCGGCCACGGCCTGTACCTGTACAGCGCCGCCGAGACCCTCGGCACCGGCCGCGAAGAACTGCTCGACAAGCTGCACAGCGGCCGCCAGAAGTACTCCTCGATCTTCAACTACCCCACGCTGACCTGGGCCGACGTCGGCGCCATCGGCTGGCTGGTGGACGGCGCCGCGATCACCAACCAGGTCCCGCTGTGCCGCTGCTCCTACGGCCCGTACGCGCGCGCCATGGTGCGGATCTGCAAGGAGGAGTCCTTCCACCAGCGCCAGGGCTACGAGCTGCTGCTCGCCCTCAGCAACGGCACCCCGGAACAGCACGCGATGGCGCAGGACGCCGTCGACCGCTGGTGGTGGCCCTCGCTGATGATGTTCGGCCCGCCCGACGACGAGTCGCTGCACTCCGCGCAGTCGATGGAATGGAAGATCAAGCGCCACTCCAACGACGAGCTGCGCCAGCGCTTCGTCGACATCGCCGTCCCCCAGGCCGAGTCCCTCGGCCTCACCCTCCCCGACCCCGACCTGCGGTGGAACGAGGAACGGGAGCACCACGACTTCGGAGCGATCGACTGGACGGAGTTCTGGGAGGTCCTCAAGGGCAACGGCCCGTGCAACGAGCAGCGGATCACCCAGCGCCGCCGCGCACACGACGAGGGCGCCTGGGTACGGGAGGCGGCCGCGGCCTACGCGGCCAAGCACACCGGAACCACCGGTGCGACAGGAGAGAGGCGAGCATGACGAACACCGACTGGCCCCTGTGGGAGGTCTTCGTGCGCTCCCGGCGCGGCCTCTCCCACACCCACGCCGGCAGCCTGCACGCCCCCGACGCGGAGCTGGCCCTGCGCAACGCCCGCGACCTGTACACCCGGCGCGGCGAAGGCGTCTCGATCTGGGTCGTCCCGGCCGCCGTGATCACCGCCTCCTCGCCCGACGAGAAGGACCCGTTCTTCGAGCCGGCCGCCGACAAGCCCTACCGGCACCCGACCTTCTACGACATCCCGGAAGGGGTGAAGCACCTGTGACCGCGACCGTCCCCGCGACCGCCGCGCTCGCCCTCGGCGACGACGCCCTGGTGCTCTCCCACCGCCTGGGGGAGTGGGCCGGGCACGCCCCCGTCCTGGAGGAGGAGGTCGCCCTCGCCAACATCGCCCTCGACCTCCTCGGCCAGGCCCGCATCCTGCTCTCCATGGCAGGCGACGAGGACGACCTGGCCTATCTGCGCGAGGAACGCGCCTTCCGCAACCTCCAGCTGGTCGAGCAGCCGAACGGCGACTTCGCCCACACCATCGCCCGCCAGCTGTACTTCTCCACCTACCAGCACCTGCTGTACGCGGAACTCGCCGCCGGAGACGGGCCGTTCGCCCCGCTGGCCGCAAAGGCCGTCAAGGAGGTCGCCTACCACCGCGACCACGCCGAGCAGTGGACCCTGCGGCTCGGCGACGGCACCGCCCTCAGCCAGGAACGGATGGGTCGGGCCTGCGCGGCGCTGTGGCGGTTCACCGGCGAGATGTTCCAGCCGGTCGAGGGCGTGGACGTCGACTGGCAGGCCATGGAGGCCCGTTGGACGGAGTCGGTGGCGGACATACTCGGCCGGGCCACCCTGACCGTGCCCGAAGGGCCGCGCACCGGCGCCTGGGCGGCGGGCGCGGGCCGGCAGGGCCTGCACACCGAGTCCTTCGGGCGGATGCTCGCCGAGATGCAGCATCTGCACCGCAGCCACCCGGGAGCGTCATGGTGACCGCCACCGCCCTGGAGGCGGAGCTGCTGGAGCTGGCCGGTTCGGTACCCGACCCCGAACTGCCCGTGCTCACCCTCCAGGAGCTCGGCGTCCTGCGCGCGGTGCACGTCGCCGACACCGGCGCGGTGGAGGTCGATCTGACCCCGACCTACACCGGCTGCCCCGCCATCGAGGCGATGAGCATGGACATCGAGCGGGTGCTGCGCGCCCACGGCATGCGTGAGGTCACCGTCCGCACGGTGCTCGCGCCCGCCTGGTCGACCGACGACATCACCCCCGAAGGGCGCCGCAAACTCCAGGAGTTCGGCATCGCTCCCCCACGCGAACACCACGACCCCGGTCCGGTCGCCGTGTCCCTGGGACCGACCCGCACCACCCCTGCGCACACCACCTCGGCGCACACCGCCACGGAAGAAGCGGGACAGCCCGACCCGGTGCGCTGCCCGCACTGCGGGTCCGCCGACACCGAGCTGCTGAGCAGGTTCTCCTCCACCGCCTGCAAGGCGCTGCGCCGCTGTCTCGGCTGCCGTGAACCCTTCGACCACTTCAAGGAGTTGTGATGGCACGCTTCCACCCGCTCCCCGTGGCCGCGGTCGACCGGCTCACCGATGACTCCGTCGCCCTCACCCTCACCGTCCCGCCCGAGCTGCGGGAGGAGTACCGGCACGCGCCCGGCCAGCACCTCACCCTGCGGCGCAGCGCGGACGGCGTCGAGATACGGCGTACCTACTCGATCTGTTCCCCGGCCCCCGACCCGGCCGGTGCGGGCCCCGGCACCCTGCGGGTGGGCGTGCGGCTGGTCGACGGCGGTGCCTTCTCGACGTACGCGCTGAAGGAGATCGGCGTCGGGGACGAGCTGGAGGTCATGACCCCGGCCGGCCGCTTCACGCTGGACCCGGCCCCGGGTTGGTACGCGGCGGTCGTCGGCGGCAGCGGCATCACCCCGGTGCTGTCGATCGTCGCCACGCTGCTGGCACGGGAGCCGGAGGCCCGTTTCTGCCTGATACGCGGCGACCGCACGGCGGCCTCGACGATGTTCCTGGAAGAGGTCGCGGATCTGAAGGACCGCTATCCGGAACGCCTGCAGCTGGTGACCGTGCTCTCCCGGGAGGAACAGCAGGCGGGCCTGCCGTCCGGACGGCTGGACCGGGAGCGGCTCGCGGGACTGCTGCCCGCGCTGCTGCCGGTGGACCAGGTGGCGGGATGGTTCCTGTGCGGGCCGTACGGGCTGGTGCAGGGCGCGGAGGAGGCGCTGCGCGGGCTGGGCGTGGACCGGACCCGGATCCACCAGGAGATCTTCCACGTGGACGGGGGTTCGGCGCCGGCGGCCACCGGACAGGCGCCCGCGCACAGCACCGTCACCGCCCGGCTCGACGGACGCGGCGGCACCTGGCCGGTCCAGGACGGCGAGTCGCTGCTGGACACGGTCCTGCGCAACCGGCCCGACGCCCCCTACGCCTGCAAGGGCGGCGTGTGCGGCACCTGCCGGGCCTTCCTCGTCTCCGGCGAGATCCGCATGGACCGCAACTTCGCGCTGGAGACGGAGGAGACGGAGGCCGGGTACGTGCTGGCGTGCCAGTCGCACCCGGTGACGGAGTCGGTGGAGCTGGACTTCGACCGCTGAGACCCGGCCGGGGCTGAGCCGGGACCGAACCGAAGGCCGGTCGGGTCCCGCTCGGTCGGGCTCCGCTCAGCCGGGCTCCGCTCAGCCGGCTATCGAACGAAGCCGGGCTGCCCGTCGTCCGTGACCACGGGGCGGCCGGCCGACTCCCAGGCCTGCATGCCGCCGCCGACGTTCACGGCGTCGATGCCCTGCTGGCCCAGGTACATCGTGACCTGGGCCGAGCGGCCGCCGGAGCGGCAGATCACGTTGACCCGGCCGTCCTGCGGGGCGGCCTCGGTCAGCTCGCCGTACCGGGCGACGAACTCGCTCATGGGGATGTGCAGCGCGCCCGCGGCATGACCCGCCTGCCACTCGTCGTCCTCGCGGACGTCCAGCAGAAAGTCGTCGTCCTTGAGGTCCGTGACCTCGACCGTGGGCACACCAGCTCCGAAACGCATGTCTCCGACGCTACCCGAAGCGGGCCGGGAGTCACCCCTGCCCGTGCAGCCCGGCCAGCTCGGTCTCCCGCTGGTGGATGTCGGCGAGCAGCTTCCCGGCGATCTCGTCCAGGAGGCCGTCGGGGTCGTCCGGGGCCAGCCGCAGCATGCCGGCGATCGCACCGTTCTCCAGCTCGCGGGCGACCAGGGTGAGCAGCTCCTTGCGCTCGGAGAGCCATTCGAGGCGGGCGTACAGCTCCTCGCTGGGGCTCGGCGGCCGCTCGGGCTGCACCGGGACCGCGGCCCACTCCGCGGCCAGCTCCTTCAGCAGGGCCACGTCGCCGCGCGCGTAGGCGGAGTTGACGCGGGTGATGAACTCCTCACGCCGCAGCCGTTCCTTCTCCTCCTGGGCGAGGTCGGGGTGGGCGCTGCGTGCCAGCTCGCGGTAGAGCTTGCGGGCCTCCTCGCCGGGCCGGACCCGCTGGGGCGGACGAACGGCCTGTTCGGTGAGCATCGCGGCGGCCTCCGGGAACAGGCCGTGGCCGTCCATCCAGCCGTGCAGCAGCTCCTCCACGCCGGGGATCGGCTGGACGTGGGCGCGGGCCTCCTCGGCACGCCGGATGTCCTCGGGGTCGCCGGTGCGGGCGGCCCTCGCCTCGGCGATCTGGGCGTCCAGCTCCTCGATGTGGGAGTAGAGCGGGCCGAGCTTCTGATCGTGCAGCCGGGAGAAGTTCTCGACCTCGACACGGAAGGTCTCGACAGCGATCTCGAACTCGATCAACGCCTGCTCGGCGGCGCGTACGGCCTTTTCCAGCCGCTCCTCGGGCCGCGGTGTCTGGGACTGCTCAGCTTCCGGGGTCGTCACCCGGACAGCGTAGGCCACGGCCGGAACGCGTCGGCCGTTCCGGCCGGACTCGGCGGACCGGCGCCACGCCCCCACGGCCCGCTCGGCCCGCACGTCCCCACGCTTCGCCCGCGCCCACCCTTACCGCCCCCGGGCCAGCCACCCCCGCAGTCCAGCACCCGCACAAAGCCCCTCACCCACCACACGCCGCCCCAGCGGCCCGCACACACCTCCCACCGGCCCGCGTCCAGCTCCCACCGGCACCCAAGCCTCCCGCCGGCCCACCCGAGCCTCCCGCCGGCCCTCACACGCCCGACTCGGCCGCGATCCGTCCTGACCGCACCGCGGTCACCAACTCCGCGTGGTCGGCCTCGGTGCGGTCGGCGTAGGCGACGGCGAAGGCGGCGACCGCCTCGTCCAGCTCCTCGTTCTTGCCGCAGTACCCGGCGATCAGGCGGGGGTCGGCGCTGTGGGCGTGGGCGCGGGCGAGCAGGGCTCCGGTCATGCGGCCGTAGTCGTCGACCTGGTCGGCGGCGAGGGCGGCGGGGTCGACGCTGCCCTTGCGGTTGCGGAACTGCCGTACCTGGAACGGCCGTCCGTCGACCGTCGTCCAGCCCAGCAGGTTGTCGCTGACGACCTGCATCCGCTTCTGCCCGAGGACCACCCGGCGCCCCTCGTGCCCGGCGGCCGGCGGCTCGAACCCGGCCGCGGCCAGGTGCGGGACCAGCGCGGAGGGGCGGGCCTCCTTCACCTGGAGCACCAGGGGCTCGCCGCGGTGGTCCAGCAGCAGCACCACGTACGACCGGGTGCCGACGCTGCCGGTGCCGACCACCCGGAAAGCGACGTCGTGCACGGCGTGCCGGGCCAGCAGCGGCAGCCGGTCCGCGGAGAGCGTCGTCAGGTACGACTCCAGGGAGGCGGCGACGGCGGCGGCCTCGGCGTCCGGGACCCGGCGCAGCACCGGGGGAGCGTCGACGAAGCGGCGTCCGCCGTCCTCCAGCCGCTCGGTCGACTTGGCCGCGAACCGGCCGCTGGTGTTGGCCCGTGCCTTCTCCGCGACCCGCTCCAGGGTGCCGAGCAGGTCGTGGGCGTCGGTGTGGGAGACGAGTTCCTCGTCCGCGATGGCGTTCCACGCGTCCAGCACGGGCAGCTTGGCGAGGAGCCGCATGGTGCGCCGGTAGGCGCCGGCCGCGTCCTGGGCGGCCGCGCGGCAGGTGTCCTCGTCGGCGCCCGCCTCCCGGCCCGCCAGCACCAGCGAGGCCGCGAGCCGCTTCAGGTCCCACTCCCAGGGGCCGTGCACGGTCTCGTCGAAGTCGTTGAGGTCGATGACCAGGCCGCCGCGGGCGTCGCCGTACAGCCCGAAGTTGGCGGCGTGCGCGTCACCGCATATCTGGGTGCCGATCCCGGTCATGGGGGTGCGCGCGAGGTCGTACGCCATGAGGCCGGCCGAGCCGCGCAGGAAGGCGAAGGGGGTGGCCGCCATCCGGCCCACCCGGATCGGGGTCAGTGCGGGTATGCGGCCGGTGTTGGACCCCTCGACCGCGGCGACCGCGTCCGGGCGCGCGTCGTCGAGGTCGAGGGTGCGGTGGGCGTCGCGCGGCACGGCGGTCCTGAGCGCCTTGCCCTGCTCCTTCGGCGAGCCGGGCTGGGGCCACTGGGCGAAGCCGCGTATCCGGGGCAGCCGGCCCACCTCGGCCCCCCGCCCGGCCGTCTCCGCCACTCCCGCTTCCGCTTCCACTTCCACACCGGCACCGGTCACCGCGACCGCCTTCCCGCACTCGTACACGCGCACCTGAACTCGTGCCGAACCGTAGCGCCGGTGGCGGAAACACGTCATGCCGTGGCCCCAAGTGCGCTTCCCCACAAGGCAGGTGAGCGTCCCGGTGCCGGACCGGCCCCGCGAGGACGGAATGCGCCGACAGCCATCGCGGCCTCCAGGCCGCGCCGATGGACTGTGCCCCCCTTGAATCCCCTTTGAATCCCCTTGGGGAAAACGGGTTCCGGTCGTCACGAAGCGCCGGCTCACCCTTGGAAAGCCTTCCGGACCCGCCGTCGGCCGGCTCACTGCCCGGAACCCAACAGGCCCGCACACCAGCTCAGAAGTGGAAACAGTCCCCGGATCCGCGGACCATCGCCGGACCGTCACCGGGCCCTTGCCGGACCGGAAAGGACTGAGAGACTCGTCACATCGCAAACGCCCGCGAGGCACTCACACCTCGACCCGCTCCCAGCGCGGGGGCCTCCGGCGCGGCCGCCCGGGAACACAGCAGAGGGCCCACCGTGAATACGGTGGGCCCTCTGATTCTGTGCGCGAGGGGGGAGTTGAACCCCCACGCCCTTTCGGGCACTGGAACCTGAATCCAGCGCGTCTGCCTATTCCGCCACCCGCGCATTGGGCGTGTCTTCCGGCTTCTTCCCTTTCGGGCTGGCCCCTTCCGACATGCAGAACATTAGCACGTCGTACGGGGTGGATTCACATCCCTTCTCTCCCCCCGACCACTGCCCTGCCCCCGCCCGGCCCGCGCCGTCCCGCACCCGCCGTCACCCGCTTCCCGTCCGCGCCCCACCCGCCCGTCAGCGCCCCGCCGTCCACCCGACGACGTCCGCCCTCTCCCCCTCACCCCTGCTCGCGCCCCATCCATCGCTCCCCCCTCTCTCCCTCCCCCCTCCCTCCTCTTTTCTCCCCGGTTCCGCCCCCGCACCGCACCCCCGGCACCCCCGCCCCGCCGGCCCCGCGGAGTGTCCGTCGCCACATCTCGAAGAACGTCGGTTCACGTATCAACCTCGTACCGGTCCCGCCCATCTCCCCAGGAGGAGGTCCGGGTGCACCCCCGGGTGCGGGACACTGGGTTCCGACCGCATCTACGATCCCTGGCAGAGTTCAAACGGGAGCCGCTCGGGGAACCGGCTGAATGCCGGGCGCGTAGATACGATCAGTAGGCACGGCAGAACGGCCACGACGGAGGAGGTGCCCCATGGGAGTCCTGAAGAAGTTCGAGCAGCGTCTCGAAGGTCTGGTCAACGGCACCTTCGCCAAGGTGTTCAAGTCCGAGGTCCAGCCCGTGGAGATCGCCGGCGCGCTCCAGCGCGAGTGCGACAACAACGCCACGATCTGGAACCGCGACCGCACGGTCGTACCCAATGACTTCATCGTGGAGCTGAGCACGCCGGACTTCGAGCGCCTCAGCCCCTACTCCGGACAGCTCGGCGACGAGCTGGCCGGCATGGTGCGCGACTACGCCAAACAGCAGCGCTACACCTTCATGGGTCCGATCAAGGTCAACCTGGAGAAGGCCGACGACCTGGACACCGGCCTGTACCGGGTGCGCAGCCGCACCCTGGCCGGCTCCAGCGACCAGCAGGCCCCCTCGGCCCCGGCCGGCAGGCCCGGACCCGCGGGAGGCGGCGCCCAGGGCGGATACGGCTATCCGCCCGCCGGAGCGCCCCCCATGCCGTCCTCGCCGCCCCCCGGCGGCTACGGCTACCCCCCGCCCGCAGCCCAGCAGCCCGCGACCGCCCCGACGAGCGGCGGACGCACCCGCTACTGGATCGAGATCAACGGCACCCGCCACCAGATCTCCCGCCCGACCCTGGTGCTGGGCCGCAGCACCGAGGCCGACGTGCGGATCGACGACCCCGGCGTCTCCCGCCGGCACTGTGAGATCCGGACCGGAACGCCCTCGACGATCCAGGATCTCGGCTCCACCAACGGCATCGTGGTGGACGGGCAGCACACCACCCGCGCTACGCTCCGCGACGGCTCGCGGATCGTCGTGGGCAGCAGCACCATCATTTACCGGCAAGCCGAAGGGTGAAGCGGGGGCAATGTCAGAGCTGACCCTCACGGTCATGCGGCTGGGTTTCCTGGCCGTACTGTGGCTGTTCGTGATCGTGGCCGTGCAGGTCATCCGCAGCGACCTGTTCGGTACGCGTGTCACCCAGCGGGGACCGCAACGCGGCAACCGCCGGGACGCGGCACGACCGCAGCCGGCCGCCCGGCAGCAGTCCGCGCCGCCGCAGCAGCGCGGCCAGCAGCGCGCGCAGCAGAGCGGCGGCCGCCGAGGCCGCAACACTCCCAGCAAGCTGGTGGTGAGCGAGGGCATCCTGACCGGCACCACCGTCGCGCTCCAGGGCCAGACCATCACCCTGGGCCGCGCGCACGACTCCACGATCGTGCTGGACGACGACTACGCCTCCAGCCGGCATGCCAGGATCTACCCCGACCGCGACGGCCAGTGGATCGTCGAGGACCTCGGCTCCACGAACGGCACGTACCTGGACCGGTCCCGGCTGACGACCCCCACACCGATCCCGCTGGGCGCGCCGATCCGCATCGGCAAAACCGTCATCGAGCTGCGGAAGTAGTGCTACGTCATGAGTGAGCGCGAGCGGAGCGAGCGCGCGACGGCGGGCCACACCCCGGCCCCCGGCGCGCTCCCGACCGGAGGGTGGGCAGTGTGGCTCGACACGACCGGCTGTACCCGGAGCCGACTGGCGAGGTGCGCATGAGTCTGTCACTGCGCTTCGCCGCCGGATCGCACAAGGGCATGATCCGGGAGGGCAACGAGGACTCCGGTTACGCCGGTCCCCGCCTGCTCGCCATCGCCGACGGCATGGGCGGCCAGGCGGCCGGCGAGGTCGCCTCCTCCGAAGTGATCTCCACCCTGGTCACGCTCGACGACGACGTGCCCGGCTCCGACATCCTCACCTCCCTCAGCCACGCCGTACGGCGCGCCAACGACCAGCTGCGCGCCATGGTCGAGGAGGACCCCCAGCTCGAGGGCATGGGCACCACGCTCACCGCCCTGCTGTGGACCGGACAGCGACTCGGCCTCGTCCACGTCGGCGACTCGCGCGCCTACCTGCTGCGCGACGGCGTCCTCTCCCAGATCACCCAGGACCACACCTGGGTGCAGCGTCTGGTCGACGAGGGCCGCATCACCGAGGAAGAGGCCACCACCCACCCGCAGCGCTCCCTGCTGATGCGCGCGCTGGGCAGCGGCGACCACGTCGAGCCCGACCTGTCCATCCGCGAGGTCCGGGCCGGCGACCGCTACCTGATCTGCTCCGACGGCCTGTCCGGCGTCGTCTCCCACCAGACGATGGAGGAGACCCTCGCCAGCTACCAGGGCCCGCAGGAGACCGTGCAGGAGCTGATCCAGCTCGCGCTGCGCGGCGGCGGCCCCGACAACATCACCGTGATCGTCGCCGACGTCCTCGACCTGGACACCGGAGACACCCTCGCCGCACAGCTCTCCGACACCCCGGTCGTGGTCGGCGCCGTCGCCGAGAACCAGCACCACCTGCACGACAACGGCATCATGCAGACCCCGGCCGGCCGCGCCTCCCACCTCGGCCGCCAGGGCGGCGGCGAGTTCGGCCCGCCCGGCTCCGGCGACACCACCGGCTTCGTCCCCGACGGCGACTTCGACGGCTACCAGGACGAGAACTTCACCAAGCCCCGCAAGGGCCGCAAGTGGCTGAAGGGAACGCTCTACAGCGCCCTCGCCCTCGCGGTCATCGGCGGCGGCCTCTACGGCGGCTACCGCTGGACCCAGACGCAGTACTACGTCGGCACCAACGGCAGCCACGTCGCCCTCTACCGCGGGATCAGCCAGAACCTGGCCTGGGTCTCGCTGTCGAAGGTGGAGAAGGACCACCCCGAGATCGAACTCAAGTACCTGCCGTCCTACCAGCAGAAGCAGGTCAAGAACACGATCGCGGCGGGCGGACTGGACCAGGCCCGGACGAAGATCGACGTGCTGTCCCTGCAGGCCTCCGCGTGCAGGAAGCAGGCCGAACGCACGGCCGCCGACCACGCGGCGGCCCAGAACACGCAGAAGAGCGGCACGGACAAGGCCACAGGGGTCACGGGAACCACCCGCACCTCCCTCACGTCCAAGGCGTCGCCGACCCCGAACCCGTCGGCCACCGGCCCGACGTCCTCGAAGTCCCCGACCCCGCCCGCGACCACCGCGCCCAGGCCCGGCCCGAGCCTGTCCGAGGATGAGCAGAAGGTCGTCGATCAGTGCGGCAAGCAGTAAGCAAGCCGTGAGAGGCCCCGTCACACGATGAGCAGTACTACGAACACGCCGACGCACCACACGTCCACGATCGGCTCGATCGGTGCGCCGAGCCGCCGCAACACCGAGCTGGCCCTGCTGATCTTCGCGGTGGTCATCCCGGTGTTCGCCTACGCCAACGTGGGCCTCGCCCTCAACGACGAGGTGCCCACCGGGCTGCTCGGGTACGGGCTGGGCCTCGGCCTGCTGGCCGGCGTCGCCCACATCGCCGTACGGAAGTTCGCCCCGTACGCGGACCCGCTGCTGCTGCCGCTGGCCACCCTGCTCAACGGGCTCGGCCTGGTCGTCATCTGGCGGCTGGACCAGTCCAAGCTGCTGCAGTCCATCGGCCAGGCCGGCGGCAAGGCGACCAACCAGCTGATCTACACGGCCCTGGGCATCGTCCTCTTCGTCGTCGTGCTGATCTTCCTCAAGGACCACCGCACGCTGCAGCGCTACACCTACATCTCCATGGTGGGCGCGGTGGTCCTGCTGCTGCTCCCCCTGATCCCCGGCCTCGGCGCCGACCTCACCTACGGCGCCAAGATCTGGATTCAGATCGGCAGCTTCACCATCCAGCCCGGCGAGTTCGCCAAGATCGTCCTCGCGATCTTCTTCGCCGGCTACCTGATGGTGAAGCGCGACGCGCTCGCGCTCGCCAGCCGCCGCTTCATGGGCATCTACCTGCCGCGCGGTCGCGACCTCGGACCGATCCTCGTCGTCTGGGCGATCTCGATCCTCATCCTCGTCTTCGAGACCGACCTCGGCACCTCGCTGCTGTTCTTCGGCATGTTCGTGATCATGCTGTACGTCGCCACCGAGCGGACCAGCTGGATCGTCTTCGGTCTGCTGATGTCCGCTGCGGGCGCCGTCGGCGTGGCCAGCTTCGAGCCGCACGTCCAGACGCGTGTCCAGGCGTGGCTCGACCCGATGCGCGAGTACAAGCTCAGCCGCATCGTCACCCACGACGGCATCCTCCACTCCGAGCAGGCTCAGCAGGCCCTGTGGGCGTTCGGCTCCGGCGGCACCCTGGGCACCGGCCTCGGCCAGGGCCACTCGGAGCTGATCCGCTTCGCCGCCAACTCCGACTTCATCCTCGCCACCTTCGGCGAGGAACTCGGCCTCGCCGGCATCATGGCGATCCTGCTCGTCTACGGCCTGATCGCGGAACGCGGCGTGCGCACCGCCCTCGCCGCCCGCGACCCGTTCGGCAAGCTCCTCGCCATCGGCCTGTCCGGCGCCTTCGCGCTCCAGGTGTTCGTCGTGGCCGGCGGCGTGATGGGACTCATCCCGCTGACCGGTATGACGATGCCCTTCATCGCCTACGGCGGTTCCTCCGTCATCGCCAACTGGGCCCTCATCGGCGTCCTCATCCGCATCAGCGACACGGCCCGCCGCCCCGCGCCCACTCCCGCCGCCAGTCCCGACGCGGAGATGACCCAGATCGTGCGGCCCGGCAGCTCCGGCCCCACCGCGGAGTGACCGTGAGCACCCCCGGCACGACTCTCTCCACCACCGCCCGCCCGGGGCGCGTCCAAGCGGCCGCGCCCCGGGCGGGCGGAGTGGCGAACGGCACAGGCCGGCGAAGTGACCGGGGCCACCGGCCAGTTGCCCCGGCCGGTCCGACCGCCCGCACAGGCACTGCCCCTAGACTGTGGGCGGCCGAGGACGAGCGCCAGCACCAGCGACACCGAGAGACTGAAGCGACAGGCGCCCCTGTCAGCTTGTGGAAAGGCCGGACGTGAACAAGCCCCTGCGCCGCATCGCGATCTTCTGCGGACTTCTCGTCCTGGCACTGCTGATCCGCGACAACTGGCTCCAGTACGCCCAGGCCGACAAGCTGCGTACCGACCCGGCCAACCGCCGCGTGGCCATCGAGCGCTACGCCTCCCCGCGCGGCGACATCATCGTCGACGGCAACCCGATAACGGGATCGACGGTGAGCAAGGCCGGCGACTACAAGTACAAGCGCACCTACAAGAACGGGCCCATGTGGGCCCCGGTCACCGGCTACTCCTCTCAGGCCTTCGACGCCAGCCAGCTCGAGAAGATCGACGACGGCATCCTCACCGGCAACGACGACCGGCTGTTCTTCCGCAACACCCTCGACATGATCACCGGCAAGCCCAAGCAGGGCGGCAACGTCGTCACCACCCTCAACGCCGCCGCGCAGAAGGCCGCGTTCGCCGGCCTCAAGGCCCGTGGCGCCAAGGGAGCCGTCGTCGCCCTGGAGCCCTCCACCGGCAAGATCCTGGCGCTGGCCTCCTACCCTTCGTACGACCCCTCGTCCTTCTCCGGTGACCGCAACGGCGACGCAGCCGCGTGGAACAAGCTCCAGAAGAAGAACGACCCCTCCGACCCGATGCTGAACCGGGCGCTGCGCGAGACCTACCCGCCGGGCTCCACCTTCAAGGTGGTCACCGCCGCGGCCGCGCTGGAGAACGGCAAGTACCCCTCCGCCGACCAGCCCACCGACTCGCCGCTGCCGTGGATCATGCCCGGCACCACCAAGCCGCTGGAGAACGAGGGCAACATCCCCTGCCACAACGCGACCATGCGCGTCGCGCTGCAGTTCTCCTGCAACACCGTCTTCGGCAAGATCGGCGCCGACCTCGGCAACGACAAGATGCTCGCCGAGGCGAAGAAGTTCGGCTTCACCGACGAGCAGTTCATCCCGGTCCGCTCCGCCGCGTCGGTGTTCCCCGACAAGATGAACACCTCGCAGACCGCACTGTCCTCCATCGGCCAGTTCAACACCGCCGCCACCCCGCTGCAGATGGCCATGGTCGCCTCCGCGGTCGCCAATGACGGCAAGCTGATGAAGCCCTACATGGTCGACGAGCTGCAGTCCTCCAACCTGGACCCGGTCGAGCAGACCAAGCCGACCGAGATGAGCCGGCCGCTGACCCCGGGGAACGCCCAGATCCTGCAGTCGATGATGGAGACCGTCGTCAAGGACGGCACCGGCAAGAACGCGCAGCTCTCCGACGCCACCGTCGGCGGCAAGACCGGTACCGCCCAGCACGGCGTCGAGAACAGCGAGAACCCCTACGCCTGGTTCATCTCCTTCGCCAAGCTCTCCGACGGCAGCTCGCCCGTCGCGGTCGCCGTGGTCATCGAGGACGACAACGCCAACCGCGGCGACATCTCCGGCGGCGGCCTCGCCGCCCCGATCGCGAAGAGCGTGATGGAGGCGGTCATCAACTCCAAGAAGTGAGCCCGATCACGTCGCCTTCACATACGCGCACGTTGGGATACCGGTCCTGTATCGGGTTACGGGCTTGGCCAGGTCACACAAACAGAGCCGGGTACGGTAGGCCCGGACGGCAGCCTCCGACCGCACACACCGTGCCGGCCGGGACCGACGGAGAGGGCTGGTAGGTAGCTATGGAAGAGCCGCGTCGCCTAGGCGGCCGGTACGAACTGGGCCACGTGCTCGGCCGCGGTGGCATGGCGGAGGTCTACCTCGCCCATGACACCCGCCTCGGCCGCACCGTGGCAGTGAAGACGCTGCGCGCGGACCTCGCGCGCGATCCGTCCTTCCAGGCCCGGTTCCGCCGTGAGGCCCAGTCGGCCGCCTCGCTCAACCATCCCGCGATCGTCGCGGTCTACGACACGGGCGAGGACTACATCGACGGGGTCTCGATCCCGTACATCGTGATGGAGTACGTCGACGGCTCCACGCTCCGTGAGCTGCTCCACTCCGGCCGCAAGCTGCTGCCCGAGCGGACCCTGGAGATGACCATCGGCATCCTCCAGGCCCTGGAGTACTCGCACCGCGCGGGCATCGTCCACCGTGACATCAAGCCGGCCAACGTCATGCTGACGCGCAACGGCCAGGTCAAGGTCATGGACTTCGGCATCGCCCGCGCCATGGGCGACTCCGGCATGACCATGACCCAGACCGCGGCCGTCATCGGCACCGCCCAGTACCTCTCCCCGGAGCAGGCCAAGGGCGAGCAGGTCGACGCCCGCTCGGACCTGTACTCCACGGGCTGCCTCCTCTACGAGCTGCTCACGGTACGACCGCCCTTCGTCGGCGACTCCCCCGTGGCCGTGGCCTACCAGCACGTCCGCGAGGAGCCCCAGCCGCCGAGCGTGTTCGACCCCGAGATCACCCCCGAGATGGACGCCATCGTCCTCAAGGCACTGGTCAAGGACCCGAACTACCGCTACCAGTCCGCCGACGAGATGCGCCTGGACATCGAGGCCTGCCTCGACGGCCAGCCGGTCGCGGCGACCGCCACGATGAACTCGGTCGGCTACGTCGGCTACCCCGACGAACAGGCGACGACGGCCCTGCGCCAGGAGCCGGGCGGCGGAGCGACGACGATGCTCCCGCCGATGAACCCCGACGACGGCGGCTACGGCTACGACGACCGCCCCGGCCGGCGACGCCCGCAGCAGAAGAAGAACAACACCTCCACGATCCTCCTCGTGGTCGCGGGCGTCCTGGTCCTCGTCGGCGCGATCCTCATCGGCAAGTACGTGGTTACCGGCCACAACAACGACAAGCCCTTCAAGGTCCCGAACTTCGTCGGCAGCAGCCTCCCGGACGCCCGGAAGATGGCCGAGAACAGCGGACTCACCCTGGCCGACCCCACCCGCCGCCCCTGCGACGACCAGCCCAAGGGCAAGGTCTGCTCCCAGGACCCCGCGTACCCCGCCGAGGTCAAGAAGGGCGACACCATCTCGCTGGTGGTGTCGACGGGCGCGCCGAAGGTCGTCGTACCGAGTGTCGTGAGCCAGAGCTTCGACTCCGCCAAGACGCAGCTGGAAAGCAACAAGTACCAGTTCAACGTGGTGAGGAAGGACCGTGTCTCTTCGGAGCAGCCCGGCACGGTCCTGGAGCAGAGCCTGCGCCTCGGCCAGGAGGTCGAGAAGGGCACCAAGATCGTCCTCACGGTCGCCAAGGCCGAAGAACTGATCAGCGTCCCCGACGTCGCCGGCCAGACCTGTGACCAGGCCAGGGCCACACTGCAGCAGAAGGGCCTGGCACCGGCAGGGACCTGCACCCCCGACACGACGGTGACGGACCCGGCCCAGAACGGCAAGGTGCAGAGCACCAACCCGAAGGCGGGCGACCCGGTCAAGAAGAACACGCCCATCGCGATCACCGTCGCCCAGGTACAGGCCGGGCAGCAGGTACAGGTCCCGCCGCTTGAGAACAGCAGCGTCAAGGACGCCAGGGCCACGCTTCAGGCCCTGGGCCTCGGGCTGAACGTCGCGGGCGGCGTCCAGGACGAGAACGCCAAGATCGTCGGCAACTCGACCCCGCCCGCCGGCACCACCGTCAACAGGGGTGACACCGTCACCGTGCTCGCCGTACCCCAAGGCGGCGGCAACGGAAACGGCGGCTTCTTCGGAGGCGGCGGCTGACGCCCCGCACCACTCGTACAAGCAGTGAGCCCCTGCCGGGATGTCCCGGCAGGGGCTCACTGCTTGTACGACTTCCCCACACTCCAGTACGCACGTCGATCGTGTCTTCATATGTCACGACTAGTTGATCGGATGGGGTGGGGAATCGAGTCGCTGCCCCGGCCGTACGGCCACGAGACGGGTGAAGGGGCGGAACATGATCGACCAAACGGCTCTGCTGGAGTCCAAGACCCTGCGCAACAGCGTGCTGGACCGCACGGACGTACTCGACAGGGTGAAGGCGCTGTCACTGCTGCCGGACGGGGTGCACGTGACGACAGCGATGGTGGCGGTGTACTTCGAGGTTGCCGACACCGTGATCAACAATCTGCTCAGCCGTCACAGGGAGGAGCTCGAGTCCAACGGGCTCCGCGTACTTCGCGGTCCTGAGCTGCGAGAATTCAAGGAACTCAACTTGAGTTCCCAAAACAACGGTTGCCCACAGCCCCGCTCCAGCCTGGCCGTCTGGTCCCGACGAGCCGTACTCAACGTCGCCATGCTCCTCCGTGACAGTGAAGTCGCTCGCCAGGTCCGCACGTACCTGCTCGACATGGAGTACCTGGCGCGGACCCAGCCCGCGGAAAACCTCGCCCGGACCGATCACCTCTCCCTCGACGACCGCATCGACCAACGCATCGCCCAGGTCCTCGGCAAGACCGTCGTCCCCATGTTCAACGCCCTGATCGAAACGTCGGGCGAGCACCGCAGGGAGATGATCGCGCTCCGATCAGGCGTCCAGCACATCGAGAGGCGGCTCCAGCAGCACCACGCCCGCCTCCGGAGGCTGGAGAGCCCCCGCGAGGATCGCGCCCTCGCCGGGGTCATGGCCGCCATGGATGCCATGAGCGGCCGCGAGTTCGAGCATCACATCGCCACTCTCCTGCGCCGCGACGGCTGCACCAGCGTCTGCGTGCTGGGCCGCCACGGAGACCGAGGCGTCGACATCACCGCGCTCACGACCGACGGCCGACGCCTCGTCGCCCAGTGCAAGAGGTTCGCGCCCCACCTGCAGATCACCAGCCCCGAGGTCCAGAAGTTCGTCGGGTCCGCCAAGGTGCTGTACGCCTCGGACGTGGCCGTCTACGTGACGACCTGCCGCTTCACCCCCGACGCCCAGAGCATCGCCGCCGAGGCCGGCATCACCACCGTTCACCGCGGGCAGCTGGAGAAGTGGAGCGCTGGGGAAATGCTGTCGGTCCTGAAGTAGCACCCCCACGGCAAAGAAGGGCCCGAAGCCGCAAGGAGAAGTTGCGGCTTCGGGCCCCCGCCATGCTAGGTGACTGAGGGCCCGCAAGGCCTTCAGTCACCTCACCGCAGTTCCTTCGGCGGTGTCCGCTTGCTGTCCACCGGCTGCACCCGCTCCAGCTCGCCCCACACCACGTACCGGTACCGCGAGGTGTACACCGGCGTGCACGTCGTCAGGGTGATGTAGTGGCCCGGCTTGTCCTTGCCGGACTCCTCGGGGACCTGGGAGAGGACCTTGACGTCGTACTTCGAGGTCTCGGGGAGGATCGAGAAGACCTTGTAGACGTACCAGTCGTCCTTGGTCTCGAAGACGATCGGGTCGCCTTCCTCCAGCTTGTCGATGTTGTGGAACTTGGCGCCGTGACCGTCCCGGTGGGCGGCGAGGGTGAAGTTGCCCTTCTTGCCGGTCATGGGCAGAGCGGCCTTCACCGGGTCCGTGTAGTAGCCGGCCACACCGTCGTCGAGGACGTCCGTGTCCGTGCCCTTCTCGACCAGGACCACGCCGTTGCGCATGGCCGGGACGTGCAGGAAGCCGATGCCGTCCTTGGTGTCCAGCGCCCCGGGCCCGGTGTCGGCAGGGTGGGCCCAGTGGTCGCGGACCCGGTCCGCCTGCCGGTCCGCCTTGCGGTCGGCGACGACGTTCGTCCACCACAGGGAGTAGACGACGAACAGGCCGAGCACCAGGCCCACCGTGATGAGGAGTTCACCGAGACCACTGATCGCGAGAGCGACACGGCCGGGGCGCCGGCGAGGACCGGCGGCCGGCGCGTCGGACGCGTCCGTGTGTTCTTCGGTGTCGTCGGCGGTCGCTGCCACTGTCCCTCAGCCCCTACTCGATGAGCGCGTCCGGCTTGCCCTTGCTCCGCGGGCGTTCCTCGACCATCTTGCCCCAGACGATCAGCCGATACTTGCTGGTGAACTCCGGCGTACAGGTGGTCAGGGTGATGTACCGGCCCGGCTCGGTGAAACCGGAGCCCGGCGGGATCGGGTCCAGCACACTGGTGTTGGACGGAGGAGTCACCGGAAGCATCGAAGACACCTTGTACACAAAGTACTTGTCCTGCGTCTCGACCACGACCGCGTCACCGTTGACCAGCTTGTTGATGTAGCGGAACGGTTCACCGTGCGTGTTGCGGTGCGCGGCCAGCGCGAAGTTGCCGGTCTTGTCGTACGGCATCGCGGTCTTCAGCGCGCCCTCGCCGTAATGCCCGACCATGCCCTTGTCGAGCACCTTCTCCTTGCTGATGCCCTCCGCGATCGGCGCCACCACGTCCAGCTTGGGGATGTGCAGGATCGCGAACCCCTGCCCCGGCTCGAACACCCCCGGAGCCCGCTTGCCGCTCGCCCAGTCGTCCTGCAGCTGGTTCGTCTCGCTGCCGGCCTGCGCGTGCGCCCGCACATTCGTCCACCACAGCTGATAGGTGACGAACAGCAGCATCAGCACACCCGTGGTGATGAACACCTCGCCGATCGCCCGGCTCGCGATCACCGACGGACTCGGCTTGCGCAGCCGCTCCTGCCGCCGGGCCTCCACCCGCGACAGCGACCGCTTCGGGGCGTCCGGCCCGGACTCCGCCGGCGACGCCGCCTCCCGGGACCCGCCATGACGCCCGCCACCCCGCTTGGCGGCCTTCCTGCGGGCCGCACGGCCCCCGGTGGCACCTCCGGCGGCCGACGCCGCGGAAGAGGCCCCAGAAGCGCGCAGAGAGCCGCTCTCCGGCCCCTCGGACGGGCCGGGGATCCGCAGCGCCATCGTCTCGTCGTCGCCGACAGCGGGCAGCGGGCCACCCCCCGGCTCCTGGAACCGGTCGTCGTACGACGACGGCGCCCCCGCCCGCCCGTCGAGAGCAGGCATCAGCGCCGTCGGAGGATCACCCGCGCCCGCGAACGACGCATCGCCGTAGGACGGCGCATGGTCATAGGACTCGTGCGGCACGTCGCCGTGGAAGTCCTCGCGCTCGGGGCGCAGCGCGGTCACGCCGTGGCCCTGCCCACCACCGGGGCGAGCCCCGCCGACCTCGCCACCGCACCCTTGTCGCCGCACTCCACCAGCCAGTTGGCCAGCATCCGGTGCCCGTGCTCGGTCAGTACCGACTCGGGGTGGAACTGGACCCCCTCGACCGGGAGTTCACGGTGACGCAGCCCCATGATGATCCCGTCCGCGGTACGGGCCGTGACCTCCAGCTCCGCCGGCACGGTCGCCGGCTCGGCGGCCAGCGAGTGGTAGCGGGTCGCCGTGAAGGGCGACGGCAGACCGGCGAAAACACCCTTGCCCTCGTGCGTGACGGGAGAGGTCTTGCCGTGCAGCAGCTCGGGCGCCCGGTCCACCACACCGCCGTACGCCACCTGCATCGACTGCATGCCGAGACACACCCCGAACACCGGGACACCGGTCGCGGCGCAGTGGCGGACCATGTCCACGCACACCCCCGCCTCCTCCGGCGTGCCCGGACCCGGGGAAAGCAGCACCCCGTCGAAACCGTCCTGCGCGTGCGCCGTCGTCACCTCGTCGTTGCGGAGCACCTCGCACTCCGCACCCAGCTGGTACAGGTACTGGACGAGGTTGAAGACGAAGCTGTCGTAGTTGTCGACGACGAGAATCCGTGCACTGCTCACTGGTTGTCCACCGTCACATCGTTGAAGGGCAGCAGCGGTTCCGCCCACGGGAACACGTACTGGAAGAGGACGTAGACCACGGCCAGGACGAGTACGAGTGAGATCAGCGCCCTCACCCACGCGTTCCCCGGCAGATTCCGCCAGATCCAGCCGTACATGCCGTCCCTTCCGTTCCTCCACGGCACCTGACTCACGCCGTACCGCACCAGACTAACGGCGCCACGCCCTCCGGTGGCGTGACTCCGGACAGCGTCGGAGACCGGCTTTACCCCACCGGCTTCGCGTAGTGGAGATCCACCGTGCCCGCGTACCCCGGCAGCGTCACCGTGCCCTCGTCGGTGACCTGCCAGCCGAGGCCGTAGACGTTGACGTACACCATGTACGTCTGGATCGCCCTGCTGTCCGCGAGCGCCTGCTTCAGCCGGTCCGGGTCCCCGACCGCGGTGATCTTGTACGGCGGTGAGTACACCCGGCCCTGGAGGATCAGGGTGTTGCCCACACAGCGCACCGCGCTGGTCGAGATCAGCCGCTGGTCCATGACCTTGATCCCCTTGGCTCCGCCCTGCCACAGCGCGTTGACCACGGCCTGCAGGTCCTGCTGGTGGATCACCAGGTAGTCGGGCTGCGGCTCGGGATAGCCGGGGAGCTTGGCGGTGGCGTTCGGCGGGGCGTCGTTGAGGGTGACGGTGACCGCGTCGCCGGTGAGCCCCCGGGTGCCCGCACTCTCCTCCAGCCCGCCGAGCCTGCGGTCCTCGGCCTCGGTGCGGCCGTCGTCGCTCTCGGCGAGCGCGTCCACGTGTCCGCGCAGGGTGGCGTTGGACTCGTCCAGCCCCTTGTTCTTGCGGCTGCGTTCCTGGATCAGGTCGGACAGCTTCAGCAGGGAGCCGTCCTGACGGATGTCGGTGCCCTTGGCGGTGTCGAAGCTGGTGAAGAAGATCAGCCCGGCCAGGGCGAAGACGGCCACGGTGAGAACACGCATCGGCGGGACGCGCGGACCGCGGCGCGCGGGCTCCGTCGCAGGCTCGGGCGCGGAACCCATTGATCCCGCACCTGGGGAGTCGGCAGAATTGCTCAACGTACCCTTATCTCCTTCAGCGCCGAGGAAGCACTACGCTAACGGACGCTTGGGGGAGCACTGAGTGTGCCCTTACTGTCCCCTTGTACGCTGCCCCGAGCCCGACCCAGTTACCTGCGCGGCCACGCAGCGCATCGACAGGAGAGACCCTCGTGCCGAAGTCACGTATCCGCAAGAAGGCCGACTACACGCCGCCGCCGGCGAAGCAGGCGCAGGCCCTCAAGCTCACCAACCGTGCCTGGGTCGCTCCGGTCATGCTCGCCATGTTCCTCATCGGGCTGGCCTGGATCGTCGTCTTCTACGTGACCGACGGCTCGCTGCCGGTCGACAGCCTGGACAACTGGAACATCGTGGTCGGCTTCGGCTTCATCGCCGCCGGCTTCGGTGTCTCCACGCAGTGGAAGTAGCGCGGAAAACAGCACCGCGAACGGCACCGGCGGGGAGCCTCGGGGCAGCTCTGCCCACGGCTCTCCGCTGAGTTATCCACAGGCCAACGGCGATTTCCACAAACCCCCTGGGGAAAAGACTACGATCTGTGGATAACTCATCGACCGTTGACGCCGGTGTGACTGCCTGACCGGCCCTCCACGCACCTCGGCCCCCTGTCTGACCTGCGGAATCACATCCGAGCGACGGGGGGCACAGTTGTTCCCGCACGCTGTGCACAAGATCGGGAACACACTGTGGACAACGGTTCGGTATCGGCTCCGTCAGGTGAGCTGAGCGGTCCTGACGAGGGTGAGGATCGCCACGACGACCAGGACGAGCGCGCAGCTGCCGTACTGGATCAGCGCCCGCTTCTCGCGCGGGGCGTGGACCATGGCGTACCCGACGCCGACGCCGGCGACGAGGCCGCCGATGTGGGCCTGCCAGGAGATGTTCGGCACTCCGAAGGTGATGATCAGGTTGATCACGAGCAGCGCGATGACCGGCCGCATGTCGTAGTTCAGGCGGCGCATGAGGACGGCGGTGGCGCCGAAGAGGCCGAAGATCGCACCGGAGGCGCCGAGCGAGGGCTGGTAGGGCGCGGCGAGCAGGTAGGTGAGCGCGCTGCCGGCCAGGCCGGAGACGAAATAGAGGGCCAGGTAGCGGGCGCGGCCGAGGGCGGCTTCGAGGGGGCCGCCGATCCACCACAGGCTGAGCATGTTGAAGGCGATGTGGAGGTAGCCGCCGTGCAGGAACATCGAGGTCAGCAGGCGGTAGTACTGGCCGTCCGCGACGCCTTGCGGTACGTACGGCGAGTAGTGGGTGAGGGCGTTTCCGATCAGCTCGAACCGCTCGGTGAAGGCGTCGCCCACCGTCAGCTGGACGAGGAAGAGCGCGACGTTGATGCCGATCAGCAGCTTGGTGAGCAGCCTGGGGTCGGCCGCGACGGTTCCGCCGGCCAGGGTGCGGGGCTGGGCGGCGGCCGGGGTCCGGGCCTCGCTCGATGCTCCCCCACGGGCGCATTCGGGGCAGTGGAAGCCGACCGAGGCGCTGACCATGCACTCGGGGCAGATGGGCCGTTCGCAGCGGGTGCAGCGCACACCGGTCTCGCGGTCCGGGTGCCGGTAGCACCCGGGCAGGCTCCGGGCGTCCTGGGCGCTGCCTGCGGGCTGCTCCATGAGATCCCCTTGCTCGTCGTGGGACTTTCCCCCGAAATACCCCGCCCCGCTCATCCTTACGGACGAGCAGGGCGTTTCGTTCCCTGGAGGAGGCTCCGGGGCGCGTCGGATGTCAGCTTTCGTGCCGGTCCGTGGGGGCGGAGCCGTCGCGCTTCTCGATGACGACGGACTCGATCACGACGTCGGCGGCGGGGCGGTCGTTGCGGCCGGTGGGGACGGCGGCGATGGTGTCGACGACCTTCCGGCCGGCCTGGTTGGAGACCTCGCCGAAGATGGTGTGCTTGCGGTTGAGCCAGACGGTCGGGGAGACCGTGATGAAGAACTGCGATCCGTTGGTGCCCGGGCCGGCGTTGGCCATGGCGAGGAGGTAGGGCTTGTTGAAGGACAGGTCGGGGTGGAACTCGTCCGGGAACTGGTAGCCGGGGTCGCCGAGGCCGGTGCCGACCGGGTCGCCGGCCTGGATCATGAATCCGCTGATGACCCGGTGGAAGATCGTTCCGTCGTAGAGCTTGTCGTGGCTCACGGCGCCGGTGCCGGGGTGCTTCCACTCGCGCTCGCCCTGGGCGAGTTCGACAAAGTTCCTGACCGTGCCGGGCGCGTGGTGGGGGAACAGCTCGATTTCGATGTCGCCGTGGTTCGTCTTGAGGGTGGCGTAAAGCCGCTCGGCCACGATCTGCCTTCCGTTGTCTTTCCGTGATCCCCCGATCCTCGCACGGTCCCGTCCGGCCGACGCCTGGCGGACCGGGAGTTCCGCCGGGCCTGGGGCGTAAGGGGTCATCGGCACCCATATGCCCGCCCGCGCATGCCGGGCTGGCCGGAGGCAGGCATGATCCGTAAAAGGGTGGAAAGACGGATTACCAGTCGAAATACCGTACGCCACCGAGGAGGAGGATCCCGTGACCCGCATCGAAAGCGTGCGCGCCGCGACCGGCTCGGCGAAGGACAGCGTGCTGCACGCCGCGGAAGTGGTGGCGCCCTACGCCGACACGGCCAAGGAGCGTGCCGCGCACTACGCGCAGGAGGCACGTGTACGGCTCGCGCCCGTGGTCTCCCAGGCCGCGGAGCAGGCCCGTACGCAGTACGACGTCCGGCTCGCCCCGCGCCTGGAAGAGGCGCGTTCGCATGTGCCGCCGAAGGTGGACCTTGCCGCGCAGGAGGCCGCCGTCCGTACCCGTAAGGCTGCCCGACAGGCGGCCAAGTACTCCCGTCCGAGGATCGAGTACGCCATGGCGGCCACTGCTCCGGTGCGTGACGAGGCCGCGGCGCGGGGTGCTGCCGCGCTGGCCGCGCTGCGTGGCCATGTCTCGGCGGAGGAGATCGAGCACCTGGCCCGGCGGAACAAGCGCCGGGGCCGGGCGTCTCGTGTTCTGAAGTATGTGGCGGTGCTGGGGGTGCTCGTGGGTGGTGCCGTCGTGGTCTGGAGGTGGTGGGACAGGCAGGCCAATCCGGACTGGCTGGTGGAGCCGCCGGCCGCGACGGAGATGCCTGACGCGGACCGGCTGCGTTCGGTGGACGGGACCGGTTCGTCGGCGCTGGACCCGGAGGTGCAGGCGAAGCAGGACGAGGAGAACGGCACCGGCCGCGACGACACCAGGTGAGGTGGCGTACCGGCGCCGGTGTGGTTGTGGGGCGGCCGATGCGGTGAATCGGCCGCCCCTTCGTGTTTCACGTGAAACGTCAGTCGGTAGTGCGCGCCGTCTCGTCGTAGGGCACCTGGAGGGTGGCGGCGAGGAGCCGCAGGCCGGCTTCGGATGTCGTTCCTGGCCGGGCGGAGTAGGTGATCAGGCGCTGCTCCGACGGTCCGGGGACGAGGAGGCTCTGGAAGGACAGCTCCATTTCGCCCACCAGTGGGTGATGGATCTCCTTGATGCCTGCCACGCAGGTGCGGACCGGGTGGCGGGCCCAGCGGCCGGCGAAGTCGTCGCTGTTCATGATGAGGTCGCCGACCAGTTCGGCGAGCTGCTTGTCGTGGGGGTGGCGGCCGGCTACGAGTCGTAGTGAGGCCACCGCGAGCTGGGCCTCGTCGTCCCAGTGCGGGTAGAGATCGCGGTTGCGCTCGTCCAGGAAGAGCATGCGGGTCAGGTTCGGCCGGGTGTGGGGCTCGCTGGGCGCGTCGATGTCCAGGTGCATGGCCAGCAGGAGATGGCCCATGGCGTTCCAGGCGAGGATGTCGTTGCGCCGGTCCAGGACGAGGGCCGGTGTCTCGGTGAAGGTGTCGATGAGCTGGCGGATGCCCTGGTCGGCGTGGTGGGTGCGTGGTGCCGGGGTGCGGCGGGGGCCGGGGGCTTCCGGTCGGGCCAGGTCCATGAGGTGGGTGTGCTCGTCGGGGGTCAGGCGCAGGGTGCGGGCGATCGCGGTGAGGACGGAGTCGGAGACCTGGTGGGTGCGGCCCTGTTCGAGGCGCGTGTAGTGGGTGACGCTCAGGCCGGCGGCCAGGGCGACCTCTTCGCGGCGCAGGCCTGGTACGCGGCGGCGCTGTGCCAGTTGGGGAAGACCGATGTCTTCGGGGTTCAGGGCGGCTCGGCGGCTGCGCAGGAAGTCGCTCAGTTCGGAGAAGTCGGTCATGACGTGGCCTTCCCGTGCATCCGGTGACGTGGACGGTGTCATTGCGTCCAACGCGGGGCGCCTGTCGGGTGCTTCCCGTGTGGGGTGGTCATGTGGTGACCAGTCAGGGCGTGGCCTGTCAGCGGGTGGCGAGTCATTTCTGAGGTCTGGGTGAGTGTCTGCCCGGCCAGCACCATTCCCTTCGTCGGCGGTGTGTCGTCGGCTCGTCGGCGGTGTGCCGACGGTCCTCGAAGGGATGGGTCGCATGTCTGTGGTCGATGGTGTGGTGGTGGAGGGGGCGTCGCTGCCGGGCCGGCAGTCGGACGAGGGTTCCGGTGGGCGGTCGACGTCGCGGGCGCGGTTGACGTCGCAGGCGCGGTTGACGCTGGTGGTGCTGCTGGTCGCGCAGTTCATGCTGGCGGTCGACTTCTCGATCCTGAACGTGGCTCTGCCGGTGATCGGGAAGGGGCTGGGTTTCTCCCTGTCGAACCTGCAGTGGATCGGGACGGCGTTCGCCTTGTGCGCGGCCGGGTTCACCCTGTTGTTCGGCCGGGTCGCGGATCTCTTCGGCCGTCGCCGGCTCTTTCTCGGGGGGCTGGCCGTCCTGGGGCTCGCCTCCCTCGTCGGAGGCCTGGCCACCGGTCCCGGAGTGCTGCTCGTCGCCCGTGTCTTCCAGGGTCTGGCCACGGCCGCCGTCACCCCTGCGGGCCTGTCGCTGCTCACCACGTCCTTCCCCGAGGGGCCATCGCGGGAGAGGGCGCTGGGGTTGAACGGTGCGCTGATGTCGGCCGGCTTCACCACCGGAGCGGTTCTCGGCGGTGTGCTGACGGACCTGTTGTCCTGGCGGTGGTCGTTCTTCATCAACGTGCCGGTCGCCGTTGCCGTCCTGGCCGTCGCTCCGATGGTGATCTCCGAGTCGCGGCCCACCGAGCGCCCTCGCCTGGACATCCCCGGTGCCCTCACCGTCACCTTGGGTCTGCTCGCCGTGGTCCTGGGTTTCGCGCGGGCCGGTGAGCAGGGCTGGAGCGATCCGGTCGCGTTGGGCGCTCTCGCGGCCGGGGCCGTGCTGCTGGTCGTCTTCTTCTTCGTCGAACGCGTGAGCTCCGCTCCGCTGGTCCCGGTGACCGTTCTGCGCCGGCGCACCGTCGCCGTCGGTAACGTCGCCGGGATCCTGGCCTTCGTCACCGAGACCTCGCTGGTCTTCCTGCTCACTCTCTATCTCCAGCGGGTGCTCGGCTTCTCCTCCCTCGCGGCCGGGCTGTCCCTCGGTGTCCTGGGTCTGGGCACCGTCCTGGGCGGTGTGCTCGCGCCCCGTGTCATCGCCCGCACCGGCACCCGGGTGGCCCTGGTCGGCGGTGCCCTGGTCCAGGCCGTCGCGACCGCCGCCCTTGTCGCCCTGGGCACCGGCCCCGCGGGCCTCGCCCTGCTGCTGCCCGCGGGCTTCGTCGGCGGTGTCGGCAACATGCTCCTGATCGTCGGCTTCATGGTCACCGCGACCGGCGGTCTGCCCGACCACGAGCAGGGCATGGCCGCCGGGCTCGCCACGATGAGCCAGCAGATCGGCATCACTCTGGGCACCCCTGTGATGAGTGCCGTCGCCACGGGCGCCATGGTGACGGTCACCACGCACGGCATCCTGACGGGCGTCCGCACGGCCGTCGCCGTGGACGCCGTCCTGGTGCTGGTCACCGCGCTCGTCGCCGCCCTCTTCCTCCGTACGGCCGTGGAGTGAACGGCGGACCTCGCGCGTGTGCCCTCCGCCCCCGGGAGATGCGGGGGGGCGGAGGGCACTTTTCGTGGTGTGCGCCGGCAGCACCGACTACGGGCCGTACCGGCTACCGGCCGTACCGACTACGGGTCGTACCGGCTGCCGGTCGTGTCGGCTGCCGGTCCTGCCGTGTGGTCACAGGCCGCCGCGCTTGGAGGGGAAGGCGGTCAGGCGGGCGACGACCGTGTCCGGGTGCTCCGGGTCGACGAGGTCGACCGGTTCGATGAGCCGGTAGCTGTCTCCTCGGGGCGGGAACTGGCTGAGGGTGGCCTCGCAGACCATCGGGGCCCTGGTCACCAGGACCACCGGTTCGCCGTCGAGGTCGAAGGTGACGCTGAACTCCTGGACATCGCGGTGCAGGTACTGCGGCGGGGACTGCTGCGTCGTGCGCAGGGTGCTCCTGGGGTTCACGTCGACGTCGTTCTGCTCGAAGGTGATGGTCCCCCTGTCCGTGTCCGCGGTCACCCGGTAGCCGATGGTCCGCAGGAGGACGCTCGTCATGGGGTCATGAGGGTTGACGTCGACGCGGTGTCTGACGCCGCCTCTGAAGTCACAGTTGATGATCTGGTTCCGGTACTCGATCACGCTGTCGATCGCGAGCATGGAGCAGGGGATCTCCGCGCCGATCGGTGGCAGGCCAGCGGTCATGCTTGGTCCTTCCATGGGCTGAGTGGGACACCCATGGCCCTAACCGCGCAGGCTTCCGGGCCACCGCGGCGGCGTTGGTTTCACCCGGACGTGCTCAGGGCCTGCGCCGAACACAGTGCCGTACGGACCGCTCCGCGAAGTGCTGGGTGAGCGGCAGGGGTTGGCGGTGGCGGAGCGGGGATCCGGGCGCGTGCGGACGTCGTCAGAGTGTCTTGACCTGGCCGCCGTCGATGGTGAACTCGGCTCCGGTGATGTTGCCGGCGAGCGGTGAGGCGAGGAAGAGCGCGAGGTCGGCGACTTCGTGGGCCTCGGTGACCCGTCCGGTGGAGATGCCCATGCTCTGGGGCACGACGACGTCCATGGCTTCCTGTGGGGTGGTGCCGGCCTGGGCCGCCGCGGCATCGGCGAAGCCGCCCGGTGCGGTCCAGAAGGGGGTGCGGACCGGTCCCGGGGCGATGGCGTTGACCCGGACGCCTCGCGGTGCGAACTCCTCGGACAGCGACTTGGTCAGGCTGGCCAGCCCGGCCTTGGCCGCGGAGTAGTCGACGACCGCGGGGAAGGGCAGGCGCGCGTTGATGGAGCTGATGTTGATGATGGCGCCTCCGCCGGCGTCCAGCAGGTGGGGAAGGGCCGCGCGGCTGGCCCGGACCGCGCTGAACAGGGTCAGGTCGAAGATCCGCTGCCACTCGGCGTCGTCGATGTCCAGGAAGCTCGGACGGGGCGTCGCGGCACCCAGGTTGTTGACCAGGACGTCGACCGTGCCGTACCGGTCCACCGCGCGCGCGACGAGCGCGTCGGGCCCCGCCGCGGTGGACAGGTCGGCCGGGACGGCGATGACGCCGTATCTCTCCTGGAGTTCTTCGAGCCCGGTGGTGATGCTCCGGCTCCCGGCGATGACGTGCGCGCCTTCCCTGGCGAACGCGTCGACCAGGGCGAGGCCGATGCCCTTGCTCGCACCGGTGACGACGACGACCTTGTCCTTGAGCTGAAGATCCATGGCCAACCTCTTCCGGCTCGGGCACTCCCTGGACCGAGCGTAGGCGGAACCGGCTCGGGCGGCTCGGGCTGCTCATGCGACCGAGCACCGCGGTTGACCCCGCTGGACGACTCCGATGCACGACCACAGCCCGGTTGCTCAGAACAGGGAGTCCCAGAAGCCCGCTTCCGGGTCGGGTTCTTCCGGGTGGAGCATGCGGCGTCTGCAGCGCAGGAGTCCTGGTTCGTCGGTGCCGGAGGCGGCGTTCATCCACGGCAGGGACTCCATGGCGTGTGCGCGCTCGTCGTCGGCGAGGGTGTCGACGGTCCGGCGGAGCTCCTCGGGTGCGGATCGGTCGGTGAGGCAGAGCCAGCCGACCGCCGCCGCCAGGCGGGCTTCGGGGGTCTCCGTCCGGTCGTGCCACCGTTCGCTCAGCCACGTGAGGGTCGGCGGGTGCGGGTGGGCCCGGGTGATCTCGGCGGTGGCCAGGAGCAGGGCGGCGCGGACCATGGCGTCGCTTTCGGCGGCGAATCCGTTGGTCAAGGCGGTCCGGATGGTGTGGTCGGGGTCGGCGGTGGTCGCCAGGGCGTAGGCGGCGTCGACGCGGACGGTGGGGTCGGGGTCTCCGAGGAGGGGCAGGAGTGCGGAGGCGTCGGTGGTGATCGCGGCTCGGGCGGCGGCCACCGACCAGCCGGCCGGGTAGCCGGTCACCTCGTAGCCGTAGTCGTCGTGGGTGTCGGGGGCGTCGCGCCGGGGATCGTTGCGGTGGAGGAGGAGTTCCTCGCGGGAGGCGACGCCGTGGTGCCTGGCACGGGCGGGGCCGGAGAGTACGGCGAGGGCGGCGGCGCGGTGTGGGTGGTGGGCGTCGATGGCCAGGGGGATGAGGAACGGCACGGCGAGGGCGGCGGCGGCCCGGCTGTCGTCGGCGCACAGGCCCCACAGCACACCCGTCGCGTCCACGCCCGGTTCGCCGTCGGCGCGCAGGAGGTGAACGGCCTTTCGGGCGTCGTACCCATGGGGGAAGTTGCCCCACGGGACGGCATCGAGGTCCAAGCCCTGTCGGGGTTCGGGCAGGATGCCGGCCACCACCGCCCGCACGTCGAACGGGCCGCCCGCGAACGAGGCCAGGTCCGCCCCGTCCGCCACTTCCCGGCACATCGCAAACGTCGGATCGGTCCGCCAGTCCTTCACACCACACCCCACCGTCGAACCCCCGGAACTTGATCATGACCGGTCCGGCGGCCCACCGGAAGCCACTCGGCGGATGATCCAACCGCCCACACGGGGCCGACCATCGTGCACAGGGGCCAACCGGAATACTCAAGGGCCACCTATGGTGCTCGGTCACAGCTCAGGCGAGCGTGTCGTGGCGCGACGTGACCCGGAAATCGAACACGTGATTGAATCCGGCCATGCCGCCCACCCCTTTCCCCTACGACCTCATCCAGCTCCAGCGCGCCTGGAACCGCACGTACGAGGCGCTCGCGGCGCCCCGCCCCCGCAACGTGACGGTGTTGCGCCGGCGACTGCACCACCTCTCCGTGCGCCTGCTCCGGCACCCCTACTTCGCCTCGGTCCCCGGCGGTGCGCCCGCGGCCAGGGCGGAGCTGCGCCGGCGGGCGCGCGCGTACGAGCAGCGGGAGAAGTCGGCGTCGTGACCGGCCGCGCCTGCTAGTGCTGCCTCGCAGAAGTTCGTTGAGGGGGTTGAGCAAGCTCACCCCGTCGTAATCGGCAAGGTGCTGGAGCCCGTTTGTTCACCGGATTCCAGAGTCGGGGTGTTCGGCATCCCATTCCTGGCGCGCTTGCGCGATGGCGTCGCGGTGTTGAGCCGACCAGTCCGTGAGGGCTTTGACCAGATACGTGAGGCTGTGGCCCATCGTCGTGAGCTCATACTCGACCTGCGGGGGCACCGTGGGATGCACAGTCCGGGTGACCAGGCCGTCGCGTTCCAGCCGCCGCACGGTGAGCGTCAGCATCCGCTGCGAGATACCGGGGATGGCGCGCTGTAGTTGCCGAAAACGGCGGACGCCCTGGGCCAGTTCAACGACGACCAGGACCGACCATTTGTCGCCGATCCGGTCGAGCACGTCGCGGATCCCGCAATCCTCGTGCTCGTCGCCGCAGCTGACGACGGGGACGGTGGTTACCCCGGTGTGCCCCACTGACATGGAAGTGCCTCCTTACGTTCCCCGGCACAAAACCGCAGGATGATCCCGGTTACCGAAGAGAACCTACCGGAACGGGAAGACCCTGATGATCCTGATTACTGGCGCCACCGGCGCCCTGGGCACACTGATCTCCGAACGGCTGGCCGACCGCGACGACACCGTCCTTGGAACGCGCGACCCTCAGCAGCTCAAGGCCCCGCTGCCGGTCCGCCGCATCGACTTCGACGAGCCCGGCACCCTTGCCGGAGGCTTCGAAGGTGTGGATGTGCTGTTGCTGATCTCCGCGGGCTACGGCGAGGACGACACCGTCATAGCCCGGCACGGCGCCGCCATCGCCGCCGCAGAGAAGGCCGGCGTGAGGCATGTCGTCTATACGAGCCTGACCGCCGACGGCGATCACCTCCCCTACGCCCTGCCGCACCGCTGGACCGAGCGTCGCCTGCAGGAGAGCGGCATGGACTGGACGATCCTGCGCAATGGCCTGTATGCAGAGTTGCTGGGCTGGCTCGCGGCCCCGTCGGCCGACGGGCGGATCACAGCCCCGCTCGGAGAGGGCCAACTGGCCGCCGTGGCCCGAGCGGACCTGGCCGACGCCGCGGCACGTGTGACGGTGGACGCACCCGCTCATGCGGGGCGCATCTACGAACTCGTCGGCGAGCAGGCCATCGGCGGCGGCGAGCTGGCCCGCGCGCACGGCCCGCACGTGACCTACGAGCCGGAGACTCTTACCCAGGCCCGCACCCGTATTGCCGCTTCCGGCGCCGAGCCCTTCCAGGTGCCGATGCTGGTGGGTACCTACTCCGCCATCGCGGCCGGGTTCATGTCCCGCACCGGCGGTGACCTGCGTCAACTGTTGGGCCGCGCACCCCACTCTGTGCTCGCAACAGCCCTCGCATAGCCCCCCAGCCACCAGCCCGCGCCGCCAGGAAACGGCCATGCCTCATCCAACTACGTCGATTTCAACGGCGGTTGTGGTGAACCTCGCCGCGCCAGGGCGTACGCGCCTGCGGCGGCTGGCAACCTCCGTGACCGCACAGGTGAGGCAGGTACTGCGGGCGAAGATCGTTCTCGCAGCGGCCGACGGGCTGACCAACGCCGCGATCGCACGCGAGCTGAAGATCAGCGTCAACACGGTGCGCAAGTGGCGGGGCCGGTTCGCCGCCGACGGCGTAGCCGCTCTGGCCGACGCGCAACGCTCCGGCCGGCCCCGCCTCTACGGACCACAGGTGCGCGTCGCCGTCGTGGCCGCCGCCACCAGCGCGCCCCCGTACCCGGAGTCAACCTGGTCGCATCGCAGGATCGCCGCGCAGGTCGCGGGCACGGCCTTCGCCGAGATCTCACCGTCCCAGGTCGGCCGCATCCTGGCGGACCTGGATCTGAAACCGCACCGGGTGCGGGGCTGGCTCACCCGCCGGGACACTCCGGACTTCTGGCAACGGGCCACCGACGTCTGCAACCTGTACCTCAACCCACCCGAGGGCGCGGTGGTGCTTTCCATCGACGAGAAGACCGCAATCGCCGCACGATCCCGACGCCACCCTGGGCAGGCGCCCCGGCCCGGACGAATGGCCCGGCAGGAGTTCGAATACCGCCGACACGGCACCGCCTCCCTCGTTGCAGCACTGGATGTACGAAGCGGTGAAGTCCTCACCGAGACCATCACGCGCAACAACGCGGCCACCTTCACCGCCTTCCTCGAACAGGTCGATACGGTCATCGACCCCGCCAAAGACATCCACATCGTCCTCGACAACGGCTCCTCGCACACGGCAAAGCACACAAAGACATGGCTGGCCGCCCACCCGCGCTGGCACGTCCACTGGACACCCCCGCACGCTTCCTGGCTGAACCAGATCGAGCTGTTCTTCTCCTCCCTGACACGTCGGGTCCTGCGCAACGGCGACTTCCGCAGCCGAGACCACCTCATCGACAAGCTGGACGCCTACGTCATCCAGCACAACAAGACCGCGAAGCCGTACCGCTGGACCTATGACGGCACCCCACTCAAGACAGCGTGATCGGCACCCCTCTACGAACTTCTGCGGGGCAGCACTAGGGGGTGTCGTTCGGATCAGGTCGGATCAGGCCGCGGCGTCCGGTGCGGTGCCTCGCAAGGCGGAGGATCTGCCGCGTACTGGACGTACTCGGCTGATCCGACAACGCGGCGAGGTGCCGTGCCGGGCGTCGCGGACCCGAGCTGATCCAAACGACACCCCCTAGCGCCGGGCACGTACCGCGGGGAGCACCCGCGCACCCTGAACGACAAAAATCCCCTCTGGCCCGCGTTTTCGCAGGTCAGAGGGGATTTCATCAAGTGGAGCCTAGGGGAGTCGAACCCCTGACATCCGCCATGCAAAGACGGCGCTCTACCAACTGAGCTAAGGCCCCGGAAAGGAGCGTCCGGCCGGAGGAACACATCCCGGCGGGCGCCGCAGACCAGAGTACCGGGTCACCCCCCGTATCCCGCAAAAAGATTGGGGGTCCCCCCGGATGACCACGCTCCGTAAGATGCTCGACGTGGTTCGCTACAGCGAACCGCGGGTTTTTCTGGGGAAGCGATGGGGAGACGCAATGGACGCCGCACAGCAGGAAGCCACCGCGAGAGCGCGGGAGCTGCAGCGGAACTGGTACGGAGAGCCGCTGGGGGCGCTCTTCCGTAAGCTGATCGACGATCTTGGGCTCAACCAGGCCCGGCTGGCTGCGGCGCTGGGACTGTCCGCTCCGATGCTGTCGCAGCTGATGAGCGGCCAGCGTGCCAAGATCGGCAATCCCGCGGTGGTCCAGCGGGTGCAGCTGCTGCAGGACCTGGCGGCGCAGGTCGCGGACGGCAGCGTCAGCGCGGCCGAGGCGACCGAGCGGATGGACGAGATCAAGAAGTCGCAGGGGGGCTCCGTGCTGAGCAACAACACCACGCACACGACGAACAGTTCGGGCGCGCCCACGGTCAAGCGGGTGGTCCGTGAGATCCAGTCGCTGCTGCGCTCCGTGGCCGCCGCCGGCGACATCATCGATGCGGCCGACACCCTCGCCCCGAGCCACCCCGAACTGGCAGAGTTCCTCCGGGTCTACGGCGCCGGCCGCACCTCCGACGCTGTCGCGCACTACCAGTCCCACCAGAGCTGACCCACGGCCCGGTTCCCGGAGGGGGTCCGGGAACCGGGCCGAGGCAGAGGCACGGGTGGGTGCGCGGGGGACGCGGGGTGTATCGCTCATCGAGGGGAAGCAGGACCCGGGGACGCAGGACCCGGAAGTGGGACCTGGGGGAGCAGGACCGGGGGGTCGGCAGAACCAGGCAGGGCAGTAGGGCAGTAGGGCAGTGGGGGAGTCGTCGGGCTAGGGGGAGGAGCGGCGGACTGTCATGGGTGAGGTCTTCGCCGGCCGGTACGAACTGGCCGACCCGATCGGACGGGGCGGTGTGGGCGCCGTCTGGCGTGCCTGGGACCACCGCCGACGGCGGTACGTGGCCGCCAAGGTGCTCCAGCAGCGCGACGCCCACGCGCTCCTGCGCTTCGTCCGCGAACAGGCCCTGCGCATCGATCACCCGCATGTGCTCGCGCCGGCCAGCTGGGCCGCCGACGACGACCAAGTGCTGTTCACCATGGACCTGGTGGCGGGCGGCTCGCTCGTCCACCTCGTCAACGACTACGGTCCACTGCCGCCGGCCTTCGTGTGCACCCTGATCGACCAGCTCCTCTCCGGTCTCTCCGCGGTCCACGCGGAGGGCGTCGTGCACCGCGACATCAAGCCCGCCAACATCCTCCTCGAGGCCACCGGCACCGGCCGACCACGGCTCAGGCTGTCCGACTTCGGCATCGCCATGCGGTTCGGCGAACCCCGGCTGACGGAGACCAACCTCGTCGTGGGCACGCCCGGTTATCTCGCGCCCGAGCAGATGCTGGGCGCCGACCCGGACTACCCGGCCGACCTGTTCGCCGTGGGCCTGGTCGCCCTCTACCTGCTCGAAGGGGCCAAGCCGGACGCCAAGGCGATCGTGCGGTACTTCATGGAACACGGGACGCCCGGTCCGCCCAAGGGTGTCCCCGATCCCCTCTGGCAGGTCGTCGCCACCCTGCTCCAGCCCGACCCCGGGGCCCGTTTCCGCACCGCCACGGGAGCCCGCAAGGCACTGGCCTCCGCCACCGAACTCCTCCAGGAACCGGGCCTCGACGACGAACCGATCGAGATCTTCGACCAACTCGGGCCACTGCCCAAGGGGTTCGGTACCGACGGACCACTCGTACCGTCCCCGAACGTACGCAGACGACGGTCCGAAGCGGACGCGGGTGGCACGAGCGGCGAGGGCGGCGAGGGCGGCGAGGCCACGGAAAGCACCACGAGTCCGGCCCCCGAGAGGCCCGATCGGGCCGCCGCCGCACCGCCCGATCCCCGCTCGGACGACAGCTGGACGGACCGCTCCACCCCCGCGCCGACGCCCCTCCCCTCAACTCCCTCGGCCCACACGGCTCCCTCGGCCCACGCGAAGCCCGTGACTGCTTCGACCCCCTCGATGTCGGACACAGGGAGCTTCCATCTCCCGCCCCCGCAGCCGACGCCGAGTCCCCGTCCGGACCGGCCCGCCCAGCACGCGGCCTCCCACACCGAGCCCACGCCCACGGCCCCACCCACACCCGCACCGCCGCCTCCGCGGGCGCAACCGCAGCCCTCGCCGGAGCCGTACCGGCAACCGCTCCCCCCGCACCACGGGACGTCCGGGACCGACCACACGCCTTCCCCCTCTCCGCACGCCCCCTGGGTGCCGGCCCCGCTTCCCTCCGCGCAGCCCCTGTCGTCGTACTCCCCCTCCGGCCCCTCGACCGCCGAGTACACCGCCCGGGACCCCCAGGCACAGCCGCCCGCCGACCCGACCCCGACTCCGACCCCGGTCACGACCCCGATCACACCCCTGATCGCCACCCCGGTCCTGAGTCCGGTTCCGAGTCCGGTCCCGCCCCAGGCACCCTCGGCCACCCCCTCCGCCGCGCGCTCCGCCACACCCCACCGCCGAGCGCGCCGCCACCCCGGCCCCCCGGCCAGGGTGGCGATCCCGGTCCTCCTCCTGGCGCTCGCCTGCTACGCCGTCGGCTTCTGGGCACTCGCCCGCGTCTGACCGCGCCGCGTCCGCTCGTTCCGCCGCGCGGCGACCGTCCACCCGCCCAGCACCAGCAGCAAGGCGGTACCGGTGCCGATCCCGCCGGCCGCGAGGGCCGTCATCGCGGTGCCGCCGCTCCCGACGCTCTCGGTTCCGGTGCCGGCACTCCCGCCACCACCGCCGGCCGCCGCCCACCCGTCCGCCGGGCTGAGCGTGAAGAGGTCACCCGGCACGGAGCGCCCGTCGTACTCGGGCCCGCCGTGCGCCCGCCCGTCGACACGCACCCGGAGCGTCACGTCGAAGGGCCCTTGTCCGAAGCCGGCGGCCATCCGCTCGCTGAGGTGCACGACCAGGTAGTAGTCGCCGGCGAAGCGGACGGAGTTCTCCCTGCCGATGACGGCGTACCGGTTGGCGTACTCCACCGGGGGCAGTGGGGAGAGGGCGGCGGCCTTCTGGGTGCCGGTGTAGCCGAGGGAGACGTCGTCGACGTAGCCGCGGGCGGGGTTGTAGAGGGAGAGGTTCAGGGCGCCACCGACATAGCCCTGGTGGTCGGGGGTGCTGCCCAGCTCGGCGGTGGCGTGGAGCTGCCGGCCCCAGTCGAGCGGCACCTTGTAGAAGAGGGTCCGGCCGGGCGCCAGGCGGGTGCGCCAGACCCCTTGGCCCAGCGGACGGGCCCCGGTGAACCCGGCGCCGCCGGCCTGGTCGCGCGGCTCGCCGCCGAGCGGTGCGGGCGAGGCGGAGTCCCAGGCTCGGGGTGCGGTGGTGGAGCCGGCCGCGGCCGGCCGGGGTTCCGTGGCGGGCGCGATCTCCAGGTCCCAGCGGCGCGCCGGGGCGTTCGCGGTGGAGCCGGAGCCCTCGGCGTCCAGGCGCTCGACGAACAGGTAGTACGTCCCCGCCCCCTGGCACAGCGTCCTTCCGGTGTCGCGCTGGCCGAGGGCCGTGACCGGCCGGGGGCTCAGTCCGGCGCCGAAGGAGGCGGAGGAGTAGGAACAGGAGCCGCCGTTCGCGTCCTGGAGCGAGACGCGGATGCCGTCGGTGGCGGAGACGGTGGAGCCCGCCGGGGGTACGGCGGTGACGGGGACGTACGCCGTCGTCGCGGCGGTGAGTTCCAGGCGGTAGTAGAGCTTGCCGTCTTCGGGCAGGTAGCTGCGGTAGGTGCGTCCGGCCTTCAGCTGCCGCGCGTCGGCGGTCTGCGCCGCGCCCTCGACGAACGCGGCCCCGGGCGTGAAGGCGTACGCCCCCTGTCCTCGCTCGGCGGCGACGGCGGCAGCCCCGGTCCCCGGTCCCCCGGGCGCGACGGCGACCACCCACAGCACGATCCCGGCGAGCACGACACGTGCGACGGCACGGGCACCGGCGCCGCGGTACCCCCGTCGCTCACCCCGGCGTCGCCACCGGCTCCGCCACGCCGTACGCCCCGGCACCCGCGCCGGCGACCACACCCGCACCCGTGCCCACACCCGCATCCGGTCCCGCACCCGCCACCCCCAGTAGCTCCGCACCCGGCCGTGGCCCATCCTCCCCCGGGGCCCCCTGCGGCATCCGCGCATCGCATACGCCCGTCCGAAACACCCGAACCTGTCCGGGCTGTCCGGGCTGTCCGGGCTGTCCGGGCTGTCCGGGCTGTCCGGGCACGACACCCCCGCAGCACACCGGGACGGCTACATCACCCGCCGGGCTCCGGCAACACGAGCCGCCGGACCGGCCCCGCGCACCCGTACGGGCAGCGCGGAAGGGCAAGACAAAACCCCGGCCGCTCAGGCGACCGGGGTTCGATCAGATTCTGGTGTCGGCACTCAGGAACCCGTGGACACGGAGTCAGTGGCCTCCGTCCACAGGTCCTGCTCGGCGCGATCCGCCTGGATCTGGCGGTACACGAGGAGACCGCCGACGGCGGCCAGTGCGACCAGGAGCAGCTTCTTCACCGCGCGACCTCGTCTTTCGTTGACGTAGGGGACCTCTGGCGCCCGACTATACACACCGCCCGATATCGGTCGGCGACCTGCGTCGGGGCCCAACTCCCGCCGCCGTCAGCGCAATAGGCCAGGTCGGCGCCGTTCCGATCGGAGGGTGATCACACCTCCACGGACGGTTACTTTGCTCCCCTTCTGCTTGCTCTCGCCATGATTCGTGGGCTTTTCTGCCCTCTTGCGCCCATACGGGTGGTGTTCATCTGAACATCGACGCGCCACGGGCGTCGGTCCACCACTTCGCGTCCCGCATACACATCATGAGGAAAGTACGCAAATCGCCCAACCCGAAAGTGAGGGGCCATGACCCAGAACAAGGTCATGACGCTGTGGACCGCCATCGTCACCGCCTTCCTCGCGCTGTGCACGGCGCTCGGACTCGTCACCACCGCCGCCACGACGGCCTCGGCCCAGACCGAGAGCCCGCGCACCGAGACGCCGCAGAGCGACAGCGACAGCGGCACCGAGCTCCGAACGGCACCGACGATCCCAGCGATGCGCCACTGGACCTGGTCCCACGCCAAGGCGCTGCCCCCCACGATGAAGCAACGGATCCGGGCCGAGGCCCACGGGAAGTCCCCCCGCTGCAGGCACCTCCCCCTCGCCGACGCGGAGACCGACCCCCTCGCCCAGACGGACACCGAGGCGGACGCCCTCACCGACCAGCGGACCGCACCGCTCGCCTGCTGACCCGGGCCACAGCACACAAGAACCGCGGACGTTTCGACACCAAAGGCGACTTGCGTACGCGTATGTCGACACGGAAGGACCCCCGGCTGCCCTCGGCCGGGGGTCACGCGCGGTTCCTGTTTCAGCAGCTCCCCCGCAGGTGCCCCACCGACGTTTCAGCAGCTCCCCGCAGGTGCCCCACCGACGTCCCAGCGACGTCCAGCAACGCCCAGCGATGTCCTACCGACGTCCCACCCCCACCCACACCCACGTCACGCCGACGCCTCGCCCCGCACGACGGGTCCTGACGAGCAGTCGTAGCCTGGTCGGGTGCCCAAGCCTCACGACGAGATCGCGGACGACGTCCGCAGCGGCACGTTCGTACGGCGGTCGCGCACGGTGGCCGTGCGCGACAACGGACGGCACCAGTGGGAGAAGGACCGGGCACGGCAGCCGCGAACGACCCGGGCCGCGACCGGGGTCACCGAACACGACACCGGCCTGACCGGTGACGACCTGGTCTTCTCGGCGCGGTACCGCACGATCCGGGCGCCCGGGGACCTGGCGAGCGCCTTCGGCGTGCCCGAGGGCACCGCCCTGCTCGAACGCAGCTACCGCACCCGGCACACCGCCGACCCGGCCCCCTTCGGCCTCGTGACCTCGTATCTCCCGTACTCCCTGGCCGCGGCCAACCCCGACCTCCTGGACGAGGCGAACGAGCCCTGGCCCGGAGGCACCCAGAACCAGCTCCACACCGTCGGCGTCGAGGTGGACCGCGTCGAGGAACGCCTCACCGCCCGCCCCCCGGCCCCGGAGGAGGCCCGCGAGCTGGGACTGCCGCCGGGCAGCGCCGTCATCCTGCTCCGCAAGACCTCCTACGACCTCGGCGACCGTGTCGTGGAGGTCTCCCGCATCGTGCTGCCCGCAGACCGCACGGAGCTGGTCTTCACCACTCGACTGGAAAGGTGGTGAGTGCCGCCGTGCCCCGGCGCATCACCGTTGTCACCGCTGTCCACGGCCCGTCCGCCCGCTTCCTGCCGGACGCGTACCGGTCGCTGTGCGCGCAGGAACTCCCGGAGGGCTGGGAGTGGACCTGGGTGATCCAGGAGGACGGGACGACCGACGAGGTCCGCCCGTACGTCCCGGACGACACGCGGGTGAGCTTCCACCAGGGACGGCCGGGCGGACCCGGGGTCGCGCGGACCATCGCCCTGGCCCACGCCGACGGCCCGTACGTGAAGGTCCTGGACGCCGACGACCAGCTCGCACCGGGCGCGCTCGCCCGCGACCTGGCCGTGCTGGAGGGAAACCGCACGGTGGGCTGGGCCACCTCCCGCGTCCTGGACCTGCTGCCCGACGGCTCCACGGCCGGCTTCCCCGGCGACCCGGCCGACGGTCCCCTCGAGCGCGGGACCGTGCTGGACCACTGGAAGCGCGACGGCTTCCGGGCCCCGGTGCACCCGGCGACCCTCTTCGTCCGGCGGGACCTGCTGACGGCGCTCGGCGGCTGGATGGCGCTGCCGGCCTC
Organism: Streptomyces sp. NBC_00820; assembly: GCF_036347055.1. Taxonomy (NCBI): domain Bacteria; kingdom Bacillati; phylum Actinomycetota; class Actinomycetes; order Kitasatosporales; family Streptomycetaceae; genus Streptomyces; species Streptomyces sp. NBC_00820. The sequence continues at coordinate 4,228,967 of NZ_CP108882.1, read as the reverse complement.
CGAGGACACCGGGCTGCTCCTCGCACTGAACGCGGTCAGCCGGGGATGGTTCTCGCAGGAGGTCGGGCTGCTCTACCGCAAGTGGGACGGCCAGGTCACCGGCCAGGCCTCGCACACCGACCCGGTCGAACGCGACGCCCGCATGGCGGTGGCGGAAGCGCGTGCCCGCGCGCTCGCGGAGTCCGGCTGGCGCCACCCGGCCGACGGCGGCTGAGCGCCGGACGGCAGGACACCCGGTGCGGAGCGGACGGTTTCACTCGCCTATGAGGACGGCCTGCGAAGGGCACTTCTCGGCAGCCTCCCGCACCTCGGGATCGTCACCCGTGTCCTCCCGGCCGGGCAGCACCTCGCCGTAGCCGTCGACGAACACGAACACCGATGGAACCCGGTACGCGCATTCCGCCGAGCCGTAACACGCACTCCGGTCCACGGAGACCTTCATGTGCCCTCCCGTCATGAGTGCCCGCGCCGCGTCGTACCGCGCCGGTCACGACGACTCTGCCCCTCCGACACCGGCCTGAACCGGCGGTCAGGGGAAGTCCGGGGATCATCCGTAGGGGAGAAGTACGGGAGTTGCCGGGAGCCGCCGGGGGTGGAGTACGGGGCGTGTCCGGGCCGGCCGGCGCCGTCCGTCCGGTACCGGTCCCTCCCCACGTGGGGACCGGTACCGAACGGAGCGGCGGGGGTGTCGATCCGCGTCGCGTCGGCGTGCCGGCACGGATCGAGGCTGAGGCGGACGGACCCGGTGGCCCGGGCGTCCGGCACCGGCGGGAAGTTGACCGAGAACATTCGGCGCCGCGGACCGCCACTCCGGGGACGTGGGCCCGTGGCCTGTCCGGACGGTGTGTGACAGTTCCGCTACCGCGACGTGATCCTGCCATCTGTGGCGCCCGGCGAGGAGGTCCGGACCTCCGGACCAGGGTCTTTCCGCAGGTCAGCCATATAGGGTGAGTTTTCCGGTCCGGACGTCCAGACGCGGGGGAAGTAAGGGGTGGGGCCTTGGGTTCCGACTCTGGGGCGCGCACAGCCTTCGCCGAACGCCTCGCCCTGCTCTACAAGGAGGCCGGCAACCCTCCCCTCAAAAGCGTCGCCGAAGCGGTCGTACGACTGCAGCGGGTGGACGAGCGCGGGCGGCCCGTACGGGTGTCCGCGCAGCGCATCAGTGACTGGCGGCGGGCCAAGAACGTACCGGCCCAGTTCGCCGCGCTCGCGGCGGTTCTGCAGATCCTGATCCCCGAGGCGCGGCGCGCGCGGCCCGTACCCGTCTCCGGCGGACTGTACGACCTCGCCCAGTGGCAGCGCCTGTGGGAGCGCGCGCTGGCCGACCCGGTGGGTGAGCGGCCGCCGGCGCCGGATCCGGAGGACGGGGCGGCCTCGGTCGTGGACCCGCCGGTCACCGGCGGGGTCTGCCCCTACCGGGGGCTGGCCTCCTACCGGCATGAGGACGCCCGGTGGTTCTTCGGCCGGGAGCGCAGCACCGAGGCGCTCGTGGCCCAGCTGCGCTCCGCCGGGCAGGACGGCGGGCTGGTCGTGCTGGTCGGCGCCTCGGGCGCGGGAAAGTCGTCCCTGCTCAACGCCGGCCTGGTTCCCGCGGTGCGGGGCGGGGCCCTGGAGGACGGTGGCGGCCGGACCGGTCCCGTGCTCCAGCTCGTGCCGGGCGCCGACCCGCTCGGTGAACTGACCGCACGCATCCCGCACCTCGCCGGCCTCGCCGCCGCCGCCCGCCGGGCCGAACGGGAAGCGGCCGGCAACCCCTCGGCCCCCGGCGCCGACGCCCCGCACCTCACCCGCGCGGTACGGGAGGCCGTCACGGAATGGGCGCGCGAGCACCTCCCGGCGACCGCGCACGGGACGGCGAACGAACCGACGGCCGACCCGACGGCCGAACCACACGGGACGACGGACGAACCGACGACCGACCGGCCGGCGGGGCAGGAGCCCGCCCACGGCCCCACCGGCACCCACGACCCCACCGGCACACCCCCCGCCCGCCCGGTCCTCATCGTCGACCAGTTCGAGGAGACCTTCACCCTCTGCGCCGACGAGGCCGACCGGCGCACGTTCGTCCGGTTCCTGCACGCCGCCTGCACCCCGCCCCCGGACTCCTCCGGGCCCGCCCCCGTCCTGGTGGTCCTCGGCATACGCGCGGACTTCTACGAGCAGTGCCTGGGGCATCCGGAGCTGGCCGACGCGCTGCAGCACCGCCACATGGTGCTCGGGCCGCTGACCACGGCGGAGCTGCGCGAGGCGGTGACCGGTCCGGCCAAGGCGGTGGGGCTGGAACTGGAGCCGGGGCTGACCGAGCTGATCGTCCGCGAGGTCAGCGCCGACGGCCCGCGCGGGGCCCACGACTCGGGCGTGCTCCCGCTGCTGTCCCACGCCCTCCTCGTCACCTGGCAGCGGCGCAAGGGCGGCCGGCTGACGCTGGCCGGCTACCGCGCGGCGGGCGGCATCCAGGGGGCCGTGGCGGCCACCGCCGAACGTGCCTGGTCCAGCCTGGACCCGGCCGCCCGCACCGCGGCCCGGCTGCTCCTGCTGCGCCTGGTACGGCTGGGCGAGGACACCCAGGCCACCCGGCGGCGGGGCACGCGGCGCCAGCTGGCGCGGGAGTCGACGGACCCGGACAAGACCGAGGAGTCGCTGGAGGCGCTGGTCCGCGCCCGGCTGGTGACCCTCGACGCGGACACCGTGGAGATCACCCACGAGGCACTGCTGCACGCGTGGCCCCGGCTGCGCCACTGGATCGACGACAACCGGGGCGACCATCTGCTGCGCCAGCGCCTGGAGGAGGACGGCAGGGCCTGGGAGGCGACCGAGCGGGACAGCTCCCTGCTGTACCGGGGCTCGCGCCTGGAGCAGGCCCGCGGCTGGGCGGAGTCCGCCGGGGACACCGTTCTGACCCGCGGCGCGGTGGAGTTCCTGGCCGCCTCGGTGCGGCTGCGCAGGCGTACGGTCCTGATCAGCAGGGCCGCGGTGGCGGCGGTGGTCGTACTCGCCGTCCTGGCCGCCGGCTCGGCGGTGGTCGCGTGGCAGCAGCGGGACGACGCCGTGTTCGAACAGGTGCTCGCCGAGGCCGACCGGGTCCAGCACACCGATCCCTCGCTGGCCGCCCAGCTCGACCTGGTCGCCCACCAGCGGCGCCCCGGCGACGAGGGGACGTACAGCAGGCTGATCTCCATCGTGAACGCGCCGCTCGCCACCTCCCTGACCGGCCACACCGGCGCCGTCTACCTCACCTCCTTCAGCCCCGACGGCCACACCCTGGCCACCGCCGGCTACGACCGCACCGTGCGCCTGTGGGACGTGTCCGGCCGCGGCAGCCCGAAGCCGCTCGGCAAGCCGCTCACCGGCCACACGAGCTGGGTGAGCAGCGCGGTCTTCAGCCCCGACGGCCACACCCTGGCCAGCGCCGGAGACGACGGCACGATCCGCCTGTGGGACGTCACCGACCCCGCACACCCCCGCCCGCGCGGCACGCCCCTGGCCGGCCACCAGGGCACCATCTACCTGGTCGCCTTCAGCCCCGACGGCCGCACCCTGGCCGGCGCCGGGGAGGACCACACCGTCCGCCTGTGGAACGTGGCCGACCCGCGCCGGCCGAAGGCGCTCGGCGTGCTGCGCGGCACCGGCGCGGCCGTGCGCTGCGTGACGTTCAGCCCCGACGGCCGCACCCTCGCGGCGGGCGGCGACGACGCCGCCGTACGGCTGTGGAACGTCGCCGACCCCCGCCACCCGCGGCCGTCGAGGACGGTGCTGCGGGGCCACACGGACCTCGTGCACTCGGTGGCGTTCAGCCCCGACGGGCGCACCCTGGCCAGCGGCAGCGCGGACGACACCATCCGGCTGTGGAACGTCGCCGACCCCGCGCACGCGGCACCGCTCGGCGCGCCGCTCACCGGCCACACCGGCCCGGTCTGGTCCGTGGCCTTCAGCCCGGACGGCGGCCGGCTCGCCGCCGCCAGCGCGGACAGCACCGCGAGCCTGTGGAACGTCGCCGATCCGGCGTCCCCGTCGCAGGTCGGCGAGCCGCTCGCGGGCGGCAGCGGCGAGATGTACGCGCTCGGATTCAGCCCCGACGGGCGCACCCTGGCCACCGGCAGCGGCGACAGCAAGGTCAGACTGTGGTCGGTGCCGACATCGGACATGACCGGCCGCGGCGGGGCGTTCCGCCGGGACGGCAAGGTGCTCGCCACGGCCGCCCGCGACGGCCGGCTGCGGCTGTGGAACGTCGCGCGGCCCGGCCGGCCCGAACCGCTCGGCTCCCCCTTCATGCGCGCCGACGGCGGACAGCGCTCGATGGTGTTCTCCCCCGACGGCCGCACCCTCGCCGTGCTGACCGGCGACCGGTCCGTGTACCTGTGGAACGTCACCGACCCGGCACGCCCCGTCCCCGCCGGGCCTCCCCTGCCGTTGCACACCCGCTTCATGGGCCCTGACGCCCTCGCCTACAGCCCCGACGGCCACACCCTGGCCACCGCCTACGACGACCGCACGATCCAGCTGTGGGACGTCACCCGCCCGCGCACCGCGACCGCGCTCGGCTCGCCCCTCACCGGCCACCGGGGCTTCGTCAACGCCCTCGCGTTCGCCCCCGGCGGGCACACGCTCGCCAGTGGGAGCGCCGACGGCACGATCCGGCTGTGGGACGTCACCGACCCGGGCCGCGCCACCGCGCTCGGCTCCGCGCTCACCGGCCACTCCGGCCCCGTCAACGCCCTCGCCTACAGCCCCGACGGCCGCACCCTGGCGAGCGGCGGCGACGACGACACCGTACGGCTGTGGAACGTCTCCGACCTCCGCGTCGCGGTCCCGCTCGGCTCACCCCTGACCGGCCACACCGAGGCGGTCACGTCCCTGACGTTCGACGCGCACGGCCGCACCCTGGCCAGCGGCGGCAACGACAACACGGTCCGCCTGTGGGACGTCGCCGTCCCTGCCTCGGCCACCCCCATCGGCCAGTCGATGAGCCCCTACGCCAAGACCGGCAACTTCCTGTCCTTCAGCCCCACCCGTCACGTCCTCGGCGTCTCCAGCGGCGCCGACACGGTCCGCCTGTGGAGCCTGGACGCCGACGAGGCGATCCGGCACATCTGCTCGGTCACCCAGGGCGTGCTGACCCCGCAGCGGTGGCACGAATACCTCCCGCGCCTGTCCTACGACCCCCCGTGCCCAGCCTGAACGATCAAGACAGGCCAACTACCCGCCTGTTCAAGCCCGTTACCCGTGATTTCTCACCCGACTTACCTCCCCCGGCCCAACCAACCTTGTTACCCTTGGCCATAGCCCGATCGCTGGTGCATCCCCCGTCGCCAGCGATCGGGTTTTCTCACGCCCCGGCACGCGTCCACACGTGCCCGCACCCGTCCACACGTGCCCGCACGTGCCCGCACGTGCCCACTCGTGTTCCGCGGGCGGCCCCCGGTCCGGCACACAGCCCCGCCATCACTCAGCGCCTCCTGGACGCAGCCGCTCCGGAGCGAGCGGCCCCGAAGACTCGGGCACATACGACGAAGACCCCCGACCATGATGGCCGGGGGTCTTCGTACAAGTGGGGCTAACAGGATTTGAACCTGTGGCCTCATCCTTATCAGGGATGCGCTCTAACCAACTGAGCTATAGCCCCGCCGCGCTTTGCGGGTGTGTGTCCCGCGCGCTGACTCCTGAAGATTAGCGCACGAGGGCGGCAGTCCCAAAATCGGTTGTCGGGGACCGCCGTCGCGGCACGGCGGACGGGGTCACTCGTCCTCGGCCAGCGTCAGCTCGATGCCGCCCACGAAGCCCGCGGAGAGGTTGTAGATGAAGGCGCCGAGCGTGGCCAGCGCCGTCGCGAGGACGACATCGATGATCGCGATGATCGTCGTGAACATCAGGACGTTCGGCAGGGACAGGAAAGCCTGGAGGTCGAAACCATTCGCCTCGTTGGAACCGGTCGCCTCCGAGATCGTGCCGCCCACCGTGGAGAAGACGCCCATGGCGTCCATGACCATCCACAGCACCGCCGCGGCGACGATCGTGCAGATGCCCAGCGCGATGGAGAGCAGGAAGCTGACCTTCATCACCGACCACGGGTCGGCCTTCGCCACCCGCAGCCGCGCCTTGCGGGTACGCGGCGCGGTCCGCGCCCCGGTACGCGGCCGGCGTACGGCACCGGAGGGCGCCTGCGCCGGGTAGGCCTGCGGCGGGTGGTACGGCCCGTCCGCCTGGTCGGAGCGCCGCTCCCCGGGCAGCGGGGAGCCCGGCCGGGACTCGGCCGCGCCGCCTGCGGACTGGGCCTGCGGGCCTCGGGTGTCCGTCACAGTTCCCCCCTGGGATCCATGCGTGTCGGAGGTGGAGGAATCAGAGGTGGAGGAAGAAGGAGAGGAGGACGAGGCGGACGCGGAAGGAGCGGAGGAGGCGGCCTCGGAGGATGAGGGAGCGTCAGCCTTCGACCCGACCGCCTTCAGGCCGGCCGTCTCCGGGTCGCTCGCGGCCGCGGCCGCCACCGTCCCCTTCGCGGCCGCCGCGGCGGCGGTGCCCCCCTTGTTCCCCCGGTCCGCCTTACTCGCCTTACTCGCCTTGCCCGCCTTGCTCGCGGCGGAGCCACGGCCGCCGCCGTCCGCCTCCGTACCCGTGGAGGTACCGGCCGATCCGGCGCCCGTGGCTCCGCTCACGATCACTCACTCCTCGCGCTACTCGGCCGAGGGCGCCTCACCCTCGTCCGTGCCGGCGGTCACGACAACCTCGACGGTCTCGTCCACGGCCACGTCGCCGTCGACTTCCTCCGCCTCGCGCCCCGCCTCGGCGTTACGAGCGATACCGACCACGGCATCGCGCTTGCCCAGGTTGATCAGTTGGACGCCCATGGTGTCACGGCCCGTCTCCCTGACCTCGTTGACTCGCGTACGAATCACACCGCCGGACAGGGTGATGGCGAGGATCTCGTCGGTCTCCTCCACAATCAGCGCGCCGACGAGAGAACCGCGGTCCTCCACGATCTTGGCAGCCTTGATGCCGAGGCCGCCACGCCCCTGGACGCGGTACTCGTCGACGGCGGTGCGCTTGGCGTACCCACCGTCCGTCGCGGTGAAGACGAACGTACCGGGTCGCACCACATTCATCGAGAGCAGTTCGTCGCCCTCACGGAAGCTCATGCCCTTCACACCGGAGGTGGCACGGCCCATCGGACGCAGGCTCTCGTCGGAAGCGGTGAACCGGATCGACTGCGCCTTCTTGCTGACCAGGAGCAGATCGTCCTCGGCGGAGACCAGCTCGGCGCCGATCAGCTCGTCGTCCGAACCGTCCTCACGCGTACGCAGGTTGATCGCGATGACACCACCGGAGCGGGGCGAATCGTAATCCTTCAGAGGCGTCTTCTTGACCAGACCCGACATGGTGGCCAGCACCAGGTACGGCGCCGCCTCGTAGTCGCGGATCGCGAGGATCTCGGCGATCGCCTCGTCCGGCTGGAAGGCCAGCAGGTTCGCCACGTGCTGACCGCGCGCCTCACGGCCCACCTCGGGCAGCTCGTACGCCTTGGCCCGGTACACCCGGCCCTTGTTCGTGAAGAACAGCAGCCAGTGATGCGTGGTGGAGATGAAGAAGTGGTCGACGATGTCGTCCTCCTTCAGCTTCGTACCCCGCACGCCCTTGCCGCCGCGCTTCTGCGCCCGGTAGTCGTCCGTCTTCGTCCGCTTGACGTAGCCGCCCCGCGTGACGGTGACGACGATGTCCTCCTCGGCGATCAGGTCCTCGATGGACATGTCGCCGTCGTACGGGATCAGCTTGCTGCGGCGGTCGTCACCGAACTTGTCGACGATCGCGGCCAGCTCGTCGTGGACGATCTGACGCTGGCGGACCGGCGACGCGAGGATCGCGTTGTACTCCGTGATCTTCGCCTGGAGCTCGTCGTGCTCCTGGATGATCTTCTGGCGCTCCAGGGCGGCCAGACGGCGCAGCTGCATCTCGAGGATCGCGTTGGCCTGGATCTCGTCGATCTCCAGCAGGCCCATCAGGCCCTCGCGCGCGATGTCGACGGTGTCACTGCGCCGGATCAGCGCGATGACCTCGTCGATGGCGTCCAGGGCCTTCAGCAGACCACGCAGGATGTGCGCCCGCTCCTCGGCCTTGCGCAGCCTGAAGCGCGTACGGCGGACGATGACCTCGATCTGGTGCGTCACCCAGTGACGGATGAACGCGTCCAGCGACAGCGTGCGCGGCACCCCGTCGACCAGCGCCAGCATGTTGGCGCCGAAGTTCGTCTGCAGCTCGGTGTGCTTGTACAGGTTGTTCAGGACGACCTTGGCGACCGCGTCCCGCTTGAGGACGATCACCAGACGCTGACCGGTACGCGACGACGTCTCGTCACGGACGTCCGCGATGCCGCCGATCTTGCCGTCCTTCACCAGGTCGGCGATCTTCTGCGCCAGGTTGTCCGGGTTCACCTGGTACGGCAGCTCGGTGACCACCAGGCACTGGCGGTTCTGGATCTCCTCGACCTCGACCACCGCGCGCATCGTGATGGAGCCGCGACCGGTGCGGTACGCCTCCTCGATGCCCTTGCGGCCCACGACCAGCGCGCCGGTCGGGAAGTCCGGGCCCTTGATGCGCTCGATGAGGGCGTCCAGCAGCTCCTCCTGCGACGCCTCGGGGTTCTCCAGGTGCCACTGGGCACCGGACGCGACCTCGCGCAGGTTGTGCGGCGGGATGTTGGTCGCCATGCCGACCGCGATACCGGCCGAGCCGTTGATCAGCAGGTTCGGGAAGCGCGCCGGCAGGACCGTCGGCTCCTTGGAGCGGCCGTCGTAGTTGTCCTTGAAATCGACGGTGTCCTCGTCGATGTCGCGGACCATCTCCATCGACAGCGGCGCCAGCTTGCACTCGGTGTAGCGCATGGCGGCCGCCGGGTCGTTGCCCGGGGAGCCGAAGTTGCCGTTGGAGTCCACGAGCGGCATGCGCATCGACCACGGCTGGGCGAGGCGGACCAGGGCGTCGTAGATCGAGCTGTCACCGTGCGGGTGGTAGTTACCCATGACGTCACCGACGACACGGGCGCACTTGTAGAAGCCGCGCTCGGGGCGGTAGCCGCCGTCGTACATGGCGTACAGGACACGGCGGTGTACGGGCTTGAGACCGTCCCGGACGTCGGGCAGCGCACGGGACACGATGACGGACATCGCGTAGTCCAGGTACGAGCGCTGCATCTCCGCGTCGAGGCCGACCGGCTCGATGCGCGTGGTGACGATCTCGCCGGTCTCTTCCTCCGGCGTCACTGGCTCAGGCATGAAGTTCGAGGTGTCGTCGGTCATTGCTGGTGAAGATCCTTCCTGATGCGGTCAGCTGAGACCGACTCAGATGTCGAGGAAGCGGACGTCCTTGGCATTGCGCTGGATGAACAGACGCCGGGCCTCGACGTCCTCGCCCATCAGCACCGAGAACAGGTCGTCGGCCTGGGCGGCGTCGTCGAGGGTGACCTGGCCGAGGACGCGGTGCTCCGGGTCCATCGTGGTCACGCGCAGCTCCTCGGCGTTCATCTCGCCGAGACCCTTGAAGCGCTGGATGGAGTCCTCGCGGACACGCTTGCCGCGCTGTCGGCCCATCTCCAGCAGCGCGTCGCGCTCACGGTCGGAGTACGCGTACTCCACGTCGTCCCGGCCCCACTTGATCTTGTACAGCGGGGGACGGGAGAGGTACACGAACCCGGACTCGACCAGCGGCCGCATGAAGCGGAACAGGAAGGTCAGCAGCAGGGTGTTGATGTGCTGGCCGTCGACGTCGGCGTCCGCCATCAAGATGATCTTGTGATAGCGGAGCTTCGTGATGTCGAAGTCCTCGTGCACACCCGTGCCGAAGGCGGAGATCAGCGCCTGGATCTCCTGGTTCTGCAGGATCTTGTCGATCCTGGCCTTCTCCACGTTGAGGATCTTGCCGCGGATCGGGAGGATCGCCTGGAACTGCGGGTTACGGCCCGACTTGGCCGAACCGCCGGCGGAGTCACCCTCGACGATGAAGATCTCGCACTTGGACGGGTCGTTGGACTGGCAGTCGGACAGCTTGCCCGGCAGCGCCCCCGACTCCAGCAGACCCTTGCGACGGGTCAGGTCACGGGCCTTGCGGGCCGCCACGCGCGCGGTGGCCGCCTGGATGCCCTTGCGGATGATGTCCGCCGCCTCGACCGGGTTACGGTCCAGCCAGTCGTTGAGGTGCTCGTAGACGGCCTTCTGCACGAAGGTCTTCGCCTCCGTGTTGCCCAGCTTCGTCTTCGTCTGGCCCTCGAACTGCGGCTCGCTCAGCTTGACCGAGATGATCGCGGTCAGACCCTCACGGATGTCGTCACCGGTGAGGTTGTCGTCCCGCTCGCGCAGCAGCTTCTTGTCGCGCGCGTACTTGTTGATCAGCGAGGTGAGCGCGGCCCGGAAGCCCTCTTCGTGAGTACCGCCCTCGTGGGTGTGGATGATGTTCGCGAAGGAGTACACACCCTCGCTGTAGCCACCGTTCCACTGCATCGCGACCTCGAGGGACAGGTTCTTGTCCTTGTCCTCGGCCTCCAGGTCGATGATGCTCGGGTGCACCAGCTCCCCCTTGCGGGAGTTCAGGTACTTCACGAAGTCGACGATGCCGCCCTCGTAGTGGTACGTGACCGTCTTGACCTCGGCCTTGTCGTCCGCACCCGCCTCGTCCGCGCCCGCGGTGGCCTTCGCCTGCTCACGCTCGTCGGTGAGCCGGATCGTCAGACCCTTGTTGAGGAACGCCATCTCCTGGAAACGCCGCGACAGCGTCTCGAAGGAGTACTCCGTGGTCTCGAAGATCTCCGGGTCGGCCCAGAAGGTCACCGACGTACCGGTCTCCTCCGTCGGCTCGTTCTTGACCAGCGGAGCCGTCGGGACACCCATCTTGTAGTCCTGCGTCCACCGGTAGCCGTCCGTCTTCACCTCGACGGCGACCTTCGTGGACAGCGCGTTCACGACGGACACACCCACGCCGTGCAGACCACCGGAGACGGCGTAACCGCCACCGCCGAACTTGCCGCCCGCGTGCAGCACGGTCAGCACGACCTCGACCGCCGGCTTGCCCTCGGAGGGCACGATGCCCACCGGGATGCCACGGCCGTTGTCGACCACACGCACGCCGCCGTCGGGCAGGATCGTCACGTCGATCGTGTCCGCGTAGCCGGCCAGCGCCTCGTCGACCGAGTTGTCGACGACCTCCTGCACCAGGTGGTGCAGACCACGCTCACCGGTCGAGCCGATGTACATGCCGGGTCGCTTGCGGACCGCGTCCAGCCCTTCGAGCACGGTGATGGCACTGGCGTCGTAGGAGGTGGAGGCGGTGGCCTCGCCGTTGACGCCGGCGTCGGTGGAAGGGATGTTCTCGTTGGGGTTGCCGGAATCGGCCACGAAGCGCCCTTTCTGGCACAGCACGAGCCGGGCTCTTCGGCAGGTTGCCGGAGCGGCTGCGGCATGTTGCGTTGGTAAGCCCTGATCAGCGTTGCTCAGCTTTTCCCGGGCGGTCCCCACGATGGGGGCGGGATTACCTTCAGTCTACCGGTAGCGCCGACAGTAATGGGGGCTTGCAGGCACCTGAGTCCCCATGTGCCGCCCTGAACCGGTCTCGGCCGGGTACCGATATACGGAAGGGGGCTCCAAGGGGCTCACGGCGGCGCTCAGCGCTTTCGGCCGTCATCCCTTGGCTACCGGGGGGTCGACGCGTGATCCACATCTCCGCACAGACGTACGACGGCACCCCGCGCCGGCCCCCGGACGTGATACACCTCACCCCCGAGTGAAGTGCGTCACCCGTAGGTATCGCCGGGCCCCGTGCTCCCCGGAGCACGCAACGGCCCGTACCTCCGCGCCGGGCCCGCCGGCCCGTTGACCTTGAGCAACCGCACCGTGCCGTGCCCGAGATCCTCGTTCAGCCGGGCCACCAGAGTCGGAGCCAGCAACCGCAGCTGAGTCGCCCACGCCGTCGAGTCGCAACTCACCGACAGCACCCGCTCGTCCTCGTCGTACCGCTGCGGCACACAATGCTTGGCCAGGTCCTCGCCGACGATCTGCGGCCAGCGGCCCATCACACCGCCCACCGCCGCCGGCGTCTCCCAGCCACGCTCATTGATCAACCGGTTGATCGCCGCCCCGAGCGCCATCGGATCACGGCCGTCGGCGCGCGCACCGGACCGCAGACCGCCACCACGCCGCACCTGCTTCTTCTGCCGCGCGGCATCCCCACGCGCGCGTGCCTGTTCCTTCGCCGCGCGCAACGCCACGCGCGCGAGGTCGACACCGGACGGCTCGGGCGCCCGCTGGGCGTCACCCGCCTTCCTCGCGCCGCCGGACACCTTCTTCTCGCCGGCGGGCTCCCCGGCGCTCATACGCGCTCCACCGTCCCACCGGCCACCGCGTACCGCGCACCCGCCAACAGCTCCGGCACATCGTCGTCCACGGCCGCGGTCACCAGCACCTGCTCACCCGGCGCCACCAGCTCCGCCAGCCGCTCCCGACGACGGGCGTCCAGCTCCGCGAACACGTCGTCCAGCACCAGCACCGGCTCATTGCCCTCCGCGCGCAACAGCTCGTACGACGCCAGCCGCAAGGCGAGGGCATAGGACCAGGACTCACCGTGCGAGGCGTACCCCTTCGCGGGCAGCTGCCCCAGCCTCAGAACCAGATCATCCCGATGCGGACCCACGAGGGTCACACCCCGCTCGATCTCCTGCTTGCGCGCCTCGGCCAGAGCCGCCGTCAACTGCGCGTACAGCCCCTCACGCGCATGCGCCTCACCCGGCGCGGACGGCTTGTACTCCAGCGCCAGCGGACCGCCCCCGGGTGCCAGCTGCTCATACGCCTTGTCGGCCAGCGGCTGCAGCACCGCGATCAGATCCAGCCGCTGGGCGAGCAGCTCGGCACCCACGCGCGCGAGATGCTGGTCCCACACGTCGAGGGTGGACAGGTCCATGGAACGGCCGCCGTGCCGGCGCGCGAGAGCGGCGGTCTTCAGCAACGTGTTGCGCTGCTTGAGCACCCGGTCGTAGTCCGAACGCACACCGGCCATCCGCGGCGAACGCGCGGTGATCAGCTCGTCCAGGAACCGCCGACGCTCACCCGGATCACCCTTGACCAGCGCCAGGTCCTCCGGCGCGAACAGCACCGTCCGCACGATCCCCAGCACGTCTCTCGGCCTGACCTGCGAGGACCGGTTGATCCGGGCCCGGTTCGCCCGGCCGGGGTTCAGCTCCAGCTCCACCAGCTGCTGCCGCTCACCCTGGCGGACCTGCGCCCGCACCACGGCCCGGTCGGCTCCCATGCGCACCAGAGGGGCGTCGGAGGAGACGCGGTGACTGCCGAGAGTGGCGAGATAGCCGACCGCCTCGACCAGGTTGGTCTTGCCCTGCCCGTTGGGGCCCACGAAAGCCGTGACGCCCGGGTCGAGAGGAACCTCGGCCCGGGCGTACGAGCGGAAGTCGGCCAGCGAAAGATGCGTCACGTGCATGGTCGTTCGCCGACCTCCCCCAGGGATTGCGGATCGCGGAGGCGACCCTGTGGACTACTTCTTCTCTACGGCGTGACCACCGAACTGGTTGCGCAGCGCGGCGATCATCTTCATCTGCGGCGAGTCGTCCTGCCGGGAGGCGAACCGCGCGAACAGCGACGCGGTGATCGCGGGCAGCGGCACCGCGTTGTCGATCGCGGCCTCCACCGTCCAGCGTCCCTCACCCGAGTCCTGCGCGAAACCGCGCAGGCCCTGAAGGTGCTCGTCGTCGTCGAGCGCGTTGACCGCCAGGTCGAGCAGCCAGGAACGGATGACCGTGCCCTCCTGCCAGGAACGGAAGACCTCGCGGACGTTCTCCACGGAGTCGACCTTCTCCAGCAGCTCCCAGCCCTCGGCGTAGGCCTGCATCATCGCGTACTCGATGCCGTTGTGGACCATCTTCGCGAAGTGGCCCGCGCCGACCTTGCCGGCGTGCACCGAACCGAGGTCACCCTCCGGCTTCAGCGCGTCGAAGACCGGCTGCACCTTCGCGACGTTCTCGGCGTCGCCGCCGTACATCAGCGCGTAGCCGTTCTCCAGGCCCCAGACACCGCCAGAGACGCCACAGTCGACGAAGCCTATGCCCTTGGCGGCCAGCTCCTCCGCGTGCTTCTCGTCGTCCGTCCAGCGCGAGTTGCCGCCGTCCACGACCACGTCGCCGGGCTCCAGCAGCTCGGCGAGCTGGTCGACCGTGCTCTGGGTGGGCTCACCGGCCGGGACCATCACCCAGACCACGCGCGGCGCGCTGAGCTTGCCCACAAGCTCTTCCAGGCTGTGGACATCCGCGACGTCGGCGTTGCGGTCGTATCCGATGACGGTGTGGCCGGCGCGGCGGATCCGCTCGCGCATGTTGCCGCCCATCTTGCCGAGGCCGACGAGACCGAGCTCCATCAGTGTGTTCCTTAGGTCGCTGTGTGGCGTGAGGGGCACCCACGTGCCCGAGCCGAGCCTAAACCCGGACGCTCACGCACAGCTGTGGGCATACGCGCTCATACGTATGCCCCCACCTGGAGCTTTGTCCCGGTCGGCCGGCCCGAAGGCCCGGCCGACCGCTCGGACACAGCCAGTCAGCCGCTCAGCCGCACCGGCATGATCAGGTACTTGTACGCGTCGTCCGCCTCCGCGTCCACCGCCGGCTTGCCGCTGAGCAGCGCGGGCTTCGTGGACGTCGTGAACGACAGCTGGGCCACCGGGGAGTCGATGGCGCTCAGACCGTCGAGCAGGAAGGTCGGGTTGAAGGCGATCGAGATGTCGTCGCCCTCCAGCTGCGCCTCCACACGCTCCACAGCCTGTGCGTCGTCGCTGGAACCGGCCTCCAGGATCAGCACGCCCTGCTCGAAGCTCAGCCGCACCGGGGTGTTGCGCTCGGCGACCAGGGCCACACGCTTGACGGCCTCCACGAAGGGGGCGGTCTCGATCACGGCGACGGAGTTGAACTCGGTCGGGAACAGCGTGCGGTACTTCGGCAGGTCGCCCTCGAGCAGACGCGTGGTCGTACGACGCCCCGCGCCCTCGAAACCGATCAGGCCCTCGCCCGCGCCCGAGCCGGACAGCGCCAGCGTGACGCTGTCACCGGCGCCCAGGGACTTGGCGGTGTCCAGGAGCGTCTTGGCCGGCACCAGGGCGACCGCGGAGGCGTCCGGGTTCTCCGGCTTCCACAGGAACTCGCGGACCGCGAAGCGGTAGCGGTCGGTGGAGGCCAGGGTGACCGTGTCGCCCTCGATCTCGATGCGCACACCGGTGAGCACGGGCAGCGTGTCGTCACGGCCGGCGGCGATGGCCACCTGGGAGACGGCGGCGGCGAAGACCTCGCCGGGGACGGTGCCCGTGGCGTTCGGCATCTGCGGCAGCGCCGGGTATTCCTCCACAGGCAGTGTGTGGAGCGTGAACCGCGAGGAGCCGCAGACCACGGTCGCCCGTACACCGTCTGTGGAAATCTCCACCGGGCGGTTGGGCAGGGCACGGGAGATGTCGGCGAGCAGCCGGCCCGAGACCAGGACGGTGCCCTCCTCCTCGACCTCCGCCTCGACGCTGACACGCGCCGAGACCTCGTAGTCGAAGCTCGACAGGCTCAGCTGGCCGTCCTCGGCCTTCAGCAGCAAGCCGGCGAGGACAGGCGCCGGCGGACGGGCCGGGAGGCTGCGTGCTGCCCACGCCACTGCCTCCGCGAGTACGTCGCGTTCCACCCGGATCTTCACCGTAAGCCGCCTCCTGCTGTTGCTACTGAGTCCTCCGACTCGATGTCACCGCCCACTGCGGAGGGCAGGACACCGGGGACCAGTCTGACGCACGGCACTGACAGTAGGCGCCTGTCGGGGTCAAGTCGGTCGCAGGGGCAGCCGAGCTCGAGAGGCCGAGTTGTGCACAGGCCCCGCTTCGAAACGGATTCCTAGCTCTCTCTAGTTGGGAGTAGTAGTAGGGGCTGTGGATACAGTGGATAACCACGTTTTCCCAGGTCAGAGCAGGAATTTTGTCCACCGACCCTGTGGGTGGAGGCAGTGGACAACTCGCCGTTTCTGTGGAGAACAGAAAGTTCTGCACACACCGCCCACAGGGCGAGGGCAGTTCTCCCCAGCTGCGTCCCCAGGTTTACCCACGTTTCCCACAGCCCAACCAGGCACCTTCGTGTGACGCCTTTCACTCGACGCGGTGACTGGAGGCGCCTCGTTGCCGAACAGTGGACAGCCATGTGGAGAAGCTGGTGATCGCTGGGGACAACTGCCGCCGACCTGTGGGCTACCGGTGGAAAACTTCGTGCACAGCCTGTGGACCATCTCGTTGTCCACAGCCTGTGGAGATCCTTCGTCCACGATTCCACAGCCCCCTGAGCTGCGGGGACGGTGGAGTCCCAGGTTCCCTGTGGATGCAGTTCGGGACAACTTCGCAGTCCCCAGCATGTGGACGGAAAAAAGTCGCCGAATCTGTGGAGGAAGGCCGTAACCAGGCAGTTAATCGAACACCGGGTGGCCGGGGAGGAGCGGCCGGGGCGGGGGCGCCGGCGTCCCGGACGGCTGTCGCGGGGGGTTTTCCGGCCCCCGAGGGGACATTTCGCCGGCCCGCGAGGTGCACGAAGGGGGCGGCTCCAGGGGGCGGAGAGACGCACCGGGGTGGTGTGCGGGCGGTGGAGCGCGTTCTGGGGGGTGCGTGCGGGAGAGAGCGCCCGGCGCCCGGGGCGTGCGCGTGAGGGCGTGCTGAGGCGGCTGCGCGGGGATGCGGGCGTGCTGGGGCGGCGGGAGGTGCTGGGCGCCTGGCATGGACGTGGGCGGGGGCGTGTACGCGGAGCTGGCCTCGCGTCGACGTGGGCGGGCGCGTGTACCCGGATCTGGCCTTGTGTGGACGTCGTCGGGCGCGTGTACGCGGATCCGCCTGGGGGCGGGTACGCCAAGGGCGCCCCGGGGTGTCCCCGAGGCGCCCTCAGTGCGGTGTGCGGCGGTGTCAGCCGTTCTTGATCCGGTTCGTCAGCTCGGTCACCTGGTTGTAGATCGAGCGCCGCTCGGCCATCAGCGCGCGGATCTTGCGGTCGGCGTGCATGACGGTGGTGTGGTCGCGGCCGCCGAACTGCGCTCCGATCTTCGGCAGCGACAGGTCGGTCAGCTCGCGGCACAGGTACATGGCGATCTGGCGTGCCGTCACCAGGGCGCGGCCGCGCGAGGTGCCGCACAGGTCCTCGACGGTGAGTCCGAAGTAGTCGGCGGTGGCCGCCATGATGGCCGTCGCCGTGATCTCGGGGGCCGAGTCCTCGCCGCCGGGGATCAGGTCCTTCAGGACGATCTCGGTGAGGCCCAGGTCCACCGGTTGCCGGTTGAGCGAGGCGAACGCCGTCACGCGGATCAGCGCGCCCTCCAGCTCGCGGATGTTGCGCGAGATCCGGGAGGCGATGAACTCCAGCACCTCCGGCGGGGCGTTGAGCTGCTCCTGCACCGCCTTCTTGCGCAGGATCGCGATCCGGGTCTCCAGCTCGGGCGGCTGGACGTCGGTGATCAGGCCCCACTCGAAGCGGTTGCGCAGCCGGTCCTCCAGGGTGACCAGCTGCTTGGGCGGCCGGTCGGAGGAGAGCACGATCTGCTTGTTGGCGTTGTGGAGCGTGTTGAACGTGTGGAAGAACTCCTCCTGCGTCGACTCCTTGTCCGCGAGGAACTGGATGTCGTCGACGAGCAGGATGTCCATCTCGCGGTAGCGCTTGCGGAAGCTGTCGCCCTTGCCGTCGCGGATGGAGTTGATGAACTCGTTGGTGAACTCCTCCGAGCTGACGTAGCGCACGCGGGTGCCCGGGTAGAGGCTGCGTGCGTAGTGCCCGATGGCGTGCAGCAGATGGGTCTTGCCGAGCCCCGACTCCCCGTAGATGAAGAGGGGGTTGTACGCCTTCGCCGGCGCCTCGGCGACGGCCACCGCGGCGGCGTGTGCGAAGCGGTTGGACGCGCCGATGACGAACGTGTCGAAGAGGTACTTGGGGTTCAGCCGCGCGGTCGGTTCACCGGCGCCGCCCGCGGACGTGGACGAGGAGAGCGCGCCGGGCGCGCCGCCTCCGGCCGACGGCAGGTCCGGGCGGCCGGTTCCCCCGCGGTGGGAGGGGCCGGAGGGCGGCTCGGGCTGTTCCCGGCGGACGGGGTCGCGCTGGTCGTACTCCGAGCGCGGTTCGTAGCCCTCGTAGTCGGAGCGGCCGGAGTCGTACTCGCGACGTTCGCGACGGTCGTGGCGCGGGGAGTCGTAGTCGCCGCGCTGCTGGCCGTAGGGGCGTTCCCGGCCCGGCTGCCGGTAGTCGGGGGCCGGCGGGCCGTAGTTGTCCTGGGACGGCGAGGCGTAGGGGTCGCGTTCGGGGAAGCCGAGCCGCGGCTGCTGCCAGCCGTACTCGTCCTGTGCGGGGCGCGGCCAGGCGCCGGGTTCGGGGCGCTGGTACTCGGAGGGGTAGGCGGGCCGGGCGGTGGGCAGCTGGTCGCCGCGTGTGGCGGGCGGCTGCTCGTTGCGGGAGGGCTGTTCGCCGCCGGGGTGCTCATCGGAGCCGCGGTGACGGCCGTAGCCCTCGTACGGTCCGGAGGGCAGCTCCGGTTCCTCGTAGCGGGACTGCTGCTGGGGCTGGGTGGAGGGCGTCTGCGGGGCCTGGGGTTCGCCCGCGGAGTCGTCCACGGTGATCGCGATGCGGATGGGGCGCCCGCACTCGCGGCTCAGGGTCTCGGCGACGATGGGCGCGAGGCGGCCCTCGAGTACGTTTTTCGCGAATTCGTTCGGTACGGCGAGCAGGGCGGTGTCCGCGACCAGCGCAAGGGGCTGGCAGCGCCGGATCCAGTGTTCGTCCTTGGTCTCGACGCCTTGTCCGCGGCCTTCGCCGAGGAGCTGCTCCAGTACGCGTGGCCACACTGCGGCAAGATCGGCAGGTACGTCAGCCACAGGGCACGCTCTCTCGCTGGTCCCACGATCGTGTGGTGGTGGGACGGGTGGGGTTGAAACTCGGTGAGGTCGGGGGCAATCCCGCTCGGGCGGGGATATGGGAACGAATCGGAGTTCAGCCACGGTAGTCAGCGCGGCGGGTAGGGTTCAAGTTGTTGTCCCCAGCCTGTGGACAGTGTCTCTCGGCTAGCACCGGTTTGACCGGATGGCGTAGCCCCGCGTACCGTAACCAGGTCGAGTTGTCGATGGCTGCTGCCGCCTGCCTCCGATGGGCACAGATCGCTACAGGTGATCGGGAAGCGGTGCACTCGGGCGTGACGCGAGCTACTCGTGGGCGCACGGTGACAGCCAGGACGGCACCACGCCAACCACCGATTCTTTCTGGAGCCCCCGAGTGAGCAAGCGCACCTTCCAGCCGAACAACCGTCGTCGTGCCAAGACCCACGGCTTCCGTCTGCGGATGCGCACCCGTGCCGGCCGCGCGATTCTCGCGAACCGCCGCAGCAAGGGTCGCGCCAGCCTGTCCGCCTGATTCCGATCAGGTCGTGACGTCGTGCTGCCTACCGACAACCGGCTGAGGCGGCGCGAGGACTTCGCGACCGCGGTACGACGAGGTCGCCGGGCTGGTCGCCCGACCCTCGTCGTCCACCTTCGTAGCGGTGCCACGGACCCGCACGCGCCTGGGGAGAGCGCTCCCCCGACGCGTGCGGGTTTCGTCGTCAGCAAGGCCGTGGGTGGAGCGGTCGTGCGCAACAAAGTGAAGCGCAGACTGCGTCATCTGATGCGTGACCGAGTCGCCCAGTTTCCCCCCGGTAGCCTGGTAGTCGTACGAGCGCTACCCGGATCGGGTGACGCGACCCACGCACAGCTGGCCCAAGACCTGGACGCCGCTCTTCAGCGGCTGCTGGGAGGGGGCGCGCGATGAAGTACCCGCTGCTGGCTCTGATCAAGCTGTACCAGTGGACGATCAGTCCACTGCTCGGGCCGGTCTGCAAGTACTACCCGTCGTGCTCCCACTACGGCTATACGGCCATCGACCGGCATGGTGCGATCAAGGGAACGGCTCTGACCGCCTGGCGCATCCTCCGGTGCAATCCATGGTCGCTGGGCGGTGTGGACCATGTCCCGCCGCGTAAGCGTCCGCGATGGCACGAACTGCTGCGCAACGCTTGGCGCGCACGCAAGGGCGGGTCCTCCGCCGCTGAACCGGCCACCGAAGCGAATCTTTCTTGCGAGTCTTCTTCGGGCCCGGCCGCAGAGACCTCGTCCCATGCCCAAGGAGCATGATTAGTGGACACGATTGCCAGCTTCTTCAGCTTCATCACGACACCCGTTTCCTGGGTCATCGTCCAGTTCCACGCGGTGTACGGCGCGATCTTCGGGCCGGACACCGGATGGGCCTGGGGGCTGTCCATCGTGTCTCTGGTGATCCTGATCCGCATCTGCCTGATCCCGCTCTTCGTGAAGCAGATCAAGGCGACCCGGGCCATGCAGACGCTGCAGCCCGAGATGAAGAAGATCCAGGAGCGCTACAAGAACGACAAGCAGCGCCAGTCCGAAGAGATGATGAAGCTCTACAAGGACTCGGGTACCAACCCGCTGTCCTCGTGCCTTCCCATCCTGGCGCAGTCCCCGATCTTCTTCGCGCTGTACCACGTGCTCAACGGCATCGCGTCGGGCACGACCATCGGCGTCATCAACCAGTCGCTGCTGGACAGCGCCCGTAAGGCGCACATCTTCGGTGCCCCGCTGGCCGCGAAGTTCAAGGACAGCTCCGACGCGATCCACGCGATGGGCGCCTCGGTCACCGACGTGCGCGTCGTGACCGTCATCATGATCGTCCTGATGTCGGCGTCGCAGTTCTACACGCAGCGCCAGCTGATGACGAAGAACGTCGACACCACGGTGAAGACGCCGTTCATGCAGCAGCAGAAGATGCTGATGTACGTCTTCCCCATCATGTTCGCCGTCTTCGGTATCAACTTCCCGGTCGGTGTCCTCGTCTACTGGCTGACCACCAACGTGTGGACCATGGGCCAGCAGATGTTCGTCATCCGCAACAACCCGACCCCGGGTTCCAAGGCCCAGGGCGCCTACCTGGAGCGCCTGGCCAAGCACGTCACGCACCACGGCAAGGCCCGTCGTCGGAGCGAGAAGAACATCATCAAGGCCATCGTCGTCAAGGGCCGTGACCGCAACGAGGCCGAGCGCAAGTTCGTCAACGCCCTGAGCAAGGCCGGCCTCTCCGCTCAGGCCGATGGCTCCGTGGTGAAGAGCGAGAGCCAGGTCGTGGTCCAGGCCGAGGACGGTACGACCACCACGGCCGGTGCCCCGCGACGTCAGCAGCCCAAGCGGCAGAGCAAGTCTCAGCGCCAGGCCGGCCCCAAGCAGGCGGGCGAGGACACGTCCCCCGCCGAGGCGGAGAAGCCGACCACGTCGCTGGAGAAGTCCGACGAGCCGCAGGACGCCGAGGCCGCCGCCGGCAAGCCCGACGCCGCCAAGCAGCCTCAGAAGTCCGGCTCCGGCACCCGCAGCAAGGCCCAGTCGGGCCAGCGCAAGGGTGGCCCGCAGCGGCCCAAGTCCTCGTCCAAGAAGTAAGAAGGAGCCCATCCCGTGACGGAAGGCACCACCTCTGCCGCTGCCGAGGGTGCAGACACCCTGTCTCGCCTGGAGCAGGAGGGTGAGATCGCGGCGGACTACCTGGAGGGTCTGCTCGACATCGCCGATCTCGACGGCGACATCGACATGGACGTCGAGGCCGACCGCGCCTCCGTATCGATCATCAGCGACGCCGGCGGCCGTGACCTGCAGAAGCTGGTCGGCCGGGACGGCGAGGTGCTGGAGGCGCTTCAGGAGCTGACGCGCCTGGCCGTGCACCGGGAGACCGGTGACCGCAGCCGCCTGATGCTGGACATCGCCGGCTACCGCGCCAAGAAGCGTGCCGAGCTGTCCGAGCAGGGCGCCAAGGCCGCCGCCGAGGTCAAGAACACGGGCGAGCCCGTGAAGCTCGAGCCGATGACGCCCTTCGAGCGCAAGGTCGTGCACGACGCGATCAAGGCCGCCGGGCTGCGCAGCGAGTCCGAGGGCGAGGAGCCGCAGCGCTTCGTCGTCGTACTGCCTGCCTGATCGGCCCCCCTGGTTCCACCGGCCCCGTCTGTTGAGCAGACGGGGCCGAACTTTGTCAGCCTGTAGTTCTGGTGGCCGGTGCGCGACGCACCGGCGCTGTACGGAAGGACGGTCCCCGTGACGGAGGCAGCGGAGCTTCCCCCCGCGCCCGAACAGGCGCGGGAAGTGTTTGGCGATCGCTTCGACGATGCGGTCCGCTATGCGGAGCTGCTCGCCGACGCCGGTGTTCGGCGCGGTCTTATCGGCCCGCGGGAGGTGCCGCGCCTGTGGGAGCGGCACCTGCTGAACTGCGCGGTCCTCTCCGAGGCGGTTCCCGAGGGGGTGACGGTGTGCGACGTCGGCTCGGGTGCCGGCCTGCCGGGCATCCCTCTTGCCCTGGTGAGGGAAGACCTCAACATCACCCTGCTGGAGCCGCTGCTGCGGCGCACCACGTTCCTCACCGAGGTCGTGGAGATGCTGGGACTCGACCACGTCACCGTGGTCCGGGGGCGCGCCGAGGAGATGCTCGGCAAGGTGTCGCCGGTCCATGTGGTGACCGCCCGCGCTGTGGCCCCGCTGGACCGCCTGGCGGCCTGGGGCATTCCCCTGCTGCGCCCGTACGGCGAGATGCTCGCGCTCAAGGGGGACACCGCGGAGGAGGAGCTGAAGGCGGCGGGTACCGCGCTCAGCAAGCTCGGCGCGGTGTCGACGTCCATCCTTCACGTCGGCGAGGGCGTGGTCGATCCTCTGTCCACCGTCGTCCGGGTGGAGGTCGGCGAGAGTCCTGGGGGTGTGCGATTCGCCGCCAAGCGAGCCAAGGCGGCGCGGACGGGTCGGACGCGTAGGCGTCGCTGATCTGTTTTGACGACGCGGCGTACTCCACACAAGCTGCCCCGGCTGCACGGGACGGAGTGTCGCGAGATTCCGGTCGCCGCTGCTGTGCATCGTGTTTCACGTGAAACGTCGCTCACTGCTGCACGGCATCATCAGTCGGGGCCGCGCTGCGGCCGAACCGCGCGACCGGAAGCCTCTCGGTTCACTCGGAGAGGTACCGGAGTTGTCCACAGAGGTGGATTTCTCCACAGAACGCCAGGGCTCACTGGTTCATGACCCCGAAGGCATGGGAGGCTCTGTTCATTGCGAGCCTGAAGTCGAGGAGAGTGAATCCGTGCGGTCCGACGCCAACATCGCGGGACCGATGACCGATCCGGTCCCCGGTCCCCGCACTGAATCGATGGGGGAGGATGTTTCACGTGAAACGCCGCCTCCGATGGACGACACTCCCATCGGTCGTGCTGCCCAACTAGCGGTGGAGGTGCTCGGCCGCGCCGGCGAAGGCCTGCCGCGGCCGGAGCAGACCCGGATCATGGTGGTCGCCAACCAGAAGGGCGGCGTGGGCAAGACGACGACGACCGTCAACCTCGCCGCGTCGCTGGCTCTCCACGGTAACCGCGTCCTCGTGATCGACCTCGACCCGCAGGGCAACGCCTCCACCGCGCTGGGAATCGATCACCACGCCGATGTCCCTTCGGTCTACGACGTGTTGGTGGACAGCAGGCCGCTCTCCGAGGTCGTCCAGCCGGTTCCGGACGTCGAAGGCCTCTTCTGTGCGCCCGCCACCATCGATCTCGCCGGTGCGGAGATCGAGCTGGTGTCCCTGGTGGCCCGAGAGAGCCGGCTTCTGCGTGCGATTCAGGCGTATGAGCAGCCGTTGGACTACGTCCTCATCGACTGCCCGCCATCGCTCGGCCTGTTGACGGTCAACGCGCTTGTCGCGGGCCAGGAGGTCCTCATTCCCATCCAGTGCGAGTACTACGCACTGGAGGGCCTGGGACAGCTCCTGCGCAACGTGGACCTGGTGCGCGGGCACCTCAACCCCGCCCTGCATGTGTCGACGATCCTGCTCACCATGTACGACGGCCGGACGCGCCTTGCCTCCCAGGTCGCGGAAGAGGTGCGCAGCCACTTCGGTGACGAGGTGCTGCGGACGAGCATTCCCCGCTCGGTCCGTATCTCCGAGGCGCCGAGCTACGGACAGACGGTGCTGACTTACGATCCAGGATCGAGCGGCGCGCTCTCCTATCTTGAGGCGGCCCGAGAAATTGCGCTGAGGGGTGTGGGGGTCAACTACGACCCGACGCACGCTCACATCGGCGCCCAGAGCGACCGGAACACGGTGGAGGGCATCCAGTGAACGAACGACGGAGGGGGCTGGGGCGGGGGTTGGCCGCGCTGATCCCTGCTGCCCCGACCGAGAAGAACCCGGTTTCGGCCGCGCCGGGGAGCGGAGCTTCCGCGTCTGGTGCGGTGGGCCCGGTACTGACGGCCGACCGCGGAGTGGCCGCGGCGAAGGTGGCTACGCTGCCGCCCGTCACGGAGGACATCGAGGAGACCCCGGTGAGCCTGGCGGCGGAGACGCCCGCGCCGCCGGTGGGTGCCTTCTTCGCCGAGATCCCCCTCGACTCGATCACGCCGAACTCGCGCCAGCCGCGTGAGGTCTTCGACGAGGACGCGCTCCAGGAACTGGTGACCTCCATCAAGGAGGTCGGACTGCTCCAGCCCGTCGTCGTACGGCAGGTGGGCTCCGGGCGCTACGAGCTGATCATGGGCGAGCGGCGCTGGCGTGCCTGCCGTGAGGCCGGCCTGGAAGCCATCCCGGCGATCGTCAGGGCCACGGAGGACGAGAAGCTCCTCCTGGACGCGCTGCTGGAGAACCTGCACCGCGCGCAGCTCAACCCGCTGGAAGAGGCGGCCGCCTACGACCAGCTGCTGAAGGACTTCAACTGCACGCACGACCAGCTGGCCGACCGGATCGGACGCTCCCGTCCGCAGGTCTCCAACACCCTGCGTCTGCTGAAGCTCTCCCCGGCGGTCCAGCGCCGGGTCGCCGCCGGCGTGCTCTCCGCCGGGCACGCCCGGGCACTGCTCTCCGTCGAGGACTCGGAGGAGCAGGACCGCCTGGCCCACCGGATCGTGGCCGAGGGTCTGTCCGTGCGGGCCGTCGAGGAGATCGTGACCCTGATGGGCTCGCGTCCCCAGGCGCCTCAGCGTGCCAAGGGTCCGCGGGCCGGTGCCCTGGTCTCCCCGGCGTTGAGCGACCTGGCGACGCGTCTGTCGGACCGCTTCGAGACTCGGGTGAAGGTCGACCTCGGGCAGAAGAAGGGCAAGATCACCGTCGAGTTCGCCTCCGTGGAAGACCTTGAGCGGATCCTCGGCACCCTCGCCCCGGGCGAGGGACCGATTCTGCCGAAGGGCCTTCAGGACGCCGAGTTCGAGGAACAGCAGGACGAGCAGGACGCCTGACCCTCGGGCGTTCCCGTCCGAGGGACAGAGAGCGGATCGTGTCCGGTGTGTACCGGAACACGGTCCGCTCTTTGCTTTGAGGCGGTATCGAGGGGTTCGCATCGTGGATACGATGCGGACGGGTATGGCGCATCCACCCGGCAGGCATCTCTGAGTGGGAAGACGGAGGCCATGCGAACGATGAGCCGCACCGGACTGGTGAGCGCAGGCCTGGGCCTCGGAGCGGTCGGCGGATTCGTCGGCAGCCTGCTCAGGGAACGGAGCGCTTTGACAGCCGCTCGCGATGCGGCGGCCGAAGGAAGCGAGGAACAGCCTTCATGGGGCGCCGGCTCGTACCGCTCACGCTGGACAACCTTCAAGACATTCCCCAGCGTTGTCGCTCGTGTGTCTTCTGGGAGTTGGACCCCGTCACCGGCGAAGCCGCGCTGAGGGCGGGTACATCGGCGCTGGAGAAGGAGTCGTGGATCTCCGCCGTCCTGCTGGACTGGGGATCGTGCGGCCGGGTCGTCTACGTCGATGACGTGCCGGTGGGCTTCGTGCTCTACGCGCCTCCGGCCTACGTTCCCCGCTCGACCGCGTTTCCCACGAGCCCGATCTCCCCGGACGCGGTACAGCTCATCACCGCGTTCGTCATGCCCGGCTATCAGGGGCAGGGACTCGGCCGGGTCCTGGTCCAGACGGTGGCCAAGGATCTGTTGCGGCGGGGCTTCAAGGCGGTCGAGGCGTTCGGTGACGCGCGCTGGAAGGAGCCCGCCTGTCTGCTGCCCGCCGACCATCTCCTTGCCGTCGGCTTCAAGACGGTCCGGCAGCACCCCGCGCATCCCCGGCTGCGCCTGGACCTGCGCTCGACGCTCTCCTGGAAGGAAGACGTGGAGCATGCTCTGGACAGGCTGCTGGGGGCCGTCCAGAAGGAGCCCGTGCTGCGGCCGCTGTAGAGGTCGGGCCGGCTGTCGGCTGCCGGCCGGAGGCGGAGGTCTTATGCGAATGGGCCAACCCGTGGGGGTTGGCCCATTCGTGTTTCACGTGAAACGTGCGCCGTCAGCTCGGAGGCGGCTGATCACTCGGCGATGAAGTCCTCGAGGTCACGCACGAGCGCGGCCTTCGGCTTGGCGCCGACGATCGTCTTGACGACCTCGCCACCCTGGTAGACGTTCAGGGTCGGGATCGACATGACGCCGTACTTGGCGGCCGTGGTCGGGTTCTGGTCGATGTTCAGCTTGACGATCTCGATCTTGTCGCCGTACTCGGCGGCAATGGCCTCGAGGGACGGAGCGATCTGACGGCAGGGGCCGCACCACTCGGCCCAGAAGTCCACCAGGACGGGCTTGTCGCTCTTGATGACGTCCTCGTCGAAGGACGCGTCGGTCACAGTCTTCAGGGTGCCGGCCACGGCGGGCTCCTTAGTCGTTCGGTGGGGGTGGGGGGAGAGGAAAGTCAGACGGCCGTCTTCTGGGCCTCGGCCTGGTCCTCGTCCGCGAGGGCGGCGAGGAAGCGTTCGGCGTCGAGGGCGGAGGAGCAGCCGGTGCCGGCGGCGGTGATCGCCTGGCGGTAGGTGTGGTCGACCACGTCACCGGAGGCGAAGACGCCGGTCAGGCTGGTGCGGGTGGAGGGGGCGGCGACCTTCAGGTAGCCCTCCTCGTCCAGGTCCAGCTGGCCCTTGAACAGCTCGGTGCGCGGGTCGTGGCCGATCGCGATGAACAGACCCGTGACGGGCAGCTCCGACAGCTCGCCGGTCTTGGTGTTGCGCAGCTTCAGCCCGCTGAGCTTCTGGTCGCCCTGGATCTCGGCGACCTCGCTGTTCCAGGCGAACTTGATCTTCGGGTCGTTGAAGGCGCGCTCCTGCATCGCCTTGGAGGCGCGCAGGGAGTCACGGCGGTGGACGACCGTCACGGACTTGGCGAACCGGGAGAGGAAGGTCGCCTCCTCCAGCGCGGTGTCGCCACCGCCGACGACGGCGATGTCCTGGTCCTTGAAGAAGAACCCGTCGCAGGTGGCGCACCAGGAGACACCGCGGCCGGAGAGCGCGTCCTCGTTCGGCAGGCCGAGCTTGCGGTGCTGGGAGCCGGTCGCGACGATGACGGCCTTGGCGCGGTGGACCGTGCCGGCGGTGTCGGTGACGGTCTTGATCGCACCGGTCAGGTCGACGGAGACGATGTCGTCCGGGATCAGCTCGGCACCGAAGCGTTCGGCCTGGGCCCGCATGTTGTCCATGAGCTCGGGACCCATGATGCCGTCGCTGAAGCCCGGGAAGTTCTCCACCTCGGTGGTGTTCATCAGCGCGCCACCCGCTGTGACGGCGCCCTCGAACACCAGGGGCTTCAGCGACGCGCGCGCGGTGTACAGCGCTGCCGTGTAGCCGGCGGGGCCGGAGCCGATGATGATCACGTTACGGACGTCGCTCACGGCTAGATTCCTCGTCTCTGGTCTACGTCTGTGACCGGTGGGAGTCCCTCTCGGGACTCTCACACCACCCAACGGATCCTAAGGGGCGCGCATTCCCCGCGTGCCCGGGCACACGAGGATCGCAGTCGGGACGGAGGTCCGCGACGGGCCGAGACGAGGCTTCGCCGTCTCAGGGACGGACGAGGGACTGCTTCAGCAATACCGTGCCGGGGGAGGCGGGCCGCTTCACGGTGCAGGATGCGTCGACCACGTAGGCCGTGATCCGAGCGGGATCGTCATGCACGGGGAGCACGACGAGGTAGGCGCTTCTACCGGCGTAGGTGCCGGTCTTCGCGCCGAGGACATCGGCTGTGGAGCCGACCGCCTGCCGGACGCAGTCCGGCACCGGGACGGCGGTCTGGATGAAGGTGTTCGCGCTCTCCGTGCTCCCGGGCGTGCTCTGCTTGGGTTCGATTCCCCGCTGCGGTCGCTCGGAGCCCCGTTGCGGCCCCTTCTTCGTCGCGAGCAGCCCCTTCACCTGGTTCTGGATGCTTGACCCGGAGAAGGCAGAGACGGACGCCGACGGCGTGCTGTGAGCCGTCGTGTCCGGGGAGCCGCCGCCGAGCGACAGCACGAGCAGAGACCCGGTCCCGAGGACGGCAGCGGTGAGCACAGCTCCCAGTGCGACGGTCCGCCTGCGGCGGCCACGGCCGCGATCCTTGCGCCCCGGGCCGGTGGCCGCGTGCGGGCGTCCGGCGGGGCGGCCGGCCAGGCTCGAGGTTTCACGTGAATCCGACGAAGCCGAGGCGCCGGCCGAGAGCGAGGTCGATGTTTCACGTGAAACACGTGCCTCGGCGGCGAGAGCGGCATCGATGCGGCTCGCGACGTCCGCGGGCATGGGTGACGGGGTCGGTACGGCGCTCAGCATCCCCTGGATCTCCTCCAGGGAGGAACGGACGTCCGCGCACGGCGCACACCCCTCCAGGTGGCGCTGTACGTCCGCGCTGCGGGCCGGTGCGAGGAGTCCTTCGGTGAGGTCGGCGATCTCGTCGACGTCCGGGTGCCCGGCCGTGTCTGTCGAGGACGTCACGCTCGCCCACCTCCGCCCTTCACCACGGCTGAATCACTCGACCCCGTATGGCCCCGGTCCGTACCTGGAGAACCTGTCGCAGGTGGGACGGATGTCCCCTGCACCCGGTTCCGTCCCGGCTCGGGTTCCTTTTCGTCGCCGGGGCTGCCGGGTCGTAGATGGGTGAGCAGAGGGAGAAGTCTGGCTCTGCCCCGGGCGCACCGGCTCTTCACCGTCCCGGTGGGCACATCGAGGATCCGGGCTGCCTCGGCCACGGGATAGCCCTGCATGTCCACGAGGACGAGCGCCGCACGCTGTTCCGCCGGAAGGGTGCGGAGCGCTTCCAACAGCTGCCGGTGCACGTCGTTGCGCTCGGCCGGCGCGGAGGCCGACTCGTGCGGCTCCAGCAACTGCTCCAGCCGCTCGGTGTCGTCGACCGGAGCGGTCTTCCGGGATGCCGCCTTACGGGCGCGGTCCAGGCAGGCGTTCACGGTGATCCGGTGCAGCCAGGTCGTGACGGCCGACTGGCCCCGGAAGGTGTGGGCGGCCCGGTAGGCCGACACCAGGGCGTCCTGGACGGCGTCAGCGGCTTCCTCGCGGTCCCCCAGCGTGCGGAGCGCTACGGCCCAGAGCCGGTCCCGATGCCTCCGAACGATCTCCCCGAAGGCATCGGGGTCGCCTTTGACGTGGCGGGTGAGCAGATTCTGATCGCTCTCTGCGTCGTATCCGGCGCCCTCAGCCATCTGCCCCCTCCGGCTTGGGTGAGACGTCAGCCCGTGAAATGGACTTCGTTGATGGCCTGCTTGAACCCGGCCTCGGAGTACGTGACCGGGTCAGGACCCGATTTCGGTACAGCGGTCAGCCATACGAGGACGTACCGCGTCTTCACCGGCTTGGTGACCTTCACCGTGGCGGTCTTGTCCGAGGTGGTGATGCTGCCGATCCGATGTGCCGAGTCGAGTGACGGCGAGCCCAGTGAGTCGGCCGCATACAGCTCGACCGTCGTGTGGTCTCCGCCGTAACGGAGCTGGAGGGCGGCCGCACTGAGGTTCCTCACCGAGCCGAGGTCATAGGTGATGCCGACGCCCGGCTTGTACGGCGCGATCTCGGGACCGCCGGTAAAGGTCTTAGTCCTCCAGGACGTCGACGCGTCGCCGTCGTAGGTCTTGGCGACATCATTGGGATGCTGGGCATTCCCGTCGGCGGCGAACTCCTGGGCACTTGCGATCTTTATCGGTACCAGCTTCGGCTTCGTGACGTTCTTGTCGCCGTCGTCCTGCGTCTGCGTCTTGTTGCCGTCGTCCGGCTTGCCGCTCTGGTCCATCAGGGCGTCCGCCAGCTGCCAGCTGCCGAGGCCGAGGGCGGCGATGAGGAGGGCCGAGACGGCCCACTTCAGGGCCTTGCCGGTGCGGCTCTGCAGCGGGGGCGGCGGGGCCGTAATCGGCTGCGTGGCGCCCGGGTGCGGCGTCTGGCGGCCGTACGAGCCCTGCTGGTAGGTGGTGCGCTGGTACTCCGGCGGGGGCGTGAACGCCGGCTCCGGCGGGCGGATGCGGGGCATCTCGCCGATGACCTTGACCAGCTCCTCCGGCGTGGTGCACGGAGACTCGTGGCGGGAGGCCGTGGCGCCGTCGTTGGCGAGCGCACGCATGGCGAGTTCGGACAGGCCGCGGTGAACGCCGGCCCGCACCTGGTCCGGTGCGATGAGGCCGATGGTCTTGGGCAGGCCGGACAGGCCGTAGGCGTCGTTCTCGTAGGGCCAGCGCTGGGTCAGCGCCGCGTACAGCAGGGCGCCGATCGCCTCGGTGTCGGTGCGCTGCGGGGTGTCGGAGCTGACGCCGCGCAGAGCGGCGTTCACGGCGAGCCCACGGATGCGCCACTGCCCGGTGGAGGTGCGCAGCACGGCGTTCGGGTTCAGCCGCAGATGGGCGAGGCCCTCGCGGTGCGCCGCCGCCATGGCGGCGGCGATCTGACTGACCATCTGGTAGGCGTCGTGCGGTTCCAGCGGTCCGGCCGCGAGGAGCGCGGTCAGTTCGGTGGCGTCGGGCAGCCACTCGTGCACGACATAGACGAGGTCGTTCTCCTCGACCGCGTCCAGGACCTGGACGAAGCGCGGATCACCGAGCAGCGCCGAGGATCGGGCCGCGGCCAGCACGGAGCGGCCTCGCGGATGGTCCGCCGGCAGGATGTGCACGCCGACGGCACGACGGAGTTTCTCGTCGACCGCACGCCAGCTGCTGAATCCGTCCAGACGGGTGATGCACTCCTCGAGGCGGTAGCGCCTGGCCAGCTTGTGACCGCTGTGCAGCTCTGGAGGCGGGGGATTGCTCGCGGGACCCTCGGTGCCACCGCTCCCCTGTGCCTCGTTGTTGTCCGTGTCCCGCTCCGCGTTCTGGGCCACCCCGTCGGCCGTGGACTGGTCCGCCTTGGCGGTCAGTGGCTGCTCGCCACTGTTGTCTGCCACGTCGACGGCAGCCGTGCTCCGTTCCGCCACCGTCGTCCCTGCCTCCCCATCCGTTGCACGCTGTCCGACGCCGAAACCAATTGTGCCCACAGTCCGCCGCTATGCACGACACGCAGCGGCGGACGATGGTTGTGCGCTTACCCCCGACTCAGCGCCCCAGACGCCCGCGCACCATGCCCACGAGCGAGTTGAGTTCGTCGATCCGCATTCGGCGGGCGGCGACGAAGAAGACCCCGAGCAGCACCGCGCCGCCGACGATCAGTGCGGCGAAGGAGCCGAGGACGCCCTGGCCGAGCGTGTGCCCGATGCCGTAGCAGGCCGCGCCGCTGAGCAGGGCCGCCGGGATCGAGGCGATCGCGAGCCGTGCGTAGGTCCGCATCACGCGCGCACCGTCCAGGTCGCCGCCCAGCCGCTTGCGCAGGCGCCGCCAGGCGACTCCGACGCCGATGGCGTAGGCCACGCCGTACGCGGCGGCCATGCCCGCGACCGCCCAGCGGGCCGGCAGCAGGTAGTAGCAGAGCACCGAGACGCTCGCGTTGACGGTCGCCACGATCACGGTGTTGTAGAAGGGCGTCCGGGTGTCCTCGTAGGCGTAGAAGGCACGCAGGACGACGTACTGCACCGAGTACGGGATCAGGCCGAGGCCGAAGGCCATCAGCATGTAGCCCATGTTGGTGGCCGCACCGGTGCCCGAGGAGCCGAAGATCATCGTGCACATCGGAATGCCGAGCGAGAGGAAACCGAAGGCGATGGGCACGATGGCCACCGCCGTTGTGCGCAGGCCCTGCGAGATGTCGTCGCGGACCGCGCCACCGTCGCCCTCGGCGGCGGAGCGCGAGATGCGCGGCAGCAGGGCGGCCATCAGGGACACGGTGATGATGGCCTGCGGCAGGCCCCAGATCAGCTGTGCGTTGGCGTAGGCGGCGAAGCCGGTGCCCTTGACGCCGGAGTCCTTGCCGGCGGCGGTGGACAGCTGGGTGACGATCATGGCGCCGGCCTGGTTGGCCAGGACGAACAGGACCGTCCACTTGGCGAGCATCGCGGCCTTGCCCAGGCCGTGGCCCTTCCAGTCGAAGCGCGGTCGGATCCGGAAGCCGGTCTCGCGCAGGTAGGGGATCATCGCCAGGGCCTGGACGACCAGACCGAGCAGCACGCCGATGCCCAGCAGCCGCTGGCCCTGCGCCGGGATGTTCGTGACGGTCATGTCGGAGTGGGCGGCGGTGCCGTAGACCCAGATGAACATGCCGAGCGTCACGATGATGACGATGTTGTTCAGGACCGGGGTCCACATCATCGCGCCGAACTTGCCGCGCGCGTTGAGGATCTGACCCATCACCACGTGGACGCCCATGAAGAAGATCGAGGGCAGGAAGTACCGGGTGAAGGTGACGGCCACCTCGTTGCCGGCCGGGTTGGTGGCGACCTCGTTGGACAGCAGGCGCACCAGGAGGGGCGCGGCCCACATGGCGAGTCCGGTCAGCGCGGCCAGGGCCACCATCACGAGGGTGAGCAGGCGGTTGGCGAAGGCCTCGCCGCCGTCCTCGTCCTCCTTCATGGCCCGTACCAGCTGGGGTACGAAGACGGAGTTGAGACCGCCGCCGACGGTGAGGATGTAGATCATCGTCGGCAGCTGGTAGGCGACCTGGAAGGAGTCGCCTAGGAAGCCGAGGCCCAGCGCCGAGACGATCAGCGCGGAGCGGACGAAGCCGGTGAGGCGGGAGACCATCGTGCCCGCCGCCATGACGGCACTGGACTTCATCAGCCCGGAGGCGCGGCCGCCCTTCTTCGGAGCGGCGGCCGGCGGCACGGGAGCCTCGGCGGCACCGGAGGGGCCGGAAGGGCCGGAGAAGCCGGACGGGCCGGGAGGCCCGGCGGCGTAGGGGGCCGCGGCGGCCGCAGCCGGCACGGGCGCCTGCGCCGGGTTGGCTCCGGCGTGAGTGCCCGCCTGGTAGGCGGACACGGCGTCCTGGCCCGCCTGCTGACCCGTCTGGGCCTGGGGCGTCGGGTACGGCCCACCGGCCGCCTGGTACTGCCCGGCGGGCCGCTGTCCGGGGCGCGGGGTGGGGCCGGGGACGGACTGCGGCTCGGTGGTCCCGGGCGCACTGCCCTGCTGCTGGTCCCGCAGGAGGTGCGCGAAGGCGTCCGGCTCGTGGTACTCCTCGCCGGAGTGGGAGACCAGGTCGTCCACTCCCACGAACTGGGTGGTGCGGGGGTCGTCGCCGTACGGCAGGAACTGGGTGGCGTCGCCGTCCGGCTCGGGTGCCGGGGTCTGGGCCCACACGCGCGGGTCGGGGGCGTACGGCGACTGCGCCGGCGAGGCGTACAGCGGCTGCTGCCGCTCGTAGGTGCCGGGGGCCGGCGGCGGGTGCGCGGCCCGGTCGTAGAGCGCCTCGGTGACCGGGTCCTGGGCGGTCAGATCCTGGGCCCGGTAGGGGTCCTGGTCGTAGGCGTCCTGGAGGTACGTGTCCGCAGCGGGCTGCGGAGTCTCCTCGCCCGGCTCGGACGGGGTCTCGGGGTAGCCCGAGCCGGCGGCCGCGCCCTGGCCGCGGTCACCGTCGTACGGCGCGTTCATGGTTGCCCCACCTCATCGTCCCGGGCCACACCGGCCACGACATCGCTCAACGGTCCACTCTCTCACCCGTCCCCGAAGGGTCGGCGCTTTCCGGTGCGGTGTCCGGTGCAGGGTCACTCGGCTGGTCCGGGTCGTCTGCCCCGGACGGGGCGTCGGACTCCTCGGGGAGACGGTCGCCGGGGGTATCGGGGTTCCCGGGCTCGCCGTCGGTGTTCTCCCCCGCTCCGTCGGGTCCGTCGTCCTCGGCCTGCCGGGCCGCCGCGCGCTTGCGCTGGGTGTACATCCGGAAGCCGGCGAGGACCAGGAGGAGCACTCCGCCGCCGATGACCAGCATGACGGTGGGCGTGACCTCGGTGACCTTCACGTCGAAGCTGACCGGTTCGCCGTACTCCTGGCCGTCCTCGGTGTACAGCTGGGCGATGACACCGACGCGGCCGTTGGCGTTGGCCGAGGTGGGGAACTTCACCGACTGGCTGTGGCCGCCGGAGACCTCGACGCGCTGCTCGAAGTACGCCTTGCCGCCGATCTTCAGGCGGGTCGGCATGGTCGAGGTGAGGCGCAGGACCAGGTGGTCGACGGGCTGTACGAGGTTGTTCTGGACGGTCACCGGGATGGTCGCGCTGCGGCCGGAGAGCTTGGTCTCCGACTTGTCGATCAGCTTGACCTCGTCGGCGAGGCCGTCCAGCCAGGTCTCCACGCCACCGCGGAAGGTGTCCGCGTCCGCGCCGTGTCCCCGCCACGCCGTGGACATCTCCCGGTTTATGGCCCGCCCGAACGGGGTGACCACGCGGGACTGGTCGGTGAGGATCACCTGGAAGTTGTCGAGCATGTCCTGCGTGCGCGCGATCTGCTCGAAGGCGGCCCGCGGCAGCTCCTGCCTGCGCAGCGAGGAGGGGTACGCGGACGTCGAGGGGATGTGCGTGGTGGCGCGCGGGTCGGGCTTGGCCTTGACGGCGGCGGTCAGACCCTGGGACTGGGACCAGGCGCCGGCCTGGAGCGTCTTCAGGGCCGCAGCCATCGCCTGTGCCTGGCTCGTCGACGGCATGCGCTGCGGGGCGACCACGATGCTGCGCTGCTTGTCCGACTGGGCGTTCACCTCGAGGCTCTGCGCCAGGAACTGCTGCACGGCGAGTGTGGCGGAGTCCGCCTTTGTCATGTCGCCCTCGAAGGCCGTGGACAGCCGCTCGTCGGCGACCACCGCCGTCGTGCCGCCGCCGATCGGACGGGCGGCGGAGGGCGTGTAGGGCAGCCTGGCGGTCTCCTGGAGGCTGTCGCTGCGGGCGATCACCCGGTCGGCGCCCGCGGAGGTCGCGACCTTGATGATCGACGGGTCGACGGCGCCGTTCACGGGCCAGGCGTAGTCCGTGTTCGGCGTGACATGGAGCACGGTCTTGACGGTCGTGGCGGCGACGTCGGTGGCGTCCTTGAGGTGACTGAGCGAGCCGGTGACGCTGGTGCCGTTGTGCGCGAGCGAGGCCAGGTCCGGGTCGGCGAAGGGCAGCGCGACGACCTCCTTGCCCGCCACGGCCTTCTGCAGGCCGTCCAGCCACTGCTTGGCGAGCTCCTGGTGCTCCCGGGGACCGGGGGTGGTGGTCCCGCCGGGGGCCTGGAGCCGGTAGCCCTTGGCCATCGCGTCCACCGAGGCCAGCAGGTCCGGGTCGATCACCCAGGTGAGGTCGAGGTCCTTGCCCAGCTGCACCATCTGCGACAGCCGGCCGCCCGGGCCGAGGTCCTTGGCCAGGTCGTCATTGAGGAAGACCGGCGTCTGCAGCTCCCCGGCGCCCGTCCTGGCCGTCATGTGGACCGTGGACAGCAGCGGCCACAGGAACGTCGTCTTCGTCCTGGTGCCGGCCTCGGACGGCTGCCAGGGCAGGAACGTCCGCTGGATGCCGAGCACCTGGTCCCAGGGTCGTGCGGAGGTCTGGCCGGACAGGGCGACCCCGAGCTCGTAGACGCCGTCCTCGCCGAGGTCGAGCTTGTCCACGGGGACCGAGATGGTGAAGTGCTCGGAGACGCCGGGAGTCAGCTTGGCGAACTTCTGCGTGTACTTCCCGCCGACCTCGGCCCCTGTGTCGTTCTGCACATCGTCGGAGTGCCGGGCGACGGCGTCGATCGCCGAGCGGGTGTTCAGCTCGGGCCCCACGCGCAGGCCCACGTGGGCGCCGGTCACCGTCCGCTTGCCGTTGTTGGTCACGGTGCCGGACACCGTGACCGTGTCCCCGTCGCCGGGGGCGGTGGGACTGAGCGAATCCAGTGAGACGGACACCGCATCCGAGGAGGCAGCCTGCGCGGGCGCCGCGGCGGGCAGCTGCAGCAGCCCGGCCAGCAGAGGCGCTCCGGCGAGCAGTGCCCCGGTGTGCCGCATCCAGTGCCGGGCAGGTGAGGCACTGGTCCCCTGGAAGTCAGCCGCCTCGGCCACGCGCTCGCCCGTCCCTCGTCGTCGTCAGTGGTCGTCGGAATGTGCGTCCACGCATGGTAACGATGCTCGCGGAGGTGAAGTGCCGCGGACCGCTCCACAAGATCGGGAAACGGCGACGACCCGTCCTCTATATCCAGTATCGAGTGGAGAGCGGGTGTACGCCGCAAGGGAAGGGTCTTGTGTGGGTATGGCGGGAGGCGTCCACGCCGCTCAATCGAGGCGACCGCGGTCGCCTCGGCCACGTACCCTGTTCTGTTGTGCCGAACCCCAACGATGACACTCCCGCTGCCCTGAGCCAGGCGCAGCAGCGCGCGGTGAGCGAGCTGCTGCGGGTCGCTCCCGTTGCCGACGACCTCGCCCGCCGCTTTCAGCAGGCCGGGTTCTCGCTTGCTCTGGTGGGCGGCTCGGTCCGTGACGCGCTGCTCGGCCGACTCGGGAACGACCTGGACTTCACCACCGACGCGCGCCCCGAGGACGTACTGAAGATCGTGCGGCCGTGGGCGGACGCCGTCTGGGAGGTCGGGATCGCCTTCGGCACGGTCGGTGCCCAGAAGGACGGCTACCAGATCGAGGTCACCACCTACCGGTCGGAGGCGTACGACCGCACCTCGCGCAAGCCCGAGGTGTCGTACGGCAACTCCATCGAGGAGGATCTGGTCCGCCGCGACTTCACGGTCAACGCGATGGCCGTGGCGCTGCCGGAGAAGGCGTTCATCGACCCGTACGGCGGTCTGGAGGACCTCGCGGCCCGGGTGCTGCGCACCCCCGGTACGCCGGAGGAGTCCTTCTCGGACGATCCGCTGCGGATGATGCGGGCCGCACGGTTCGCCGCTCAGCTGGACTTCGAGGTCGCCCCCGAGGTCGTCACCGCGATGACGGAGATGGCGGGACGGATCGAGATCGTCTCGGCCGAGCGGGTCCGGGACGAGCTGAACAAGCTGATCCTGTCCGCCCACCCGCGCAAGGGCCTGGCCCTGCTGGTCGACACCGGGCTGGCCGATCACGTCCTGCCCGAGCTGCCGGCCCTGCGTCTGGAAAGTGACGAGCATCATCGGCACAAGGACGTCTACGAGCACACGCTGATCGTGCTGGAGCAGGCCATCGCGCTGGAGCAGAACGGTCCCGACCTCGTGCTCCGTCTGGCCGCGCTGCTGCATGACATCGGTAAGCCGCGCACGCGCCGCTTCGAGAAGGACGGCCGGGTCTCGTTCCATCATCACGAGATGGTCGGGGCGAAGATGACCAAGAAGCGTATGACGGCCCTGAAGTACTCCAACGAGCTGGTGAAGGACGTCTCGCGTCTGGTCGAGCTTCACCTGCGCTTCCACGGCTACGGCACCGGCGAATGGACGGACTCGGCGGTCCGTCGCTACGTCCGTGACGGTGGCCCGCTTCTGGACCGCCTGCACAAGCTGACCCGCTCCGACTGCACCACCCGGAACAAGCGCAAGGCGGCCGCGCTGTCCCGCGCCTACGACGGTCTGGAAGAGCGCATCGCTCAGCTCCAGGAGCAGGAGGAGCTGGACGCCATCCGTCCGGACCTGGACGGCAACCAGATCATGGAGATCCTCGGCGTCAGCCCTGGCCCCGTCATCGGCAAGGCGTACAAGCACATGCTGGAGCTGCGCCTGGAGAACGGCCCGATGGAGCGCGACGCGGCGGTGGCAGCCCTCAAGGAGTGGTGGGC
Organism: Streptomyces sp. NBC_00820; assembly: GCF_036347055.1. NCBI lineage: Bacteria > Bacillati > Actinomycetota > Actinomycetes > Kitasatosporales > Streptomycetaceae > Streptomyces > Streptomyces sp. NBC_00820. The sequence goes on along the minus strand of NZ_CP108882.1, from coordinate 4,191,081 downwards.
CGAGCAGAGCTGAGGCCTGGAGTCGGGCTGAGGGTGAGGGCCTGGTCATGTTTCACGTGAAACCACGCGAAACATGGTCAGGCCTCCTTATGTCCGGCCAGGATCTTTCACGTCCTCGACCCGGCTTCTCTGGTCGGGGTGGGCGATGTTTCACGTGAAACATCGCCCTTTTCGCTGTTCTGGTGCCGCTCGAAGCGCGTCATGGCCGCCGTGACGGTGCCGTAGAGGAGGGCGACGAGAATCACCAGGGGTACCGAGTGGCCGTCCGGCGGGAGTATCAGGGCAGCCACTCCCGCGGCGCCGACGAAGGCGACGTTGAAGAGGACGTCGTAGACGGAGAAGACGCGTCCCCGGAAGCCGTCCTCGACGGAGGCCTGGACGAGCGTGTCCGTGGCGATCTTGGCGCCCTGGGTGATCAGGCCGAGCACGAACGCCGCGACCAGGAGAGGGCCGGTGGCGAACGGGAGGCCGAGTGCCGGTTCGAGAACGGTGGCAGCGGCTGCGCACACCGCGATCCACCGGCCGGGACCGAGCCGCCCCGCCGCCCACGGAGTCAGCACGGCCGCGGCGAAGAAGCCCGCGCCGGAGATTGCCAGCGCCAGGCCCAGCAGCCGGAGACCGCCCTCGGGGGTGGCGGAGAGGTCGTACCGACACAGCATGAGCAGCAGGACCAGCAGCGCGCCGTAGCCGAACCGCATCACGGTCATCGCCGCGAGCGCCCAGGACGCTTCCCTGCGTCGGGGGCCGGCCAGGTGCCGGACGGCCGCGAGCAGTTCGTGAGCCGTGCCGGCGAGAGCGGTCCCCAGGCGTGGTGGCGTCGCCTCCCTCTCGTGGCCCAGCCGTGCGGGCGCCATGCTCAGGGACGTCAGGCCCGCGCACAAATAGAGGCAGGCGCCCAGCAGTACCACCGTGGCATCGGGGTCGGCCGCGACGAGCCGTACGCCGAAGGCGAGGGCGCCGCCGGCGGTCGCGGCGAGCGTTCCGGCGGTCGGGGAGAGGGAGTTGGCCAGGACCAGGCGTTCGGCGTCCACCACACGCGGCAGCGAGGCGGACAGGCCCGCCAGGACGAAGCGGTTGACGGCTGTGACGCACAGCGCGGAGACGTAGAACAGCCAGTCCGGCGCATGAGTGACCATCAGCACGGCGGTGGCCGCTGCCAGGAGAGCGCGCAGCACATTGCCGTAGACGAAGACCTGCCGACGTCGCCAGCGGTCCAGCAGGACGCCCGCGAAGGGACCGACCAGCGAATAGGGGAGCAGCAGGACCGCCATCGCCGAGGCGATCGCCGTGGCCGAGGTCTGTTTCTCCGGGGAGAAGACGACGTACGCGGCGAGCGCGACCTGGTACACGCCGTCGGCGCCCTGGGAGAGGAGACGGACGTACAACAGGCGTCGGAAGTCGCGCAGACGCAGCAGGACACGCAGGTCACGGACGACGGACATGAGCCCCAGCCTCACATACGCGGAGGGTCCCCGGGTCGGAAACCCGGGGACCCTCACAGCCCTGGCAGGAGCGTTCTCTCGGTGTGTTCGCCGTACCGAGCCATGGCGGGCCGCGGCGAGCCGGCGCTCGGCGCGGAGCCGGGTCGGGCTAGCGCTCGACGTCGCCGTTGATGAACTTCTCGACGTTCTCGCGGGCCTCGTCGTCGAAGTACTGGACCGGCGGGGACTTCATGAAGTACGAGGACGCGGACAGGATCGGGCCGCCGATGCCGCGGTCCTTGGCGATCTTCGCGGCGCGCAGGGCGTCGATGATGATGCCGGCCGAGTTCGGGGAGTCCCAGACCTCGAGCTTGTACTCCAGGTTCAGCGGGACGTCACCGAAGGCGCGGCCCTCGAGGCGGACGTAGGCCCACTTGCGGTCGTCCAGCCATGCGACGTAGTCGGACGGGCCGATGTGGACGTTCTTCTCGCCGAGGTCCCGGTCGGGGATCTGGGAGGTGACGGCCTGCGTCTTGGAGATCTTCTTGGACTCGAGGCGGTCACGCTCGAGCATGTTCTTGAAGTCCATGTTGCCGCCGACGTTCAGCTGCATGGTGCGCTCCAGGCGCACGCCACGGTCCTCGAACAGCTTCGCCATGACGCGGTGCGTGATGGTGGCGCCGACCTGGGACTTGATGTCGTCACCGACGATCGGGACGCCCGCCTCGGTGAACTTGTCCGCCCACTCCTTGGTGCCGGCGATGAAGACCGGGAGGGCGTTGACGAAGGCGACCTTGGCGTCGATGGCGCACTGGGCGTAGAACTTCGCCGCGTCCTCGGAACCCACGGGCAGGTAGCAGATCAGGACGTCGACCTGCTTGTCCTTCAGGACCTGGACGACGTCGACCGGCTCGGCGTCCGACTCCTCGATGGTGGCGCGGTAGTACTTGCCGAGGCCGTCGAGGGTGTGGCCGCGCTGGACGGTGACACCGGTGGAGGGCACGTCGCAGATCTTGACGGTGTTGTTCTCGGAGGCGCCGATGGCGTCCGCCAGGTCGAGGCCGACCTTCTTCGAGTCGACGTCGAAGGCGGCGACGAACTCGATGTCCCGCACGTGGTAGTCACCGAACTGCACGTGCATCAGGCCGGGGACCTTGGACGCGGCGTCGGCGTCCTTGTAGTACTCGACTCCCTGCACCAGCGACGCGGCACAGTTGCCCACGCCGACGATGGCTACGCGAACCGAACCCATTCCGGTTGCTCCCTGTGTGTACGAGTGAGGCCCTGACTGGGCCGTCACGTGGCGGTGTCGCCGGGCGTATCCGTCCCGGGGCGATCCCCGGGACGGGGCAGGCCGCCCGTCGCTCCAGATGTGGTGTCGTGCTGAGCGGACTCTCCGGAAGCGGGACCCATACGGTCCCGCCCGGCCCGCTCGCTCTCGATGAGCTCGTTCAGCCAGCGCACTTCGCGCTCCACGGACTCCATCCCATGGCGCTGGAGCTCAAGCGTGTAGTCGTCGAGGCGCTCCCTGGTACGTGCGAGGGAGGCCCGCATCTTCTCCAGCCGCTCTTCCAAGCGGCTGCGCCGTCCTTCCAGCACGCGCATGCGCACATCGCGCGACGTCTGCCCGAAGAAGGCGAACCGGGCGGCGAAGTGCTCGTCCTCGTACGCGTCGGGACCGGTCTGCGAGAGCAGGTCCTCGAAGTGTTCCTTACCTTCTGCCGTCAATCGGTACACGATCTTTGCCCGGCGTCCGGTGAGGGGAGCGGCGTCCTCCCGGGTGTTGTCCGGCTCCTCGATCAACCAGCCGTTGGCGACCAGCGTCTTGAGGCAGGGGTAGAGAGTTCCGTAGCTGAACGCCCGGAACACACCCAGGGACGTATTGAGTCGTTTGCGCAGCTCATAGCCGTGCATCGGAGACTCGCGCAGGAGTCCGAGCACGGCGAACTCGAGGATGCCGGAACGACGGCTCATGATCGCCTCCTCTCGGTCCACTGCGACTTTATCTCGCGCTGATGTATCGACTCGATACATCCAGACGATAGAACGGCCTGCCCCATGCGACAAGAGGGGCGACGGTGAACGGGATCACATCAAGGATTCACAGGAGGCAACTTGCCTGTTTTGGGGGGAAGTCCGGGACTCGGCTGGTTTTCGCGTGCGTAGTCTGTGCGGCATGCACACCACCGGGAACCGCGTGATGCCTGGGGAGCGTCGTGGTCCTCGGTGCAGTACGGGTGAATGCGTGACCGACCGCATCCGTATTTCGGGGGGACCGGAAACCAGTCGCTGTTTCCAGGCGCGCACGGGTGCGCCTGCCCGAGGAGTAACCGTTCGATGAGCGAGCACCGTCGCAAACTGCCGCCGCCGCAGGGAGGCGGACGTGCCGCGGCCCGACGCGGCCAGCCCGACCCATCCTCCGGACGCCGCGCGGCACCGCGAGGCGCCACCGGGTCCTCCGCCGACTCCTATGAGCCGGGTTCCGGATCCGGCTCCTATGGTCCGGAACCCGGAGGCCGCGCCGAATCCCGCCGTGCCACGCAGAGAAGTGGTGGCAGCCGCCGCCGGGCCGCTGAGCCCAGCGGCCGGCGCGGAGGCCCCGGAGGCCCGTCCGGTCCAGGACGCGGCAGAGGGCGTTCGGCCCCGCCGGCCAAGAAACGAATCATCGACTATCCCCGTGCGGGCAAGTACGGATGGCAGCGCTGGGTGCCGTCCTGGAGGCTCGTCACCGGCATGTTCATCGGCTTCGTCGGAAGCCTGGTGGCCGTGGCGGGCGTCGGGTACGCGATGGTGGTCGTGCCGAACGTCGCGGCCGCGGCCAAGTCGCAGAACAACATCTTCGAGTGGTCCAACGGCCAGGTGATGGTCGCTACCGGTGGCGAGGTCAACCGGCAGAACCTCAACTACTCGAAGATCCCCGAGAAGATGCGCTATGCCGTGATCTCGCAGGAGAACAAGACCTTCGAGACCGACAGCGGCGTCGACCCGAGCGGCATCGGGCGCGCCATCTTCAACATGGCCCGGGGCGGCGAGACGCAGGGTGGCTCCACCATCACCCAGCAGTACGTCAAGAACGCCATGCTGAACGACCAGTCGCAGACGATCTCCCGGAAGTTCAAGGAGATCTTCGTCGCGATCAAGGTCGGCGCCACCGTCCCAAAGGACGAGGTCATGGCGGGCTACCTGAACACGGCCTACTTCGGCCGGGGGGCCTACGGCATCCAGGCGGCCTCGCGGGCGTACTTCAACAAGGACGCCATTCACCTGAACCCGGGTGAGTGCGCCTTCCTCGCCGCACTGGTCAAGGGCGCCACGTACTACGACCCGGCGGGCGCCACGTATCTCGATACGAACGCCACCGCCACCAACAACTCCAGGCGGGCCCTGCTGCAGATGCAGGACACCCTGGACAAGATGGTCGAGTACGGCCACCTGAGTGCCGCGGAACGGGACAAGTACCGCACCCTCCCGCCCATCAAGAGCCCGCGCTCGAACACCCGGCTGAGTGGTCAGATCGGCTATCTGGTCGACCTTGCCAAGTCCTACATCGTTCACAACACGAACATCACCGCTCTCGACCTGCAGCAGGGCGGCTACACGATCAGGACGACCTTCGACAAGAAGAAGGTCGACGCGCTCGAGAAGGCCGTCGAGAAGGTCCGGTCGGCGAAGATCAAGCCGGACCAGCGGCCGGAGGACAAGTACGTCCAGTTCGGCGGCGCGTCCGTGAACCCGAGTTCGGGTGCCATCGAGGCCGTCTACGGCGGCGAGGACGCGACCAAGCACTTCACCGACAACGCCGACGCGACCGGCGCCCAGGTTGGCTCGACGTTCAAGCCGTTCGTGCTTGCGGCGGCGATGAAGTGGGGCGTGCTCAACCCGAAAATGGGAGCCGATCAGCCGAACGAGGCGCGGACCGTCGCCTCGCCCAAGAGCATCTACATCGGCAAGAACAAGCTCAAGATCCGCAAGTACGACGGGACGGTCTGGACCGACGACAAGGGCAGGGAGTGGCTCCAGACCAACGACGACAACGCCTCGGTCGGCCCCAAGCCGGACTACAAGATCGACCTGCGTGAGGCGATGCGGCAGTCGGTCAACACCGCCTACGTCCAGCTCGGTATGGACGTCGGCCTGGACAAGGTCAAGCAGAGTGCTCTGGACGCGGGCATCCTCAAGGGGAGCCTGGCCAGCGCCGACTACCCGTCGTTCTCGATCGGCACCTCCGACCCCAGCGCCATCCGCATGGCCGGCGCTTACGCCACCTTCGCGGCGAGCGGGCAGCAGAACGAACCGTTCTCCGTGAGGCAGGTCAAGGACCAGGACGGGGTGGCCTACACGCATGAGGACAGGCCCCGGGACGGCTACTCGAAGGCGGTGGCCGACAACGTCACCGACGTTCTGCGGACCGTGGTCGAGAAGGGCACCGGCACCAAGGCCCAGCTGCCGAACCGTGAGGTGGCGGGCAAGACCGGTACCACCGACGGCAACAAGTCCGCCTGGTTCGTGGGCTACACCCCCCAGCTGTCCACCGCGGTCTGCATGTTCCGCATGGACGACAACGCGAAGAACAAGAACCGCAAGTTCCTGGAGATGTACAACACGGGTGGCCAGGAGAAGATCCACGGCGCCTCGTTCCCGGCCGAGATCTGGCACGACTACATGGCGCAGGCACTCCAGGGCCAGCCGGTGATGAACTTCCCGCCGCCGGCTCCGATCGGCACGGTGGTCAACGCCGAGCCGAGCCCGACGCCCACTCCGACGGTCGCCGAGACCCAGACCTCGTCCCCGTCGCCGAGCGCGTCGCCCACCGAGTCGGCCAGCCCCACGCCGACGGCTACCGAGACGTGCCGCGCCTGGGACTGGAACTGCGACCAGACCGGAGGCACGGACACCGGCGGTGCGGCCGACGGCGGTGTGACGCCCACACCCACGGTGACGGACACGAGCGGTACCGGCACCAGAGGAGGCGGCAACGGCGGCGCCGACGGCACCAACGGCGACGGCGGAGGGTTCTTCGGCGGGACGAAGAACTGAGCCGTTCGTGACGTGACAGGGGCACCGGGTGAAACCGGTGCCCCTTTCGCGTGCCCCGTGACACAGGCACCCCGTGCGGGGGCCGGTTCGCAAGGCGCGTACGGCAGGATGTGGCCCATGCCCAGTGCAGAATCGACGCAAGCGAGCGTGCACGAGCCGGAACCGGTGCGGCCGACCAGGCAGGACGAGGTCGCCGCGGCCGGCAGTGAGCTGATCGGTGGCCCCATCGGGCGGTACGCCCTGCTCGGGACGTCCTGGTGGACGCCCGTACGGGTCGTCGCACTGGTGGCGATCGGCATGTTCGCCCTCGGCCTCGTCCAGAAGGCGCCCTGCTACGACGGCGCCTGGTTCTTCGGGGCCAGCTCGCAGTACACGCACGCCTGCTACTCGGACATCCCGCACCTCTACCAGGGGCGGGGCTTCGCCGACGGGCTCGTGCCGTACTTCGACCGCCTCCCCGGCGACATGGACTACCTCGAGTACCCGGTGCTGACCGGCGTGTTCATGGAGGTCGCCGCGTGGCTCACGCCGGGCAGCGGCAGCATCCAGCAGCAGGAGCAGTGGTACTGGTTCGTCAACGCCGGCATGCTCATGGCCTGCGCGGCCGTCATCGCCGTCTGCGTGGCCCGTACGCACCGCACGCGCCCCTGGGACGGCCTGCTGGTCGCAGTGGCCCCCGCCTTCGTGCTCACCGCCACCATCAACTGGGACCTGCTGGCGGTGGCCCTGACGGCCGCCGCGATGCTCATGTGGTCGCGGGGCCGTACCGTCGCCTTCGGCGTGCTGCTGGGGCTCGCCACGGCCGCCAAGCTCTACCCCGTCTTCCTGCTCGGCCCGCTGTTCGTGCTGTGCTGGCGGGCGGGGAGGTGGCGGGCGTTCGGTCAGGCGGCGGGCAGCGCGGTGATCGCCTGGTTCGTGGTGAACCTGCCGGTGATGCTGTTCGCCTTCCAGGGCTGGTCGAAGTTCTACAGGTTCAGCCACGACCGGGGCGTCGACTTCGGCTCCTTCTGGCTGATCTGGGCCCAGAACTCCAGCACCCCGCTCACCACCGGCTTCGTGAACAGCGCGGCCACCGTGCTGGTGCTGGCGTGCTGCCTCGGCATCGCGGCGCTGACGCTCACCGCACCGCGCCGGCCGCGCTTCGCCCAGCTCGTCTTCCTGATGGTGGCGGCCTTCATCCTCACCAACAAGGTCTACTCCCCGCAGTACGTCCTGTGGCTCGTCCCGCTGGCGGTCCTCGCCCGGCCCAAGTGGCGGGACTTCCTGATCTGGCAGGCGTGCGAGGTGGCGTACTTCCTGGGCATCTGGATGTACCTGGCGTACACGACCAGCGGAGACGCCCACAAGGGCCTGCCGACCCACGGCTACCAGTGGGCGATCGCGCTGCACCTGCTCGGCACGCTGTACCTGTGCGCCGTCGTCGTACGGGACATCCTCATGCCGGAGCGGGACGTGGTGCGCCGCAACGGGGACGACGATCCCTCGGGCGGCGTGCTCGACGGCGCGGACGACGTCTTCGTGCTCGGACGCGCGGCCCGTCAGCAGGCCCACATGGACGACGACGAGATGTCCCAGGTGGGCTGGGGAAGGCCGGAAACGCCGCCGGACGAGGACTGTTCGCTCTGAGCGAACGCCGTTCGGCGTCCTCGACAGGGGCAAGAAGAAGGCCGTACACGCTTCACCCGTGTACGGCCTTCTTCATGTCTGGCCGGGCCTGACGGGCAGGCAGGCGCCGGCGACACCCCCTAGCGGTCCAGCAGGCGGTCGAACTGGGTCGTGGTGTGCCGCAGGTGGGCCACCAGCTCGTCACCGACCTTCGGCTCGGGCGCGTCCGACGGCACGAACAGGATCGACACCTGCATGTGCGGCGGCTCGGCGAACCAGCGCTGCTTGCCGCCCCAGACGAACGGCGCCAGGTTCCGGTTGACCGTGGCCAGGCCGGCCCGTGCGACGCCCTTGGCGCGTGGCATGACGCCGTGCAGGGCCTTCGGCGCCTCCAGGCCCACGCCGTGCGACGTACCGCCCGCCACGACGACCAGGAAGCCGTCGGAGGCCGCCTTCTGCTGCCGGTAGCCGAACCGGTCGCCCTTGGCCACGCGCGTGACGTCCAGGACGGCGCCCCGGTACTCCGTGGCGTCGTGGTCCCCCAGCCACAGCCGCGTGCCGATGCGGGCGCGGAAGCGGGTCTGCGGGAACTGCTGCTGGAGCCGGGCGAGTTCCCCGGCCTTGAGGTGGCTGACGAACAGGGTGTGCAGCGGCAGCCGGGCCGCACGCAGCCGGTCCATCCAGGCGATGACCTCCTCGACGGCGTCCGTGCCGTCGGTGCGGTCGAGCGGCAGGTGGATGGCGAAGCCCTCCAGCCGGACGTTCTCGATGGCCTGGTGCAGCTGCGGCAGGTCCTGCTCGCTGATGCCGTGACGCTTCATCGAGGACATCACCTCGATGACGACGCGGGCGCCCACGAGGCCGTACACGCCGTCGATCGACGACACCGAGCGGATCACCCGGTCCGGCAGCGGCACCGGTTCCTCGCCGCGCCGGTACGGCGTCAGCACCAGCAGGTCGCCGCCGAACCAGTCCTTGATGCGCGCGGCCTCGTACGTGGTGCCGACGGCGAGGATGTCGGAGCCGAGGCGGGTGGCCTCCTCCGCCAGCCGCTCGTGTCCGAAGCCGTAGCCGTTGCCCTTGCAGACCGGGACGAGGCCCGGGAACTGCTCCTGCACGTGCTTGTGGTGCGCCCGCCAGCGCGCGGTGTCGACGTAGAGCGTGAGCGCCATGGCCGGACCCGGGACCTTTCTCGTGGCTGGGGTGGATCAGAGGGAAGAGCTGTGAAGGCTATGGAATCAAACGCCGGGGCTCAGCGGCGCGACATGTAGATGTCGAGCGCCTTGTGGAGCAGCTTGTTCAGCGGGAAGTCCCACTCGCCCAGGTACTCGGCCGCCTGGCCACCGGTGCCGACCTTGAACTGGATCAGGCCGAACAGGTGGTCCGTCTCGTCCAGCGAGTCGGAGATGCCGCGCAGGTCGTAGACGGTGGCGCCGAGCGCGTAGGCGTCGCGCAGCATCCGCCACTGCATCGCGTTCGAGGGGCGCACCTCGCGGCCGATGTTGTCGGAGGCGCCGTAGGAGTACCAGACGTGCCCGCCGACGATCAGCATCGTCGCCGCCGACAGGTTCACCCCGTTGTGGCGGGCGAAGTACAGCCGCATGCGGTTGGGGTCCTCGGTGTTGAGGGCCGTCCACATGCGCTGGAAGTACGACAGCGGGCGCGGCCTGAAGTGGTCGCGCACGGCCGTGATCTCGTACAGCCGCTGCCACTCCTCCAGGTCCTGGTAGCCGCCCTGGACGACCTCGACGCCGGCCTTCTCGGCCTTCTTGATGTTGCGCCGCCACAGCTGGTTGAAGTTCTTGTGGACCTCTTCCAGGGAACGGTTGGCCAGCGGCACCTGGAAGATGTAGCGGGGCTGGACGTCGCCGAAGCCGGCGCCGCCGTCCTCACCCTGCTGCCAGCCCATGCGGCGCAGCTTGTCGGCCACCTCGAAGGCGCGCGGCTCGATGAAGTCGGCCTCCATGTCGCGCAGGCGCTTCACGTCCGGGCTCTGGATGCCCTTCTTGATGGTCTCCGCGTCCCAGCGGCGGATGATCACCGGCGGGCCCATCTTCACGGAGAAGGCGCCCTGGTGCTTGAGGTGGGCCAGCATCGGCTGCAGCCAGTCGTCCAGGTTCGGCGCGAACCAGTTGATGACCGGACCCTCGGGGAGATAGGCGAGGTAGCGCTTGATCTTGGGCAGCTGGCGGTAGAGGACCAGGCCGGCGCCGACCATCTCGCCGGTGCGCTCGTCGAACCAGCCGAGGCTCTCCGAGCGCCATTCCGCCTTCACGTCGGCCCAGGCCGGGACCTGCATGTGGCTGGCCGACGGCAGGCTCTGGATGTATGCCAGATGCTGCTCGCGGCTGATGGTCCTCAGGGTCAGGCTCATGTCGGGGCGCTCCTCGGGCTGGTGTGTCCCCATGGGTACAGGGGCTCCGGCTCTCGCGCCGAAGCCTACTGCGCCTTGCGAGCGCCCTGACTGGGGCGTACGGCATCAACGCCCCTGCTTGTGGCCGCCGAGGCGTTCCGCGCTGTCGCCCGGACGTGCCACCGGGCCGGTGGCACGTCCGAGGCACGTCGGCGAAGGGACGGTGAGAGGCGGTCTCAGCCGCCGATGACACCGCCGAACAGGCCGCCGTTGGCCATGCCGATCCCGAAGCCGATCCCCGCCGCACCGAGCCCCAGGATCAGGCCGAAGCGCTCCCGCGTGGTCACCGAGACCCACTGCCCGTAGGCGCCGACGAGGATCCCCACCAGCCCGGCCCAGGAGGCGAGCAGGTGCAGACCGTCGAAGAAGCACGTGATGAAGGACAGCAGGCCCAGGACCAGGGTCGCCACCGTGAGGGTGTCCTGGAGCGGATGGGGCTTGCCGTCGGTGGCGAACAGGGATCCGGCGGTGTTGGGTCGCAATGCCTGTGCCATGTGGGGCACCTCCTGCGGATCGCGGCGCACTGTAGCGCCATACACACCCGATGTGTACAGATTGGCGGTCCACCCCGGCGGATTTCAACCGGAAGCCGGTGTGCAGGTAGTCTGTAACGTCTGCACCGGTGTCTGCCCAGACCTTTCCAGGTCACTGCGGTGGGCTCCAGCGGAGCCCGCCACCTGTCAGTGGCGGCCGATACCGTTGCGCACGCATAACAACCCTCCTGCCACGGAACGACCGTGGCCGCTGAGTCCAAAGGAGGTGGGTTCCACATGCGTCACTACGAGGTGATGGTCATCCTCGACCCCGATCTGGAGGAGCGCGCTGTCGCCCCCCTGATCGAGAACTTCCTCGCCGTCGTCCGTGAGGGCAACGGCAAGGTGGAGAAGGTCGACACCTGGGGCCGTCGTCGTCTCTCGTACGAGATCAAGAAGAAGCCCGAGGGCATCTACTCGGTCATCGACCTGCAGGCCGAGCCTGCGGTCGTCAAGGAGCTCGACCGCCAGATGAACCTGAACGAGTCGGTCCTCCGGACCAAGGTCCTCCGTCCCGAGATGCACTGAGCTTCGGCTCAGCTGATCTCGGGATTCGAGTAGCAACCAAGCAGCCAGAGCAAACCCGCCGAGAGGTTCCCCATGGCAGGCGAGACCGTTATCACGGTCGTCGGCAATCTTGTCGATGACCCCGAGCTGCGCTTCACCCCGTCCGGTGCGGCGGTCGCGAAGTTCCGCATCGCGTCCACTCCCCGCACCTTCGACCGCCAGACGAACGAGTGGAAGGACGGCGAGAGCCTGTTCCTGACCTGCTCGGTCTGGCGTCAGGCGGCGGAGAACGTCGCCGAGTCGCTCCAGAAGGGCATGCGCGTCATCGTGCAGGGCCGTCTGAAGCAGCGGTCCTACGAGGACCGTGAGGGCGTCAAGCGCACGGTCTACGAGCTGGACGTCGAGGAAGTCGGCCCCAGCCTGCGCAACGCCACGGCCAAGGTCACCAAGACCGCCGGTGGTGGCGCTCGCGGTGGCCAGGGCGGTTACGGCGGCGGTGGCGGCGGCCAGCAGGGCGGCGGCTGGGGCGGAAGCTCCGGCGGCGGCCAGCAGGGCGGCGGCGCTCCGGCCGACGACCCGTGGGCTTCCGGCGCTCCCGCCGGTGGCCAGCAGGGCGGCGGCGGCTGGGGCGGAAGCTCCGGCGGCGGTGGCGGCTACTCGGACGAGCCCCCCTTCTAAGGGCTCGTATCCCCACTTCTTGATCACACAGGAGAATCACCATGGCGAAGCCGCCTGTGCGCAAGCCGAAGAAGAAGGTCTGCGCTTTCTGCAAGGACAAGGTCACGTACGTGGACTACAAGGACACGAACATGCTGCGGAAGTTCATTTCCGACCGCGGCAAGATCCGTGCCCGCCGCGTGACCGGCAACTGCACGCAGCACCAGCGTGACGTCGCCACGGCCGTCAAGAACAGCCGTGAGATGGCGCTGCTGCCCTACACGTCCACCGCGCGATAAGGGAAGGGTGACCGAAACATGAAGATCATCCTCACCCACGAGGTCTCTGGCCTCGGTGGCGCCGGCGATGTTGTCGACGTCAAGGACGGTTACGCTCGCAACTACCTGATCCCGCGGAAGTTCGCTATCCGCTGGACCAAGGGTGGCGAGCAGGACGTGGCGCAGATCCGCCGCGCCCGCAAGATCCACGAGATCCAGACCATCGAGCAGGCCAACGTTGTGAAGGCCCAGCTCGAGGGCGTCAAGGTCCGTCTGGCCGTTCGCTCCGGCGACGCCGGTCGTCTCTTCGGCTCCGTCACCCCGGCCGACATCGCTTCTGCGATCAAGGCTTCCGGTGGCCCCGAGGTCGACAAGCGCCGCATCGAGCTGGCCGGTCCGATCAAGACCCTGGGCGCCTACGAGACGTCCGTGCGTCTGCACCCCGAGGTTGCCGCCAAGGTCATCCTCGAGGTCGTCGCGGCCTGATCGCCGCATGATCGCTGCGCTCGTATGAGCCGGTGAAAGGGGCCGCACCCTTACGGGGGTGCGGCCCCTTTCTCATGCCCGGACGGGGATGCGGCGGGTGCCAGCGCCGGGTCCGGGATGGAGATCGGCCCGGGTGTCGGGCCGGCGGGGTCGAACCAGTTTCACGTTTCACGTGAAACAGGTGGGCAAGTGCTGTTTCACGTGAAACAGGAGGCGTGGTCACGTTTCACGTGAAACGGTCAGCGCGTCGCGCCCGTCACGACCCAGCGACCCGACCTGGCGCGGAGCCAGAGGGTCAGCAGCCGGACCGCCATCATCAGGGTCATGGCCGCCCAGAGTGCCGTGAGACCGCCGCCCAGCGTGGGTACGAGCAGTGCCACGGGGGCGAACACCGCCAGAGTGAGGACCATCGCCTTGGCCAGATAGGCCCCGTCGCCCGCGCCCATCAGGACCCCGTCCAGGACGAAGACGATTCCGCAGACGGGCTGAGAGAGCGCCACCATCAGCAGTGCGGGCAGGGCCGCGTCCTTGACCACGGAGTCGCTGGTGAACAGCGGAAGGAAGAGCGGTCGGGCGACCACGACGAGCAGACCGAGGGCGATCCCGGTCGCGAGGCCCCACTGCACCATGCGTCGGCAGGCCTCCCGAGCGCCTTGGGCGTCGTTCGCGCCGAGGTAGCGTCCGATGATGGCCTGTCCGGCGATCGCGATCGCGTCGAGCGCGAAGGCCAGCAGACTCCACAGGGACAGGATGATCTGGTGGGCGGCGATGTCGGCATCGCCCAGGCGTGCCGCGATGGCAGTGGCGATCATGAGGATCGCCCGTAGGGACAGCGTGCGGACCAGCAGGGGAACCCCGGCCTGTGCCGAGGCCCTGATGCCGGCGAGGTCCGGACGCAGAGACGCCTGATGCTGGTGTGCCCCGCGGACGACCACGCCGAGATAGACGGCCGCCATGCCGCACTGTGCGATGACGGTGCCCCAGGCGGAGCCCGCGATGCCGAGTCCGGCGCCGTAGACGAGTCCCACGTTGAGTACGGCGTTGGCGATGAAGCCGGCACCGGCGACGTACAGCGGGGTCCTGGTGTTCTGCAGACCGCGCAGGACGCCGGTGGCCGCGAGGACGGCCAGCATGGCTGGGATGCCCAGCGAAGAGATCCGCAGATAGGTGGTGGCGTAGGGCGCGGCGGTGGCGGAGGCGCCGAACAGGTCCACGATGCCGGGGGCCAGTGGCAGAACCACGGCGATGACGGCGGCGCCGAGGAACAGTGCCAGCCAGATGCCGTCCATGCCCTGGCGGAGCGCCGCCCGGATGTCTCCGGCTCCGACGCGGCGGGCCACCGCCGCCGTGGTGGCATAGGCGAGAAAGACGAAGACGCTCACCGCTGTGGTGAGGAGGGCTGACGCGACGCCGAGACCGGCGAGCTGCGAGGTGCCGAGATGGCCGACAATCGCACTGTCGGCCATGACGAACAGGGGCTCCGCGACGAGGGCGCCGAAGGCCGGAACGGCGAGTGCGACGATCTCGCGGTCGTGCCGACGGCGGGTTGCCTCGGGCGTTGCTGGAGCCTGTGTCATGTGCATCAATCTAATCGTCCACAGGTAAGCGATGCAAGCGTGAAGAGACCCTTACTCAGGGTCTTGAGTCGTGCGCTTTCGTGCAGCGTTCGAAGTGATCTTGGCTCTACCGGGAAAGTTTTTCTTCTGCACAGCCCGTGGACGGTAAAGGTGCAGGTCAGAGGGTCACTGCTGCTGGAATAGAGGGCTTGTTCACAGGGCTGTCCACCGGGTCGTGCACAGGTTTCGGCAGGTTCTCCACAGCATCGGGGCCGTCGTCCACATGGCCTGTGGATAACCAGATTGGCTGACGGTGCCGACAGGCCTACCGTTATCCGGCGCCCGCTCCCTTCCCGCAGCCTGGGAAACGTCATAAATCCGACGCGTCAGAACCGGAGTTGGGCCTCTTATTTGTCAGTGTCGTGCCGTACAAAAGAGGGCACGGCGAGGTCCGCCGTGCGGACGGAAGGAGGTCGCTCGGTGAGTATTTCCGAGCCCCTGGACGATCCGTGGGCCGACAGCGGACCCAGTGATCGTCTGCCTGCCTCCCGCCGCCGCGGTGACGTCCGAGGCCGTGACGATCAGCACGACCGCGGCCGCGAGAACGGCGGCTGGGACGGTGCGGGCTCCTCCTTCGAGCGGGTGCCCCCGCAGGACCTGGAGGCCGAGCAGTCCGTCCTGGGCGGCATGCTGCTGTCCAAGGACGCCATCGCCGACGTCGTCGAGATCCTCAAGGGCCACGACTTCTACAAGCCCGCCCACGAGACGATCTACCAGGCGATCCTGGACATCTACGCCAAGGGCGAGCCGGCCGACCCCATCACCATCGCCGCCGAACTCACCAAGCGCGGCGAGATCAACAAGGTCGGCGGGGCCGCGTATCTGCACACCCTCGTCCAGACCGTGCCGACGGCGGCGAACGCCGAGTACTACGCGGAGATCGTCCACGAGCGCGCCGTCCTGCGCCGCCTGGTCGAGGCCGGCACCCGCATCACGCAGATGGGATACGCGGCCGACGGCGACGTCGACGAGATCGTCAACAGCGCCCAGGCCGAGATCTACGCCGTCACCGAGCAGCGCACCAGCGAGGACTACCTGCCGCTCGGCGACATCATGGAAGGCGCCCTCGACGAGATCGAGGCGATCGGCTCACGCAGCGGCGAGATGACCGGCGTACCCACCGGGTTCACCGACTTCGACTCCCTGACCAACGGCCTCCACCCGGGCCAGATGATCGTCATCGCCGCGCGTCCCGCCATGGGTAAGTCCACGCTCGCCCTGGACTTCGCGCGGGCGGCGTCGATCAAGCACAACCTGCCGAGCGTGATCTTCTCGCTCGAAATGGGCCGCAACGAGATCGCGATGCGTCTGCTGTCCGCCGAGGCGCGCGTCGCGCTGCACCACATGCGCTCCGGCACGATGACCGACGAGGACTGGACGCGCCTGGCCCGCCGGATGCCGGACGTCTCGGCAGCACCGCTCTACATCGACGACTCCCCGAACCTGTCGATGATGGAGATCCGCGCCAAGTGCCGGCGCCTGAAGCAGCGCAACGACATCAAGCTGGTCGTCATCGACTACCTCCAGCTGATGCAGTCCGGTGGCTCCAAGCGTGCCGAGAACCGTCAGCAGGAGGTCTCGGACATGTCCCGTAACCTCAAGCTCCTCGCCAAGGAGCTGGAGGTCCCGGTCATCGCGCTCTCCCAGCTGAACCGTGGCCCCGAACAGCGCACCGACAAGAAGCCGATGGTCTCCGACCTGCGTGAGTCGGGCTCCATCGAGCAGGACGCGGACATGGTCATCCTGCTGCACCGCGAGGACGCCTACGAGAAGGAGTCCCCGCGCGCGGGCGAGGCCGACCTGATCGTCGCCAAGCACCGTAACGGCCCCACGGCCACGATCACCGTCGCCTTCCAGGGCCACTACTCCCGTTTCGTGGACATGGCACAGACCTGAGTCCGGCTCCGAGACCGGCAGGTCAGGCCGTTTACCGGTGTCCGTCCGGCCCGAAGCCGTCCACCGGAGGTTCCGTGCCGAAGCGCGCGAGGGAGGGCTCCCGCGGTTCACGCACAGCCAGGTGGTCGATGCCGGTGGGCCCGGCGAAGGCCGCGACCGCCTGTAGGCAGGACGCCTCAGCCTCGCCGTGATCGCCGGCCGTGTTCCCCGGCTTTGGCAGGCGGGGTGAAACGAACTCGACGTGGGGGCGGTCCAGCCGGTGGACTGGGCGCATGACGACATCTCAGGAAGAACTGCTCCCCGGGACGCGCCGTGCGCTGGTACACCGGATCGCCGTCGCTCAGGCCGAGGGGCGGGCGCCCTCGCTGGTGGCCGCGGTGGTACGCGGCGGGCGGGCCGTCTGGCACGGGGCGCGGACCTCGGTGGACGGCCACGGTCCGGACGAGAACGTGCAGTACCGGATCGGGTCCATCACCAAGACGTTCACCGCCGTACTGGTGTTGCGGTTGCGCGACGAGGGACTGCTCGACCTCGGTGATCCGCTGGAGAAGCATCTGCCGGGCACCGGCGCCGGTGAGGCCACGATCGCCGAACTGCTCGCCCACACCGCGGGGCTGGCCGCAGAGTCCCCGGCGCCCTGGTGGGAGCGGACCCCGGGCTCGTTGCGTCCCGGGCTGAGCGATGTGCTCGGCGAGCAGCCGCTGCGGCATCCCGTCGGTCGCCGCCACCACTACTCCAACCCCGGTTACACACTGCTCGGTGCCCTGGTGGAGGAGCTGCGCGGCGCTCCCTGGGAGGAGGTGCTGCGTGCCGAGGTGCTCGAACCGCTCGGCCTCGGCCGCACGAGTGCCCAGCCTCGAGGGCCGCACGCGGGCGGCTGGGCGGTACATCCCTGGGCCGACGCCCTGCTGCCCGAACCGCTGGAGGACCTCGGCAGGATGGCACCGGCCGGGCAGCTGTGGTCCACCACTGGTGACCTCGCGAGGTTCGCCGCCTTCCTGGCCAGGGGAGACGAACGGGTGCTGAGCGCGGAGTCGGTACGGGAGATGCGTACCCCCGCGGCACCGGCGGAGCTCGCGGATGTGGGGGACGGCGCCACCTACGGCCTCGGCATGCAGATCCAGCACCGCGACGGCAGGCTCCTCGCTGGCCACTCCGGCTCGCTGCCGGGCTTTCTGGCCAATCTCACCATCAGCGTGGAGGACGACGTGGCGGCGGTGGTGCTGGCCAACTGCACCAGCGGCCCGCTCCTCGGCGCGGTGGGTGCCGATCTCGTCCGCATCGTCGCCGAGGCCGAGCCGCGCATTCCCGAGCCGTGGCGGCCCTTGGCGGAAGTCGAGCCGGCCGTCCTGGAGTTGGCCGGGCAGTGGTACTGGGGAACCCATGCCTTCGCTCTGCGGGTGTCGGCCGACGGTCTCCTCTCACTGGGGCCGCTGACCGGAGGTGGCCGTCGTGCCCGCTTCCGCTCGAACGGGGACGGCACTTGGACGGGCTTGGAGGGCTACTACGCCGGTGAGCTGCTGCGGCCCGTCCGGGGCCCGGACGGGGCCGTGAGTCATCTCGACCTGGGGTCGTTCGTGTTCACCCGCCAGCCGTACGCCCCGGAGGCTCCTGTGCCCGGTGGAGTGGATCCGGAGGGGTGGCGGGGGATCGGCCGGGTGTAGCGTCCGCGGTCGAGCGAAAAGCGGCCGGTTTCACGTGAAACCGGCCGCTTTTCCAGGTACTTGGCCTGTGCCGCGCACGTGCGCTCACAACTGCAGCTTGAAGCCCTCGTGCGATGCCGTGAAGCCGAGGCGTTCGTAGAAGCGGTGGGCGTCGGTGCGCGACTTGTCCGAGGTGAGCTGCACCATGTGACAGCCGAGGCGTTGTGCGGTGTCGATCGCCCACTGGACGAGCCGGCCACCGAGTCCGCTGCCTCGCTCGTCCGCGTGGACGCGTACGGCCTCGATGAGTGCGCGGGTCGCTCCCTTGCGGGCGAGCCCGGGGATGAGCGTGAGCTGGAGCGTTCCGATCACGCGGCCGTCGCGGACGGCGACGACGAGATGCTGGTTGGGGTCGGCGTCCAGGCGCTTGAGCGCTGCCAGGTACGGCGTCAGGTCGTCGGGCGACTCCCGCAGGGCGCCCAGCGGATCGTCGGCGAGCATGGCGACGATCGCCGGGACATCGTCCTCGGTCGCGCGGCGTATCTCGAGATCTCCCATGGCCCGCACCCTACGCGGGCAGGTGGAGGGACTCCACGGCCCTGACCAGTGGTGCCAGTTCGGTGTTCTTGGCCGCCCCGTCGAGGGCCTCGCGCAGGGCCGCGTCGTTGGTGGGCCGTGCCTCCCGCAGCAGGCGCAGGCCCGCCTCGGTGACGTTCGTGTAGATGCCGCGGCGGTCAGTGGGGCACAGGTAGCGCTCCAGCAGGCCGCGGTCCTCCAGGCGGGTCACCAGGCGGGTCGTGGCGCTCTGGCTGAGGACGACGGCATCGGCGACCTGCTTCATCTGCAGATGGCCGCCCTCGCCGTCGTGCTGGCGGCTGAGCACGTCGAGCAGGGAGTACTCGCGGACGCTGAGGTCGTGATGGGCCTGCAGGGCGCGCTCGATGTGCGTCTCGATCCTCCCGTGCAGCAGGGAGAGAGCGCACCAGCCCTGGGCGAGGGCGGTGAGCGCGGGGTCTGTCGCTGTCATTGGCGTTTTCCTCCGTCACGGAGCGGCTGAAACCAGGGTAGAGCACGTGCGCAATATCCCGCCCTTGCATTTAACCCGCGTCTGCAACTATTGTGAACGCACGCAAAGCGCTCATGCAACCGTCTGGGAAGGTGCACCACTCCATGCCTCTCGCGCTTCTGGCCCTCGCGATCGGGGCCTTCGGAATCGGAACGACCGAGTTCGTGATCATGGGCTTGCTGCCCGAGGTCGCGGGCGACTTCGGGGTCTCCATCCCCACCGCCGGCCTGCTCGTGACGGGATACGCCCTCGGCGTGGTGATCGGCGCACCGCTGATGACCGTGCTCGGCACCAAGATCTCGCGCAAGCGGATGCTGATGGTGCTGATGGGGCTGTTCATCGCCGGAAACCTGCTCTCCGCCGTGGCCCCCACCTTCTCGGTCATGCTGATCGGCCGAGTGATCGCCTCCCTGGCTCACGGCGCCTTCTTCGGCATCGGCTCGGTCGTCGCGGCCGAACTGGTGGCCCCCGACAAGAAGGCCGGCGCCATCGCGATGATGTTCACCGGTCTGACCGTCGCCAATGTCGTCGGTGTCCCGCTGGGCACGCTCATCGGGCAGGACGTCGGCTGGCGCGTCACCTTCGCCGTCGTCGCCGCCCTGGGCGTCGTCGGCCTCGTCGGCATCGCCAAGCTGGTTCCCGAGATGCCGCGGCCCGAGGGAGTGCACCTGCGGCACGAAATGGCCGCCTTCAAGAACGCACAGGTCCTGCTCGCCATGGCGATGACCGTCCTCGGCTTCGGCGGTGTCTTCGCGGCCATCACCTACATCGCCCCGATGATGACCCACGTCGCCGGCTTCGCCGACGGTTCGGTCACCTGGCTCCTGGTCCTGTTCGGCATCGGCATGGTTGTCGGCAACCTGGTTGGCGGAAAGTTCGCCGACCGCGCCCTGATGCCGATGCTCTACGTCTCCCTGGGCGCTCTGGCCGTCGTCCTCGCCCTCTTCACGCTGACCGCCCACAACAAGATCGCGGCGGCCGTGACCATCGCGCTGATCGGCGCCCTGGGCTTCGCGACCGTACCGCCCCTGCAGAAGCGCGTCCTCGACCAGGCCCACGGCGCCCCGACCCTCGCGTCGGCCGTGAACATCGGCGCCTTCAACCTGGGCAACGCGCTCTCCGCCTGGCTGGGCGGCATGGTCATCGCCGCCGGCTTCGGCTACACCGCCCCGAACTGGGTCGGCGCCGCCCTCGCCGCGGCCGCTCTGGTCCTCGCCGTCCTCTCGGCCGTCCTGGAGCGCCGCACCGGTTCGTCCGGCAGCGTGGCGGCCGCCGGAGTGCCTACCGGGCAGCGCGCCCCCGTCCACCACTGACTCCGTCCGGTACGGCGGGCGCGCACCGCGCGCCTCCGGCCTGCGCCCGGCCCCGCACGGGCGCCCCCGGCCGCCGGACCGTACGGCACCACCTCATCCCGGTAACACCCAAGGAGAATCCCCCATGAGCACCACCACCGCCGTCGCCCCGCTGACGACCGAGGACGCCGAACTGCTCGTCGCCACGGCGCGGCGCGCCGCCGAGGACGCCGGTGTCACCGTCAGCGTCACCGTCCTGGACGCCGGCGGCCACCTGCTCGCCTTCCGCCGGGACGACCGGGCCGTGCTGATCTCCGGTGAGACCAGCACCCGCAAGGCCTACACGGCGCTCCAGCTGAACGCGGCCACCGCCGACCTGGTCGAGGCCGTCCAGCCCGGCGGTCTCTTCCACACGCTGCCCACGGCCCTCGACCGGCCTCTGCTGTTCATCGCCGGCGGTCTCCCCGTCCACCGGGACGGCCGGCTGATCGGCGCGATCGGCGTCGGCGGCGGTGCCCCCGACCAGGACCACGGCTTCGCCACCGCTGCCGTGCGGGCGCTCGCCTGATCGCCCTCCCCTTTCCGGTGACGAACGCCGGCCCCCGCCGTGGAGCGGGGGCCGGCGTTCGTCGTACGGGGTCAGCCCGCGGCCACCGTCAGGGGTGCGAACCGGCGCGTCCAGTCCCCCGGGAGGTCCGTGATGCCGTAGGTCATCACGGAGTTGTCCGCCACGGAGGCCAGCCCCCGCTCCTTCGCCCAGGCCCGCAACTCCTCGTGCCGTACGTCGATGTCGGTGCGCAGCGGTCGCGCGGTGTGGGCCGCGAGCGAGGTGACGAGAGCCTTGGCCGTCTCCGTGTCACGCGCGATCAGCGGGCCGACGACCTGCGTCTCCATGTTGGGCCAGGCAGCGGTGTAGCCGGTGATGCGGCCGCCGTCCTCCGCAACCCGGAACTGGTCGGCGAAGGCGGGCAGGCGGGTGATGAGAGGAGTGCGGTCGGCACCGAACACCTCCTCGTCGAGACGGATGATCGCGGGAAGGTCCTCGGCGGTGGCCGCACGGGTCGCCACCCGGGGTTCCGGACCGCCCGGGACGAAGTGCCCGCGGAGCATCTCCGCCCTGCCGGTGACCTTGAAGCCCAGCTCCTCGTAGAGCGGGCGCCCGTAGGGCGTGGCGTGCAGGGTCAGGGGTGTGGTGCCCATGGCCGTCACGATGTGCCGCATCAGGCGGCGTCCCACGCCCCTCCGGGCATGGCGTTCGGCCACCAGGACCATGCCGATGGCGCCGAGGTCCGGTCGTTCCCGAGCGCCGTACTCCGTGACGACACACGCTGCCACGAGTCCGCCGTCGGGGTCGTCGATGCCATAGCCCTTGCCCGCGGTGAGGAGGAACCCCCACTTGTGTTCCTCGCGGGGCCACCCCCGGTCCTCGGAGAGGTCGGCGCAGGCGGTGAGATCGCGGAGCGTCAGACGGCGAATGGGCAGAGCGGCGAGGGAAGGAGTCGGCACGCAGGTCAGGCTGTCCGACCGCTGCCCCCGGCGTCCACCCGTTTCGATGGGGACGTACGTGCTTTTGGCCATACCGCCGGCAGCACAGGTCGTTCGGTCATCCGAGGTCGGGTGCGTGCATGGCTCGGACGCCTTCGATGTTGCCGTCCAGGTAGTGCCGCAGCGACAACGGGACGAGGTGGACCGAGGCGATGCCGACCCGGGTGAACGGGACGCGGACGATCTCGTACTCGCCTGCCGGTTCCTCGACTTCGGGACCGTGGCGCAGTGACGGGTCCATGGACTCCAGCCGGCAGACGAAGAAGTGCTGCACCTTCACGCCGGTCGCGCCGCCGTCCTCGCCGATGTGTTCCACGGTGTCCACGAAGCAGGGCACCACGTCGCTGATCTTGGCGCCGAGTTCCTCGTACACCTCGCGGTGCAGGGCGTCGACGACGGTCGGGTCCCCGGCTTCGACGCCTCCACCGGGAGTGACCCAGTAGGGATCCACGCCGGGTTTGGTGCGCTTGATCAGGATCAGGGCGTCACCGTCCAGAAGAACGGCTCGGGCTGTGCGCTTGACCACGGGTCGGACGGTCATGGGAGAAATGTGGCCCGGCTGGTTCCACGTGAAACATCGCGGGACGCCGCGGGTCGATCGCACGGTGGGGTCGTAAGGGAGGGGGCGCTCAACACCAGCTCGTGGCCGCCCGCTGGAGCCACTCGTACGCTCGCGCGATATGCGGCATGGCGAGCGTGCCGGTCCGCACCACCAGGAAGTAGGTCCGCAGCGGTGGTACCGCCGGGTCGTGCAACGTCACGACCTCGCCGCGGTCGAGGGCGGCGGCACACAGATAGCGGGGCAGCACCGCCAGTCCCGCGCCCGCGCTCGCACAGGCGAGCACCGCGCGCAGATCCGGGACGATGACGGTCCCCGAGGCGGCCGGAAGCGAGTCGAAGACGGAGGCCCAGTAGCGCGAGACGAACGGCAGCGTCTCGTGCACCTCCAGGACGGGCAGGTGCTCCAGGGCGGGCGCTCCCTTGAGCCGCAGCGTCCCGGGATCGATCTGCTCGGCCCAGTGCGGGGCGGCGACGAGTACATGCTCCTCGTCGCACAGGAGGCCGGCGGTCAGCAGCGCACCGCGTGGCCTGGCCGTGCTGATCGCCAGATCGTGGTGGCCGGCGGCCAGTCCCTCCAGGGACTCCTCGGCGGTCCCGAAGGAGGCGCGCAGCGCGAACCCCAGACCGTCGTCACCGGTCAGCTCCGTGAGGGCGGGGAGAGCGCGTTCAGCGGTGAACTCCGGCGGGCCGGCGAGATGCAGCGTGCGGGCCGACAGCTCGTCGTCCAAGCCGCTCTCGGCTATCTCCACCAGGGCGTCCAGGTGCGGTGCGGCCTTGTGGGCGAGCTCGTTGCCGATGGTGGTCGGCGTCACCCCGCGGGCCTGCCGCAGAAACAGGGGGCGTCCCAGCTGGCGCTCCAGCGTGCGGATCTGGGAGGTGACGGCCGGCTGGGAAAGGCCCAGCAGGGCGGCGGCGCGGGTGAAGGAACCGGCCCGGTGCACGGTGACGAAGGTGCGCAGCAAGGCCAGGTCCATGGGACGCCCTCCCCTCTCCCTGCCCTCCTCCGCCCCGGGCAGGCCCCAACTATAAATAAGTCGATAGGTCTCTGTCGTTACCGTGATTGGACACTGACGCAGAGTCAACTAGCCTTGTTCGAGCGGTTCTTCGCGCGCGGAGCCGCCGGCGGTCCGAGCCACGAGGGGGGAGGCTCGGACCGCCCTCACCACTGTCCGTCCACCCCGCTCACGCGGCGGCGGACTCGTCCAGGGCGCGCAGTACGTCCGCGACCAGGTCCTCAGGGTCCTCGGCACCGACCGACATGCGGATGAAGCCCTCCGGGACGGCGTCCCCGCCCCAGCGTCCGCGCCGTTCGGCGGTGGAGCGCACACCGCCGAAACTCGTCGCGTCCTCGACCAGACGCAGGGCCTCCAGGAAACGCTCGGCACGCGCGCGCGAAGGCAGCGTGAAGGACACCACGCAGCCGAAGCGGCGCATCTGCTGCGCGGCGATCTTGTGCGAGGGATCGTCGGGCAGCCCCGGGTAGCGCAGACCGGTGACCTCCGGCCGCCGCCGGAGCGCCTCGGCCACCACGAGGGCGGTGGCGTTCTGCCGGTCGACGCGCAGCTGGAGCGTGGCGATGGAACGGTGCGCGAGCCACGCCTCCATGGGCCCTGAGATCGCCCCGACGATCTTGCGCCAGCGGCGTACGGCGGCCATCGCCTCGCTGTCGCGTCCGGCGACATAGCCCAGCAGCACGTCGCCGTGACCGGTCAGCTGCTTGGTGCCGCTGGCCACGGAGAAGTCGGCACCCAGCTCCAGCGGACGCTGCCCGAGCGGAGTGGCGAGGGTGTTGTCGACGGCCACCAGGGCGCCGCGCGCGTGGGCGGCCTCCACCAGGCGCCGGATGTCGCACACGTCCAGACCCGGGTTCGACGGGGACTCGATCCACAGCAGCCGCGCGCCGTCGAGAACCTCCAGCTGCGCGTCGCCGGCGGTGGGCGCGGTGCGCACCTCGATGCCGTACGCCTCCAGCTGGGCGCGGACCAGCGGCAGCACCTGATAGCCGTCGGAGGGGAACACGACGGCGTCGCCGGCGCGGAGCTGGGAGAACAGCACCGCGGAGATCGCCGCCATGCCGGAGGCGAACACCAGCGTCTCCACGCCGTCCCGCCCGGGCGCCTCCAGCTCGCCGATCGCGCGCTCCAGCAGCGTCCAGGTCGGGTTGTCGTCGCGGCCGTAGGCGTACGGTCCCGTCACCTCGCCCGGCAGGTGGAAGTGCGCGGCGAACACCGGTCCGGGAAGGGTCGGTTCGTGCTTGACCGGCTCGGGCAACCCCGCCCGCACCGCGCGCGTGCCGTCACCGGTGCGGCCCGAGTCCTCGATGGCGTCACTCATGTACGTGCCCCTCCAGTCGTTCCGCTACGGCGGCGAGCAGACCGGTGCTCGCCGCCTCCACCATCTCAAGGCACTCCTCGAAGCCGTCCCGGCCCCCGTAGTACGGGTCCGGTACGTCGGGGTCGGCGTCGGCCGCCGGGTCGTAGGAACGCAGCAGGCGCACCTTGCGCGCGTCCTCCTCGGTGGGCGCGAGGCCGCGCAGGTCCCTGAGGTGGCCGGTGTCGAGGGCGATCACGAGGTCCAGACGGGCGAACCAGGACGGCCGGAACCGCCGCGCGGTGTGCGCGGTGTCGTAGCCGTGCTCGTCGAGCACCGAGACGGTGCGCGGATCGGCGCCCTCGCCCTCGTGCCAGCTGCCGGTGCCCGCGCTGTCGACCTCGACCAGGCCGTCGAGCCCGGCCCCCGCCACCCGCGCGCGGAACACGGACTCGGCCATCGGGGAGCGGCAGATGTTCCCGGTGCACACGAAACAGACGCGGTAGGTCATGACGTGCTCAGTCCTTGTCGGGCAGGACGATATGCAGCACCCAGGAGACGACCGAGATGATCAGGCCGCCGAGCACGGCGGTCCAGAAGCCCTCCACATGGAAACTCAGATCGAGTTTGCCGCACACCCACGAGGTCAGCATCAGCATCAGCGCGTTGACGATCAGGGTGATCAGACCGAGGGTCAGGACGAACAGCGGGAAGGTGAGCACCTTCACGATCGGTTTGACCAAGAAGTTCACGAGGCCGAAGAGCAGCGCGACGAGTACCAGCGTGCCGATTTTCTTGCCCGTGCTGTCACCGGTGAGGGTGATCTTGTCGAGCAGCCACACCGCGACCGCCAGGGCGCCCGCGTTCGCGATCGTCTTGACTAGGAAATTCTTCATGTGTCTGATCGTTGCAGACCAGGACGGCGACGAGCAGGGGCAAGGGCGGACGAGGATGAAGGCATTCCGGCTGGACGAACTGGAGACGGAACGGGCCGCCAACGAAGGGGCCTACCTCCAGTTCCTGCGGGAGCGGAACATGTCGGTCGGTCTCTACGCCCTCGACGCGGGTGAGCACGACCCGCAGAAGCCGCACAACCAGGACGAGGTGTACTTCGTCGTCAGCGGCCGGGCGTCGATCACGGTCGGCGCGGAGACGACCGAGGTGGCCCGGGGCAGCGTGGTGTACGTGCCGGCCGGTGAGGCCCACAGGTTCCATCACATCAGTGAGGATCTGAGGGTCCTGGTGGTCTTCTCTCCGCCCGAGGCGTGAGGGCGGCCCTCAGGGTTGCCTCAGGGTCGGTTCAGGGGAGGACAAGGGCCGTGAGGGCCCCACAGGGGCCCCTCGCGGCCCTAGCATCGAAGACAGACAGCGAGAACTGCGAGCGCAAGGGACTAGGGCATGCGAGAGATCTTCGCGGGGCTTCCGTGGTGGGTGAAGTGGGTCGCGGTGCCGGTCATCGCCCTGGTCGTGTTCGGCGGCCTGATAGGGGCCGTGATCAGCTTCGTGATCGGCCTGCTCTTCAAGGTGCTGCTGTTCGTCGCCCTGGTCGGCGGACTGGTCTACATCGTGCGGAAGTTCACCTCGAACTCCTCGTCACGCGGCGACTGGTGAGGGTCGCGGGAGCCGGTGAGCGGTAACAGGGATCACCGGTTCCCTCGGGGGAGGGAAGTTTCCCCGGCAGGCCGTCTGCGCGCGGTGGTGGACGGTTAGAGTCCGGAACTCTCGTGGGACCCCGACCCCACGGGCGGCACGCACCCCACCCGTGCTCTCCTTCGCACGGGCCGCCCCCACCCCTCGCGCTTCGGGAGTGACCCTTGGCCACGGTTGACACCGCACCGGCAGGACCCCACGCACCTCCCACCCCGTCCCGGTCCTGCGCACCCCCCATGCAACGGCCGGCTGTCGTGGCCGCCCGCGACAAGCACTCCGCGACCCTCATCGGGTCGGTGCAGCGCGCCATGCGCCTGCTGGAGACCGTCGCCACACACGAGTACGGCGCTCCCGCCAAGCAACTCGCCCGCGAGACCGGCCTGGCGCTGCCCACCGCCTATCACCTGCTGCGCACCCTCGTGCACGAGGGCTATCTGCGCCGCGACAAGGGCCTGTTCTTCCTCGGCGCCGCGGCCGAGCGGCTGAGCAGCAGCGGAGCGCAGCAGAAACGTCGCAGCACGGTGGCCGACACCCTTGCGCGATGGCGTGATTCGCTCGGTGTACCCGTCTACTTCGCGATGTACAGGCATGGCGAGATCGAGGTCATGTGCGTCTCCGACTCCCGGGAGACGCCGGCGGTCGAGGAGTGGGCCGACTTCCGCGAGACCGGGCACGCGCACGCGGTCGGACAGTGCCTGCTGTCGCAGCTGGACGAGGACGCCCGCCGCGACCACCTCGCCCGCTACCCCGCCCAGTCCCTCACGCCGTACACCGTGCGGGACAACGGAGCCCTGCTGCGGCGGCTGGCCCGCATGCGGCGCATGGAGCCGGTGGTGGAGCGTCAGGAATACGCCCTGGGGGCGGTTTGCGCCGCGGTTCCCCTCACGGTCGGCACCACGGCTGCCACACTGGCCATCTCGGTCCCCGCCCACCAGGCCGACCGGCTGATGCCGGTCACTCAGCGGCTGCAGGGCGAGATCGGGCGCCATCTCGGGGCCCTGACACTCTCTATCAGTATCTGAAAACTCACTCCTTGTGATCTGCTGTGTACGTTAAGCAAGATTTGAGCACGGTCAGGGGATCGATCCCGGCCAGTCCATGTCATATGACGGGGTAGGCGATGCGCGAGTCCGTACAGGCAGAAGTGATGATGAGCTTCCTCGTCTCGGAGGAGCTGTCCTTCCGCATTCCGGTGGAGTTGCGCTACGAGGCCAGAGATCCCTATGCGGTGCGTCTTACTTTCCATCTGCCCGGTGATGCCCCGGTGACCTGGGCCTTCGGGCGCGAGCTGATGATCGACGGGGTCGGCCGGCCATGCGGTGAGGGGGACGTGCACATCGCCCCCGCCGACTCCGAGGTGCTGGGTGAGGTGTTGATCAGGCTGCAGGTGGGCAGCGATCAGGCGCTGTTCCGTTCGTCGGCGCCGCCGCTCGTGGCCTTCCTCGACCGTACGGACAAGCTCGTGCCGCTCGGCCAGGAGGGTGCGCTGGCCGACTTCGACGCTCACCTCGACGAGGCCCTGGATCGCATCCTGGCCGAGGAGCAGAGCGCCGGCTGAAGAGACACGCAATCCGCTGAAACGCTCCGCCGTGCCGGGTGTGCCTCCTGGGTCTGTGCAGAAACGCTTCTGCGTGGGCTTCCGGGCCACCCGGCCCCGCTCACCGCTTCCGGCGCCGTCCCCTGCCGCCGCGCGCGGGAGCGGGCTGGGCGTCGGCGGGAGCCTCGGTCTTCGGGCCGGGCCGGTCGGCCGACACCACGAGCGCGGCGAGAGCGGTGGTGACGGGCACCGAGGCGACCAGGCCGATCGAGCCCACCAGCGTGCGTACGATCTCCTCCGCCACCAGTTCGCTGTTGGCCACGTCCCCCACACCGCTGCGCGCGATCGAGAACAGCAGCAGCAGCGGCAGCGCGGCGCCGGCGTAGGCGAGGACGAGGGTGTTGACCACCGACGCGATGTGATCGCGGCCGATCCGGATGGCCGCCCGGTACAGCCCGCGCCAGCCCATTGCCGGATTGGCCTCGTGCAGCTCCCACACCGCCGACGTCTGCGTCACCGTCACATCGTCCAGGACGCCGAGCGAACCGATGATGACGCCCGCCAGCAGCAGGCCGCTCATGTCGATGGACGGATAGAGACCGTGGATCAGGCCGGTGTTGTCGTCCGTGTTGCCGGTGAGCGCCGCCCAGCCGATGAACTGCGAACCGAGGAAGCCGATCAGTAGCAGCGAGACCAGCGTGCCGAGCACCGCGACCGACGTACGGGCCGACAGGCCGTGGCACATGTAGAGCGCGATCAGCATGATCGCGCTCGCTCCGACCACGGCCACCAGCAGCGGATTCGATCCCTGAAGGACCGCGGGCAGGATGAAGAGGGTCAGCACCAGGAAGCTGACCGCCAGCGCGACCAGCGCCATGAGACCGCGCAGCCGGCCCACGACCACGACGGCGAGCGCGAAGATCCCGGCGAGCAACGCCATGGGGAACTTCCGGTTCACGTCGGCGACCGAGTACTGCAGGTCCTTCGGTGCCGAGGGCTCGTAGGCGACCACGACCTTCTCACCCTGGTGCAACTGGCGTGTCTGGTCCGGCTGAACGATCTCGGTGAACGTACGGCCCCGGTCGGTGCCGGTGTCGACCTGGACCGTCGCCTTTTTGCAGGGGCCCTTCGCCTTGCGCGCCGCCGGGTCGCCGACGGTGGAGGGGTCAATCGCCGGGGCTCCTCCGGAGGCGTTCACCGAGGCGCAGTTCACCTCGACGACCCTGGTGACCGTCGCCTGCTGGGTCTGGCGGTCGAAGCCGACGCCACTGCGCTGGTGCGGTGGTGCTCCCCCGGGCCACAGCACCACGAGTCCCACCACGACGGCCGCGCTGAACGGGACCAGGATCGCCGCGATGACCTTGCGCAGATGCTTCGAGACGGGCGCGGCGGGTCCGTGGCTGTGACTGTGACCGTGTGAGTGGCCGGGATCGCTTCCGTGCCCATGACCGCCGGACCCATGACCGCCGGACCCATGACCGCCGTGCCCATGACCGTCGTCCCCGGGCGGGTGCCCGTCACCAGAACCCGTGCCGGGGCCGTGACCGCCGTCGGAGCCGCGCTGGGCGCCGTGTCCGGTGCCCTGCCGGCGAGGCGGGCCGGGCGGTGGGTAGGGAGACTGATGCGTCGTGGTCACGGCCCGATCATTGCAAGAACGGGGGAGGCCCACTGTTCTTCGCGCCACACAAGACGTTAGCGTGGAGACACTTTTGCACACGCGGGAGCTCGGAGCACCGGGCTGAGAGGGCGCTGACCTCCGTATTCGCGATGTTTCACGTGGAACGTGATTTCACCGGAAGCATCGGCAGACGGAAAACGCTGCGCCGACCGCTGAACCTGTTACCGGGTAATGCCGGCGTAGGGAGTAGGTCAGATGACCAACAAGGACGCACGCACGCCTGCCTCCACACAGAGCGCGGCCGACGGGTCGCCGCAGCGGGAAGCCGGGATGTCCATCGGCTGGCACAAGTCGTATGTCGAGGGCTCGCGCCCCGACCTGCGCGTGCCGGTCCGTCAGGTGCACCTCACCAACGGGCAGTCGGTCAGGCTGTACGACACGTCGGGCCCGTACACCGATCCACTCGTCGAGACCGATGTCCGCAGGGGTCTGCCGCCGCTGCGGGAGAACTGGATCATCGCCCGCGGTGACACCGAGGAGTACGCGGGCCGTCCCGTCCGTCCCGAGGACGACGGGATCAAGCACACGTCACCCCGTGGTGGCCTGCGCAACCTGGATGCGGTCTTTCCCGGACGGCCCCGCCAGCCGCTCCGGGGCCGCGACGGCAAGGCGGTCACACAGCTCGCGTACGCGCTCCGGGGCGAGATCACGCCGGAGATGGAGTTCGTGGCCCTGCGGGAGAGTGTCTCTCCCGAGGTGGTCCGCGAGGAGATAGCGGCCGGCCGGGCGGTCCTGCCGGCCAACGTCAATCACCCGGAGACCGAGCCGATGATCATCGGTAAGCGGTTCCTGGTGAAGGTCAACGCCAACATCGGCAACTCCGCGGTCACCTCCTCCATCGAGGAGGAGGTCGAGAAGATGACCTGGGCGACCCGGTGGGGCGCGGACACGGTCATGGACCTCTCCACCGGCCGCAACATCCACACCACCCGCGAGTGGGTGCTGCGCAACTCCCCCGTGCCCATCGGCACGGTGCCGCTGTATCAGGCCTTGGAGAAGGTCGACGGCAAGGCCGAGGAGCTGACCTGGGAGATCTACAAGGACACCGTCCTCGAGCAGGCTGAGCAGGGCGTGGACTACATGACCGTCCACGCCGGTGTCCGGCTGCCGTTCGTCCCGCTCACTGCCCGTCGCAAGACCGGCATCGTCTCGCGCGGCGGCTCGATCATGGCCGCGTGGTGTCTGGCGCACCACAAGGAATCGTTTCTGTACGAGAACTTCGAGGAACTCTGCGAGATCCTCGCCGCCTACGACGTCACCTACTCGCTCGGCGACGGACTGCGGCCCGGTTCGATCGCGGACGCCAACGACGAGGCGCAGTTCGCGGAGTTGCGCACGCTCGGGGAACTCAACCGGATCGCGAAGCGTTTCCATGTACAGACGATGATCGAGGGCCCCGGGCACGTCCCGATGCACAAGATCAAGGAGAACATCGACCTTCAGCAGGAGATCTGTGATGAAGCTCCGTTCTATACGCTCGGCCCGCTGACCACCGACGTCGCGCCGGCGTACGACCACATCACCTCCGGTATCGGTGCCGCGATGATCGCCTGGTGGGGCACGGCGATGCTCTGTTACGTCACGCCCAAGGAGCACTTGGGCCTGCCCGACCGCGACGACGTCAAGACCGGTGTCATCACCTACAAGATCGCCGCTCATGCTGCCGACCTCGCCAAGGGGCACCCGGGTGCACAGGAGTGGGACGACGCACTGTCCGACGCCCGCTTCGAGTTCCGGTGGGAGGACCAGTTCAACCTCGCCCTCGACCCGGACACGGCGCGGGAGTTCCACGACGAGACCCTGCCGGCCGAGCCGGCCAAGACGGCCCACTTCTGCTCCATGTGCGGGCCGAAGTTCTGCAGCATGAAGATCTCGCACGACATCCGTCGCGAACACGGTGGCAGCCTGGCCGAGATCGAGGAGGGAATGGCGCGGAAGTCGGAGGAGTTCGCGGCGTCGGGCAACCGGGTCTATCTGCCGATCGCCGAGTGACCCTCGCTCACCGGACGCCCGGCTTGCGCCCCCGGCGGGGCGCAGGCCGGGGCTATTCCGGCTGGTGTTCCGGGCCGCCGAAGTCGGGGCTCGTGTAGTCCGGGCTGGTGAAGCTCGGACGGCCGGAGGCGGCGCCGTCATCGGGGCTGCTGAAGCCGGGACGGCCATAGCCCAGGCGCGGCATCCTGCCGGTCGGGGCCGGTGGAGCCGTGTGGTGCAGGGCCGCCGGGCCGGGCTGGGCGAGGGCCTCCTGGAGGAACGGCAGTATGCCGCGCTCCAGCAGGGCGTCCCGCCAGGCTTCTTTGGCCCTCGCCACCAGCTGGCTCGCCTCCTCGTGGTCTGTGGCTTCCGCGGACGCGCTGTTGCGCAGGGCGGTGAGCAGCAGTCCCACGGCGGCGACGAGGACCGAGGCCGCCGTCATGGCGCCGAAGACCCAGCCGGCGGTGAGCATGGTCCGGGCGAAGGTCTGTCCGGGGGCCGTCATCCTCAGGATGTAGCCGACCAGCAGGAAGATCACGGCGGCGGTTCCGGCGAGGACGGGTGCCAGGACGGCGACCACGGCGATGGCGCCCGCCCCGGTGGTCTCGACGGCCTCGGCGGCCTCGCCGAGAGTGGTGGCGAGGCCCAGCGCGCCCGACTCCGACTCCGGTTCCGCGGAACCGGAATCGGCGCCGGCCGACGGGGCGGGTCGGCGCAGTTCCTGGCGGGCCTTCACATAGTGCTGGTACTCGCTCGCCGCGGCCGCGGTGATGAGGGCGGTGGCGTTGAGTGCCATGGTGCGCAGTTGTTCGGAGTTGAGCCGCTGTCCTACGGCGGCGAGTTCCGGCCGGTGTGGTGCGGAGCGCAGCGCCTCATCGAGGGCCCGCTCGAATTCCTGGCGGTCCTCGCTCAGCAGGTGCTGCGGAACGCTGTTCATGTGCATCCCCCGATGCTCCGTAGGGCTTGGGGCTCGCACGCGGACGAGCCGTCGGGCAGAAACGGAGGGGAGCCTGCTACGGATAAGCCGATGGTAGAGCCGTGACGGCACACGGTGACAGGGGGTTGCCGGAAATTGCGGACCGACCCGCGCACGCCCGGCCAGGGCGGGTATGCCCGGTGAACGTTCAGTCTTCCAGGGGCAGTTGCTGCACCAGCAGCTTTCCGGCCATGGTCACGCCGCCGTCCATGGCGATGGCAAGGCCTTCGGCGTAGACATGCGGTCCCTCGACGTGGGGTCCGCCGTTGTCCTCGCCGTCCTCGGAGCCGACCTGGCCGAGCAGGTAGGGAATGGGGCTGTGACCGTGAACGACACGGGTGCCGCCGTACGTATCGAGGAGGGAGCGCGCGGCGTCCGCGCCGCCTTCGTCACGGAAGGAGAAGCGCTTGGTGAACTTGCGGAACAGGTCCCACACCTCGTCCGCGTCGTTACGGGTGATCGTCTCGCGGACGGTGTCGTTGACCGCCTCGATCGAGTCGCCGTAGTCGAGGTAGGCGGTGGTGTCGGAGTGGACGAGCAGATAGCCGTCGACTTCCTCGACGGCGTCGAGGCGGGCCATCCATTGCAGGTGGTGGTCCTGCAGGCGGTCCATGTCGGTCTTCTGGCCGCCGTTGAGCAGCCAGGCCGCCTGGAAGGTGGCGGTGCCCGCGCCCGAGTTGACGGGGGTGTCGCTGAACCGCTTGGCGCCGAGCAGCAGCAGCTCGTGGTTGCCCATGAGGGCCTTGCAGTAGCCGCCGGCCGCGGCCGCCTCGGCGGACAGCCGCATCACCAGGTCGATGACGCCGATGCCGTCCGGGCCGCGGTCGGTGAAGTCACCGAGGAACCACAGCCGCGCGGTGCCCGCGCACCACTGGCCCGCGTCGTCGATCAGCCCCTTCTCGCGGAGGGCGGCCAGCAGCTCGTCGAGGTAGCCGTGGACGTCGCCGACGACGTACAGCGGGCCGTGGCCGGCGCCGGGGTGCGGCGCGGAGCCGGCCGGAGCCGGCTCGGCCGGGACCTGGAGGCTGTCGCCGCGGCTGATGACGGGCAGGTCGCGCTGCGTCGGGGTGTAGCCCTCGGGATAGGACTCGTCGGCGGGCGGATGGCCGTCGCCGGGGTGCGGGACGTCCGGGTACGGACCAGTCTCATGGACGTACGCGGGTACGCGGAAGTCGCGCAGCGTCGCCGTCCGCTCCGTCGCGGGTCCCTGACCGGCCCCCTGAGTCATCAGACCCCTCCACCATCGCGCCGCATCTGCACCGCTTCGGACTGCCTGGTCGCAGCGGCCCGCGGTGTCGTGCGCCCATCATAGGAATGCGCGTCGCGCCGTGTGATGACCCAGGGGTGGTGAATCGGCGCAAGGTGCCTGTTCACCGCGGCTTTCGCCCCGTTTGGGCAGGGGTTCGACCAGCTGTCCTTCACCCCTTCGGTCACCCGCCGGGGCGGTCACCCGGTCTGCTGGACGGTGTACACAGGTCTGCACAGGTGTGCGAGGAGTGACTCAGGCCGTACAGACCGTCGCCCGGTGCCTCCCCGCCGGGCCGGTGGGCCCTGCCCGCGCGGAGGACACGCACCCGCGCAGGGGCGAAGGACCGCCGAGCCGAGCCGCGCCTGGTCGGCTCGGGCCCGAGCCACGGCCGAACGGGGACCGCCGAGCCGGGCCGCTCCCGTGCGTCGCGCACTGGTGCTCGTTGCCGATGCCCGCTGCGAGCGGATCCGTGCCGCCGCGGCGCGCGCTCGCCGTCCCGCGGCTGGGCTCTCCGCGGCTCGGCTCCCCGTAGCGGGCAGGTCCCGCTATCCGCCTTCCGGCGCCCTCGGAGGGCTGACCGTCGTGCGCTGCGTGCGCCGTTGGGACGATGTGCGCACGATCAGCTCGGTCGGCATCACCTGCTCGACCGGCTGGTCCGAATCGACGTTCTCGATCGCGTCGATGAGGAGCTGCACGACCGCCGTGCCGATACGGCGGGGCTTCAGGGAGAGCGTGGTGATGGGCGGCTCGGTGGTGGCGTACACCGTGGACTCGCTGCAGCACACCAGGAGCAGGTCGTCCGGGACGCGCAGGCCGTAGCGGCGGGCGGCGGCGAGCAGGTCGGTGCCGTTGGGATCGAACAGGCCGTAGACGGCGTCGGGGCGGTCCGGGCGGGCGAGCAGCCGGTCGGCGGCGACGGCGCCCGCACAGGGGTCGTGCGCCGGGTAGGCCTCGTAGACCGGGTCCTGGCCGACCCGCTCGCACCAGCGCAGGTAGGCGGTGGTCGACAGATGGGTGTACGTGTCGGTGGTCGTGCCCGTGAGCAGGCCGATCCGGCGGGCGCCCGCGTCGGCGAGGTGGTCGAGGATGCCGAGGACGGCGGCCTCGTGGTCGTTGTCGACCCAGGCGGTGACCGGGAGCGATCCGGCCGGGCGGCCGTCGGAGACGACGGGTAAGCCCTGCCGGACCAGTTCGCTGACGACCGGGTCCTGGTCGGAGGGGTCGATGACGACGGTGCCGTCCAGGGCGACGTTCGACCACACGTCGTGGCGGGAGGTCGCGGGCAGGATGACGAGCGCGTAGCCGCGGGCGAGCGCGGCCGAGGTGGCGGCCCGCGCCATCTCGGCGAAGTACGCGAACTCGGTGAAGGTGAAAGGTTCATCCCCGTACGTCGTCACGGTCAGGCCGATCAGGCCCGACTTGCCGGTACGGAGGGTACGGGCGGCGGCCGAGGGGCGGTACCCCAGCCGGTCGGCGACCTCGCGGACATGGCGCCGGGTGGCGTCCGGGAGCCTGCCTTTGCCGTTGAGGGCATCGGACACGGTCGTGATGGAGACGCCGGCGGCGGCGGCCACGTCTCTGATGCCCGCCCGGCCCGGCCGGCTGCCTCGACGTGAGGTTTCCGCGCGGCTCACCTGGTGCTTCCCTGCTGCTGTCATGGCGAGCCGATAGTAGGGCTCATGCGGTGGGGTAGTGCGGACGCATATGCACGCGTTGACAGGCACGTTTCTGCATGATCATAAAGGATCAACTGCCTTGGAATGCCAGGAAGTTGGTGGCATCGAAGGTGGTACGTGACTCGTCGGCGCGCATGGGCCTGCCAAGTGTCCGATGTTTCGAAGAGGTCTCAACTCACCTGCACGAGGGATGCGCGCCACGGCGCGAGCTACCGGCGCATAGATATATGTGGAGCGCGCCCCCCGATACGTACGCCTTCGTACGGCGATGCCCCCGATGCCCGAGGGCGTGACGAGGCCCGCCTGCTGTCGCCCCTCGCGCAGGTACGCAAGCGCGCCGAATCCTCATAAGGTGAGGAGTATTGGAGGAAGCCGGCGGCGTCGACGGTCCGCCGGCTTGTCGCGAGGAGGACTGCGGTGAGCGAGACGAACCCCAAGCTGCGCGCGGAGCTGGAGGGTATTCCCACCTACAAGCCGGGCAAGGCTGCCGCGGCCGAGGGTCCGGTCGCCTACAAGCTGTCCTCCAACGAGAACCCCTACCCCCCGCTGCCGGGCGTGATGGAAAGCGTCATGGCCGCCGCCGGCGACTTCAACCGCTACCCGGACATGGCCTGCTCCGGGCTGATGGAGGAGCTGTCGGACCGCTTCGGTGTCCCGCTCTCGCACCTGGCCACCGGCACCGGCTCGGTGGGCGTGGCCCAGCAGCTCGTGCAGGCCACCAGCGGGCCGGGCGACGAGGTGATCTACGCCTGGCGGTCCTTCGAGGCTTATCCGATCATCACGCAGATCAGCGGCGCGCGGTCGGTACGGGTGCCGCTGACGGCGGGCGACGTGCACGACCTGGACGCGATGGCGGACGCGATCACCGACCGGACGCGCCTGATCTTCGTGTGCAACCCCAACAACCCGACCGGCACGGTGGTGCGGCGGGCGGAGCTGGAGCGGTTCCTGGACCGGGTTCCGAAGGACGTGCTGGTGGTGCTGGACGAGGCCTACCGGGAGTTCATCCGCGACCCCGAGGTGCCCGACGGCGTCGAGCTGTACCGGACGCGGCCGAACGTGTGCGTGCTGCGCACCTTCTCCAAGGCGTACGGCCTGGCCGGGCTGCGGGTCGGTTTCGCGATCGCCCATGAGCCGGTGGCCGCGGCGCTGCGCAAGACGGCGGTGCCGTTCGGCGTCAGCCAGCTCGCGCAGGAGGCGGCGGTCGCCTCGCTGCGGGCGGAGGACGAACTGCTGGGCCGGGTGGGCTCGCTGGTGTGCGAGCGTCAGCGCGTGGTCGAGACGCTGCGGGCCCAGGGGTGGACGGTGCCGGAGACCCAGGCCAACTTCGTGTGGCTGCGGCTGGGGGAGCGTACGGCCGCGTTCGCGCAGGCCTGTGAGGAGCATGGCGTGGTGGTTCGGCCGTTCGCGGGTGAGGGCGTGCGCGTGACGGTCGGGGAGACCGAGGGGAACGACATCTTCCTGAAGGTCGCCGAGGCGTTCCGCAAGGACGCCTGAGCCTGGGACTCGCCAGGAGTCCCGAACTGACGCCGAAGGGCCCCGCCTTGAGCGGGGCCCTTCTCGTTGCCTGGTGGACCCCCCTTCTCTCCCCGAATACCTGTGCGCCATAATGGCTTGTGAATGTGAACGCTTTCACAAGCTCGACCGATTGCCCTGTGCATTTCGTGACACATGGGGCGAAACGCCACTGTATTGCGGCGAAGTAAGGAGAGTGACGAAGTGGAACTGGCTCTGGCGCCGGAGACACTGGCGCGCTGGCAGTTCGGCATCACCACCGTCTATCACTTCCTGTTCGTCCCCCTGACGATCTCGCTGGCCGCCCTCACGGCCGGCCTGCAGACCGCCTGGGTGCGTACGGAGAAGGAGCGGTACCTCAGGGCGACGAAGTTCTGGGGCAAGCTCTTCCTGATCAACATCGCGATGGGTGTGGTCACCGGCATCGTGCAGGAGTTCCAGTTCGGCATGAACTGGTCCGCCTACTCACGGTTCGTCGGTGACATCTTCGGCGCGCCGCTCGCCTTCGAGGCGCTGATCGCCTTCTTCTTCGAGTCCACCTTCATAGGTCTGTGGATCTTCGGCTGGGACAAGCTGCCCAAGAGGATCCACCTCGCCTGCATATGGATGGTCTCCCTCGGCACGATCCTGTCGGCGTACTTCATCCTCGCGGCCAACTCCTGGATGCAGCACCCCGTCGGCTACCGGATCGACAAGGCGAGGGGGCGTGCCGAACTGACCGACTTCTGGGCGGTGCTGACCCAGAACACCGCGCTCAGCCAGGCCTTCCACACGCTCGCCGCGGCCTTCCTGACCGGCGGTGCCTTCATGGTGGGCATCTCCGCCTACCACCTGGCCCGCAGGAAGCACGTCCGCGAGATGAAGACCTCGCTGAGGCTCGGCCTGGTGACCGTGGTCATCGCCGGTCTGCTCACCGCCGTCAGCGGGGACGTGCTCGGCAAGGTCATGTTCCGTCAGCAGCCGATGAAGATGGCGGCCGCCGAGGCGCTGTGGGACGGACAGAAGCCGGCGCCGTTCTCGGTCTTCGCCTACGGCGATGTGGACAGGGGACACAACACCGTCGCGATCGAGGTCCCGGGCCTGCTGTCCTTCCTCGCCAACGACGACTTCTCCTCCTACGTCCCTGGCATCAACGACGTGAACAAGGCGGAGCAGCAGCGGTTCGGGCCCGGCGACTACCGGCCCAACATCCCGGTCGCCTTCTGGGGCTTCCGCTGGATGATCGGCTTCGGCATGGCCTCCTTCGCCCTCGGCATAGCCGGGCTCTGGCTGACCCGCAAGAAGTTCATGCTGCCGCAGCAGTTGAGGGTCGCCGAGGACGAGGTGCCCCATCTCGTCCTGTTCAAGAACAGGACGCTCGGCCCGAAGCTGACCCCCTGGTTCTGGCGCATCGCGGTGTGGACCCTTGCCTTCCCCCTGATCGCCAACTCCTGGGGCTGGATATTCACCGAGACGGGCCGCCAGCCCTGGGCCGTCTACGGCGTCCTGCGGACCCGGGACGCGGTCTCCCCCGGTGTCTCCCAGGGCGAGATCCTCACCTCGCTGATCGTCTTCACCGCGCTGTACGCGGTCCTCGCCGTGATCGAGGTCAGGCTGCTCGTGAAGTACGTCAAGGCCGGCCCGCCCGAGCTGACCGAGGACGACCTCAACCCGCCCACGAAGATCGGTGGCGACCTGCGGGACGCCGACAAGCCGATGGCCTTCTCCTACTAGGCCGAGGGAACAGCCATGCAACTTCACGACGTCTGGTTCGTCCTGATCGCCGTCCTGTGGACCGGTTACTTCTTCCTGGAGGGCTTCGACTTCGGTATCGGCGTTCTCACCAAGCTGCTGGCCCGGAACCGGCCCGAGCGGCGTGTGCTGATCAACACGATCGGACCCGTCTGGGACGGCAACGAGGTCTGGCTGCTTTCGGCGGCCGGCGGGACCTTCGCCGCCTTCCCGGAGTGGTACGCCACCCTGTTCTCCGGCTTCTACCTGCCGCTGCTGGCCATCCTGGTCTGCCTGATCGTGCGGGGCGTGGCCTTCGAGTACCGGGCCAAGCGGCCCGAGGAGAACTGGCAGCGCAACTGGGAAGCCGCGATCTTCTGGACCTCGCTGGTCCCGGCGTTCCTGTGGGGCGTGATCTTCGGGAACGTCGTGCGGGGCGTGAAGATCGACCGGCACTTCGAGTACGCCGGCGGTCTCGGGGACCTGCTGAACCCCTACGCCCTGCTCGGCGGCCTGGCGACGCTCACGCTGTTCACCTTCCACGGGGCGGTGTTCGCCGGGCTCAAGACCGCCGGGGACATCCGCCTGCGGGCACGGAAGCTGGCGCTGCGGGTCGGTCTCGTCACCGTCGTGGTGGTGCTCGGCTTCCTGCTGTGGACGCAGGCCCACAGCGGGGACGGGGAGAGCCTGGTGGCCCTGATCGTCGCGGTGGCCGCGTTGGTTGCCGCGCTGGTATTCACCAGGGTGGGGCGTGAGGGATGGGCGTTCGCCCTGTCCGGTGTGACCGTCGCGGCCACGGTGACGATGCTCTTCCTGTCGCTCTTCCCGAACGTCATGCCCTCCACGCTCGACGGGGCCTGGAGCCTGACCGTGACCAACGCCGCATCGAGTCCGTACACCCTGAGGATCATGACCTGGTGCGCCGTGATCGCCACGCCGATCGTCCTGCTCTATCAGGGTTGGACCTACTGGGTGTTCCGTAAGCGCATTGGGACCCAGCACATCGCCGAAGCCGCACACTGAGCCTCTCAAGGGTATGTTTCACGTGAAACACACCCTCGGGATGAAAGACACGTTTCACGTGAAACCGATCGATCCCCGCCTGATGCGATACGCCGGCGCCACGCGCCTCTTCCTCATGGCAGTCATTGCCTTGGGTGGACTCGGCGCTCTCCTGGTGATCGCCCAGGCGATGCTCATCGCCGAGGTGGTGGTCGGGGCCTTCCAGCACGGCAAGTCCGCTGGTGACCTCGCCACTCCCCTGTTGCTGCTGGCGGCCGTCGCATGCGGCCGGGCACTGGTCTCCTGGCTCACGGAGCTCGCGGCCCACCGGGCCAGCGCGGCGGTGAAGGCCGAGCTGAGAGAGCGGCTGCTCGACCGGGCGGCGGCACTCGGTCCCGGATGGCTGAGCGGGCAGCGGACCGGCTCGCTGGTCACCCTGGCCACGCGCGGTGTCGACGCCCTCGACGACTACTTCTCGCGTTACCTCCCGCAACTGGGGCTCGCGGTGGTCGTCCCGGTGGCCGTACTGGCGCGGATCGTCACCGAGGACTGGGTGTCGGCGGCGATCATCGTCATCACCCTGCCGCTCATCCCCATCTTCATGATGCTGATCGGCTGGGCCACCCAGGCCCGGATGGACCGGCAGTGGGAACTGCTGTCCCGGCTCTCCGGTCACTTCCTGGACGTGGTCGCGGGACTGCCCACGCTGAAGGTGTTCGGCCGGGCCAAGGCGCAGGCCGAGTCCATCCGCAAGATCACCAGCGAGTACCGCCAGGCCACCCTGAAGACCCTGCGGATCGCCTTCCTCTCCTCCTTCGCCCTGGAACTCCTGGCCACGCTGTCGGTCGCCCTGGTCGCCGTGACCATCGGCATGCGCCTTGTGAACGGCGACATGGACCTGTACATCGGCCTGGTCATCCTGGTGCTGGCACCGGAGGCCTATCTGCCGCTGCGACAGGTGGGCGCGCAGTACCACGCGGCGGCGGAGGGCCTGGCCGCGGCCGAGGAGATCTTCGCCGTGCTGGAGACGCCGGTCCCGGCGTCCGGCACCGCCGCGGTCCCCGCGGGCGCGCTCGCCTTCGACGGGGTGACGGTCCGCTACCCGGGCCGGTCGGCGAATGCCGTGACCGACGCGTCCTTCACCGTCGAGCCGGGCGAGACCGTGGCCCTGGTCGGGCCCAGCGGCGCGGGCAAGTCGACGCTGCTCAGCGTGCTCCTCGGCTTCGTGCAGCCCACCGAGGGCCGGGTGCTGATCGGGGGAGCCGATCTCGCCGGACTCGACCTCCAGCAGTGGCGCTCCCGGATCGCCTGGGTGCCGCAGCGCCCGCACCTGTTCGCCGGCACCATCGCGGAGAACGTCCGGCTGGCCCGGCCCGACGCCGACGACACCGCCGTACGCCAGGCACTGCGGGACGCGGGCGCGCTGGAGTTCGTGGACGCACTCCCCGAGGGCGCCGCCACGGCGCTCGGGGAGGACGGAGCCGGACTGTCCGCCGGACAGCGGCAGCGGCTGGCACTGGCCCGGGCCTTCCTCGCGGACCGGCCGGTCCTCCTGCTGGACGAGCCGACGGCCGCCCTGGACGGGGCGACGGAGGCCGAGGTCGTGGCCGCCGTACGGCGCCTGGCCGTGGGCCGCACCGTGCTGCTCGTGGTGCACCGGCCGGCCCTGCTGGAGGTCGCGGACCGGGTGGTGCGGCTGCATCTCGCCGAGGAGTCCGCCGCCGAGCTGACGACTGCCGACGCCGACGACCTCGTCGCCGAGCCGGTGGCCGCCACGGCGGGCGATGTCCTCGCGGCCGGCTCACCGGTCCCCGGCGCCGACATCCTCGTCCCCGAACCCGCCGCACCCGTGGCCGACGCGACGCACGCCGAGCCCCTCGACGCGGCACCCCCGGCCCGGACCCGACGGGAGGCCGAGGCCGAGCCCGAGACGGGCCCCGGCGCCTCCCAGAGGCGCGTTCTGGCACGCGTGCGGGCACTGGGCAGGCCCCGGCGCGGCCGGCTCCTCCTGGCGCTGCTGCTCGGCAGCCTGGCGCTCGGCTGCGCCGTCGGGCTGATGGCGACCTCCGGATGGCTCATCTCGCGGGCCTCGCAGGAGCCGCCGGTGCTGTATCTGATGGTGGCCGTGACG
The DNA here is from genome assembly GCF_036347055.1 of Streptomyces sp. NBC_00820. NCBI lineage: Bacteria > Bacillati > Actinomycetota > Actinomycetes > Kitasatosporales > Streptomycetaceae > Streptomyces > Streptomyces sp. NBC_00820. The sequence continues at coordinate 4,149,120 of NZ_CP108882.1, read as the reverse complement.
GCGACCCGGACCTTCGGCATCGGGCGGGCCGTCTTCCGGTACGTCGAGCGGCTGGTGTCGCACGACGCCGTGCTGCGGATGCTGGCCGACACCAGGGTCGCCGTCTACCGGCGACTGGAGCGGCTGGCCCCCGCCGGCCTGCGGGCCACCCGGCGCGGCGATCTGCTCACCCGACTGGTCGCCGACGTGGACGCCTTCCAGGACTACTGGCTGCGCTGGCTGCTGCCCGCCGGTGTCGCGGCGGTCGTCTCCGCCGGCTCGGTCGGCTTCACGGCCTGGCTGCTGCCCGAGGCCGGGGCCGCACTCGCGGCGGGCCTCTTCGCGGCCGGTGTCGGCGTCCCGCTGCTCACCGGTGCCGTGGCCCGGCGCACCGAACGGCGGCTGGCGCCCGCGCGGGGCGTGCTCGCGACCCGGGTGACCGACCTGCTCACCGGCAACGCCGAGCTGACCGTCGCCGGTGCCCTGCCCGCCCGTACCGCCGCCGCTCGTAAGGCCGACGGCACGCTCACCCGGATCGCCTCGCGCGCGGCCGCCGTCACCGGGATCGGTGACGGTCTGACCGCCCTGATCTGCGGCCTCACCGTCACCGCCACCGCGCTGCTCGGCGCGCACGCGGTGGCCGAGGGCCGGCTCGGCGGCGTGCTGATGGCCGTGGTCGTCCTCACCCCGCTGGCCGCCTTCGAGGCCGTCCTGGGGATGCCGCTCGCCGTGCGGTACCGCCAGCGGGTGGGGCGCAGCGCGGAGCGGGTGTACGAGGTCCTGGACGCCCCCGATCCCGTGCAGGAGCCGGCGCAGCCCCAGCAGGCGCCCGCCGCGCCCTTCCCGCTCGTGGTCCGGGACCTGGCCGCCCGGCACGACGGACAGCACCGCGACGCGCTCACCGGACTCGACCTCACCCTGGAACAGGGCCGCCGGATCGCCGTGGTCGGACCGTCCGGCTCGGGCAAGACGACCCTCGCCCAGGTGCTGCTGCGGTTCCTCGACGCGCGGGCGGGCAGCTACACGCTCGCCGGGGTGGAGGCGAACACGCTGGACGGCGACGACGTACGACGGCTGGTCGGCCTGTGCGCCCAGGACGCGCACCTCTTCGACAGCACCGTGCGGGAGAACCTGCTGCTCGCCCGGAGGGACGCCACCGACGCCGAGCTGCGGGACGCGCTGACCCGGGCCCGGCTGCTGGACTGGGTGGAGACCCTGCCCGACGGGCTGGACACGCACGTCGGCGAGCACGGCGCCCGGCTCTCCGGCGGGCAGCGTCAGCGCCTCGCGCTGGCCCGCGCGCTCCTCGCCGACTTCCCCGTGCTCGTCCTGGACGAGCCCGCCGAGCACCTCGATCTGCCGACGGCCGACGCGCTCACCGCGGATCTGCTGGCCGCCACCGAAGGCCGTACGACGCTGCTGATCACGCACCGGCTCGCGGGGCTCGACGCCGTCGACGAGGTGGTCGTCCTCGACGACGGCCGGGTGGTGCAGCGGGGCCCGTACGCGGAGCTGGTCGCCGTGGACGGCCCGCTGCGCGCGATGGCGCGGCGGGAGGCGGAGGCGGAGTCGCTGGTGGGGGCGCGCTGACGGGCCGCCCCCGGCGGGGTCAGCGGCGGTCGGCGAGCAGGCGCTCGATCACGACCGCCACCCCGTCCTCGTTGTTGGCGACCGTGCGGCCCGAGGCGGCGGCGATGACGTCGGGGTGGGCGTTGCCCATCGCGTAGGACCGGCCGGCCCAGGTCAGCATCTCGACGTCGTTGGGCATGTCCCCGAAGGCGACGACCTCCTCGGGGGCGATGCCGCGCTCGGCGCAGCACAGGGCCAGCGTGCTGGCCTTGGACACGCTCGGACCGCTGATCTCCAGCAGGGCGCTGGGGCTGGAGCGGGTGACGTTGGCGTGGTCGCCGATCGCGAGGCGGGCGGCGCCGAGGAAGGCGTCGGGGTCGAGCTCGGGGTGGTAGGCGAGGATCTTGAGCACGGGCTGATCGGCGTCCGGGCCGTCCGGTGCGAGGAGCTCCTCGGCGGGCAGCAGCGTGCCCGGTATCTCCATGTGCAGCTTGGGGTAGGCCGGCTCCTGGTGGAAGCCGTAGGTCTGCTCGACCGCGTACATCGTGCCGGGCGCCGCCTCGCGCAGCAGCCGTACGGCCGTCAGCGCGCGCTCCCTGGCCAGCTCGCGCACCTTCACGAACCGGTGGGCGCCGGGGCCGCCGTGCAGGTCGACCACGGCGGCGCCGTTGCCGCAGATCGCCAGGCCGTGGCCGTGCACATGGTCGCTGACGACGTTCATCCAGCGGGCCGGGCGGCCGGTGACGAAGAAGACCTCGATGCCCGCGTCCTCAGCGGCGGCCAGGGCGGCGACGGTCCGCGGGGAGACCGACTGGTCGTCGCGCAGCAGCGTGCCGTCGAGGTCGGTGGCGATCAGCCGCGGCGGCGGGCCCGCGGGGCCTTCCGGTTCGCGCGAGGCCGAGAACTTGGGGGAGGCCGGTGTCCCGGGCCGTCTGGTCGCTGAGGTCACCGCGTCATTCTCGCGCATACGGCCGCCCGAGGGCGTGGCACTTCGCCCGGACGAGGCGCGCGTGAGCTGTGCGTGAGGCGCGCGACACCGGGCCCGCGGCGGACCGGAGGCCGACGGCACGCGGACGCACCCGGATCGGACGGGGAGGCGCGCCCTCGCCCCGGACAGGCATGGAAGGCGCTCAGCCGCGTCCGGACAGGCATGGAAAGCACTCAGCCGTGCCCGGACGAGACATCGAGGTGCACCGCCGTGCCCGGAAAGGCCAACGAGGCGCACCCGCTGATCCCGGCCGGGCGGCGACCTCCGGCGGCGGAGAGGTTGCTCACAGCCCGGGACGCGGATCGTGCGCGCGGTGGGGCCGGGGACGGGGCCGTCAGGGCGGGTGTCCGGCACGGAGCCCGGCCGGAGGTCGGTCGGAGGCCGTCGGGGGGCGGTTCGGCTCCGCGTCCGCCGCTGTCCGGACGCGGTGGCCGTCGCCGTAGGCTCTCAGGCATGAGTCTGCGTCTGAGCACCGTGATCCTCCCGTACCGCCGCTGGCACGAGGGGAGCCGCGAGGCGTGGCAGCGCGCCGAGCAGCTCGGCTTCCACAGCGCCTACACCTACGACCACCTGTCCTGGCGCAGCTTCCGGGACGGCCCCTGGTTCGGTGCCGTGCCCACGCTGACCGCCGCCGCGGCCGTCACGGAGCGGATGCGCCTGGGCACTCTGGTCACGTCGCCCAACTTCCGGCACCCGGTGACGCTCGCCAAGGAACTGGTCTCCCTGGACGACATCTCGGGCGGCCGGATCACGCTCGGCATCGGTGCCGGCGGCACCGGCTTCGACGCGACCGCCCTCGGGCAGGAGCCCTGGACCCCGCGCGAGCGCGCCGACCGGTTCGCCGAGTTCGTGCCGCTGCTGGACCGGCTGCTGACCGAGAACACGGTGACGCACGAGGGCCGGTTCTACTCGGCGCACGAGGCGCGCAACATCCCCGGCTGCGCGCAGCGGCCCCGGCTGCCCTTCGCGGTCGCGGCCACGGGTCCGCGCGGGCTGAAGCTCGCCGCGCGGTACGGGCAGGCATGGGTGACCACCGGCGACCCCAAGCTGTACGAGAACGGCACCCCGGAGCAGTCGGTGGAGGCGCTGCGCGGGCAGCTCGGCAAGCTGTCCGAGGCCTGCGCGGAGGCCGGTCGGGACGCGGCCGGGCTGGACAAGATCCTGCTCACCGGCTTCACCCCGGACCGCGGCCGCCCGCTGCGGTCGTTCGACGCGTTCGTGGACTTCGCGGGGCGGCATCAGGAGCTGGGCTTCGACGAGATCGTGATCCACTGGCCCATCCCGGACTCCGACTTCGCCGCCGACGAGAAGGTCTTCGAGCGGATCGCCCTGGAGGCTCCGGCGCAGCTGGCGTGACGGCCGCCCGGCCGGGGTGCCCTCCGGGTCGGCCTCCGGGTCGGCCTCCGGGTCGGCCCGGACGTCAGCGGGGGCCGGGGAAGCGCAGGTAACGCGGTGGTACGGCCCGCGTCAGCCACACCCCGTTCGCGCTGACCTGGAAGACATGGCCGTCGCGGTGCATGGCGCCGGCGTCGACCGCGAGGACGACGGGCCTGCCGCGGCGGGCGCCGACCCGGGTCGCGGTTTCGCGGTCCGCCGACAGGTGGACGTCGTGCCTGCTCATGGGCTTGAGCCCGGCGGCGCGGATCGACTCCAGGGCGGCCGCCACCGTGCCGTGGTAGAGGTACGGCGGTGGGGCCGTCGGGGGCAGACCGAGGTCGACCGAGACGCTGTGGCCCTGGCTGGCGCGGATTCTCGAGCCGTCGATGGCGAAGCGCCGCTTGTCGTTGGCGGCCACGACATGGTCGAGTTCCTCGCGCGTGAACCGGAAGCCGTGGGCGAGCGCCGCGGCGATCAGCGTGTCGATCTCGACCCAGCCGGCCGCGTCGAGGGTGAGCCCGATGCGTTCGGGCTGGTGACGCAGGTGTTTCGAGAGGTACTTCGACACCTTCACCACGCGTCGGTCGTCCATCTCTCCCGCTTGTCCTTCTTTCGTATGGTCAGTATCAGATGCCATTCGGACAGGATGACGGAGAGACGTGGATCACGCAGGTTGTTTTCCTTTCGAGGTTTGATCCACAGCCAACTGGAGTTATCCACACGGGATTTGGGCAAGCTGTGGACAACTCCCCTGTGCTTTCGGGTGATTCGCCAACTTCACTACGTTATGGGGCTGGTGAGGTCGGGGCGCCCAACACCCGTGCCCCGGCCTCGTGTTGATGAACTCCCTTGGGTTGAGGATCCGTTCGCGGCCGGTCAGCTGGTCACCGCGCACTGTCCGCGGTCGGCCTTCGTCGGGCCGGCGGAGGTCGGCCGGACGTCGAAGTCGAAGATGGCGGTGGGGATGTAGAGCGAGCAGCAGGCGTTGGGGATGTCCACGATGCCGCTGATGCGTCCCTCGATGGGGGCGGCGCCTATCAGCAGGTAGGCCTGCTCGCCGCTGAAGCCGAACTTCTTGAAGTACTCGACCGCGTTGAGGCAGGCCCGGCGGTAGGCCAGCGTCGCGTCCAGGTAGTAGTTCGTGTCCGTGTCAGCGTCGACGGAGATCCCGATGAAGGTGAGGAACTCCGAGTAGCGCGGCTCGACGTTGCCGGGCATGAACACGGGGTTGGTGTGGATGCCGTACGTCTCCATGCCGCCCTTGATCAGATCGACGTGGAAGTCGATGAAGCCTCCCATCTCGACGGCGCCGCAGAAGGTGATCTCGCCGTCGCCCTGGCTGAAGTGCAGGTCGCCACCGGAGAACTTGGCGTCCTTGACGTGGACGGGGTAGAAGACCCTCGATCCCCGGGTGAAGTTCTTGATGTCGTGGTTTCCTCCGTTCTCGCGGGCGGGCACGGTGCGCGCGCCTTCCTCGGCGATGTGCCGTGCGAGGTCGCCGGTGGCCTTGCCGGCGAGCGCGTTGGTGACGTCCGGGGGTACGGCGAGCGGCGGGACCCGGTCCGGGTCCGTCTCGATCAGCGCCGCCTCGCGGGTGTTCCAGCGGCCGAGCAGTTCGGCCGACGGGGCGGTGCCGAACAGCCCGGGGTGGGTGATGCCGGTGAAGCGGATGCCGGGCAGGTGGCGGGAGGTCGCCTGCTGGCCGTGGAAGTCCCAGATGGCTTTGTAGGCGTCCGGGAAGTAGTCGGTCAGGAAGCCTCCGCCGTTGGCCTTGGCGAAGATGCCGGTATAGCCCCAGCCCTCGCCGGCCGCGTCCCCCTTCCGCTGCGGTATGGGACCGAGGTCGAGGATGTCGACGACGAGCAGGTCGCCGGGCTCGGCGCCCTCCACGCCTATCGGGCCGCTGAGCATGTGGGGGATGGTGAGGTCGATGTCGCGCACGTCGTTGGCGGAGTCGTTGTCGCCGACCTGGCAGTCGGTCCAGTCACGGCATTCCACGCGGAATTCCGCTCCCGGCTTCACCATGGCGGCTATGGGCACATCCGGATGCCACCTGTTGTGACCGGGCGGGTCCTGGTCGCGCATGGATTTGCTCTGGTCCACTGTGAAGATGACTTCGGGCATGACGGTTTCCTCTTTGATTGTGATGCTTCCGATCCGTTACCGCCGATCCGGTGCGGGCGCGTTCTGGCCGGCATTCGAATGGGCGGAGGCCGGCTCCCGCGATTTCCGGGTGAGCGGCCACAGAGCCGTGAACACCACCACGGCGAAGGCGCCCAGTGCGATGGCGGTCTCGTCGGGGTGTTTCCAGTAACCGGAGAGCAACAGGCCGGCGGGGATCGCGCCGGTGATCCAGCCTTCGATCACCGTGACCCAGCCGACGTAGTGGCGGAGCCTGTCCTGCTTGAGTCCGAGGAGCAAGAAGAACAGGAACCACAAGAATGCCCAGTAGAGCCAGATGACTCCGAATGGGTAGTCCTTGAAGAGGCGGAAATTGACGAACGAGTACCCTAGGGCCGCTACGGCCACGAAGAGCGAATAATAGCCGACACCGGTCAATTCGATGTCGGCGAGGAGGCAGATACCCACGTACAGGTAGGTGAAGCCGAAGAGGTAGATTCCCGACGCCGCAAGTATCTGTTTGGGATCGCTTCCGGCGACGAAGATGAGGTACGTCGGTGTCAGCACCTGGAGTGCGCCTATGAAAAGGTTGAACACCGCTGCCGACCGGGCTTCCACCTTGTCGAGAAGGATCAGCCCGTTCATGAAGAGAACCGCACCGACGAAGAGCAGCCCCACGTTGCCCATGGGGACGCACCTCCTAAGTCCGCGATGAACGCGCTGTGTGGGACGAACGCGCCGTGAGGGATGAACGCGCTGTGCGACGGCCGTTGTGTCAGCGGCGGCCGCGTTCCACGCACCGCGTGGGCTCGGCGTCCGGGTCCGGGTGCCGACGTTCGAGACGTTCTGCCTGGTCTGCCTGGTCGACGACCACCGTCCTCACGGGCGCGGCAACCGCGAGAGCGCGGGATGCGCGGGCGGTCGTGCTCTTCCGCGTGGTGGCGCTTCTCCGCGTGGCGGCACCTCGGACACGATCGCCGGGGCCTCGCGGGACCGCTCCTCCCGGGCATGGAGAGCGGCGACCGCGTGTGGGGTGTGCGCGAGGCCGGGGGCGGAGTACACACGTCTTCCCGCGCCCGCGCAATCGGGGCAACCATAAGCTTTGGGTGCGGTGCCGATCGGCAGCGTCACATCGAAAGAGCCACAGCGGCTGCATAGATATTCATAGGTTGCCATCGGCAGCCTCCGATGCTTTTTCCCCCTTCCAGGAGACGTCTCGTAATTCCTGATGTCAAGGGGGTGTTGTCCTGTCGCAGTGGTCTCAGGACAACAGGGCCGCAGGGGTGTCAGGACAGAGGATTAGTGTGGGATTCACGGACTTATGAGGGGAGCGGCCGTATGACGGGGCTCCCGTGCGACGCGCCCCGGGGTTCGGGCGCCCGCGACAGGCGTGCGCGGGTGATCACCGTGATCCCCGTGATCGTCGTGATCGCCGTGGGCGGGGCACTGGGTGCCTGTGCCCGGTACGAGGCGGCGTTGCTGTGGCCGACCGGCCGGGCGGCCTTCCCCTGGACGACGCTGTGCGTGAACGCGGTGGGCTGTCTGGTCATCGGCGCCTTCCTGGCGGCGATCACCGAGGTGTGGGGTGCGCACCCGTTGCTGCGCCCCTTCTTCGGTACGGGGGTCCTCGGCGGCTTCACGACGTTCTCCACGTACTGCGCCGACATCGAGCGGCTGGTGCGGGAGGGCAGGGCCGGTGTGGCTCTGGTCTACCTGGTGGCGACCGTGGTCGCGGCGCTGGTCTGTGTGAGGCTCGGGGTGACCGGTGTCCGGCTGGGGGTCCGGGCGAGGAGGCGGGTGGGATGAGGTTCCTGCTCGTCGTGCTCGGCGGAGCCCTCGGTGCCCCGCTGCGGTACCTGATCGACCGGGCGGTCCGGGCCCGTCACGACACCGTCTTCCCGTGGGGCACCTTCGCCGCCAACATCGCCGGGTCGGCGGTCCTGGGTGTGCTGACCGGGGCGGCCCTGGCCGGGGTGGCCTCGCCGGGCGTGCAGCTCTTCCTCGGCACCGGCCTGTGCGGTGCCCTGACCACCTACTCCACGTTCTCGTACGAGACGCTGACGCTGGCCGAGGCGGGATCGCGATTTCTCGCGGCGGCCAATGTGCTCGCGTCGGTCGTCGCCGGACTCGGGGCGGTCTTCGGCGGTGTGGCTCTCGCGCAGGCCGTATTCGGATAGCTGGCGCCGCGCCCACCCGGCGGGGTCACTCCCATGTTTTCGACGGGATTGCCGCGTCTGCGCACGCGCGACTAAAGTTGAGGAAAACATCGGTGTCCTGCCCGGATTACCAGGGCCTTTTTCCTCACCGGTGGAGGACGGTCATGGCGAAGATTCTTGCGGTGCTCTATCCCGACCCCGTGGGCGGTTACCCTCCGCGCTACGCCCGCGACGAGATTCCCCGAATCACCGGCTATCCGGGCGGCCAGACCGCGCCGACCCCGCGAGCCGTGGATTTCACCCCGGGCCAGCTCCTCGGCTGTGTCTCGGGAGAACTCGGACTGCGTGACTTCCTGGAGGACAGGGGCGACACCTATGTCGTGACCAGCGACAAGGAGGGGCCCGACTCCACCCTGGACCGTGAGCTGTCCGACTCCGACGTGGTGATCTCGCAGCCGTTCTGGCCCGCCTACCTGACCCCCGAGCGGATCGAGGCGGCGCCGCGGCTCGGACTCGCGATCACCGCGGGGATCGGCTCGGACCACGTCGACCTGCCGAGCGCGATCGCCCACGACATGACGGTGGCGGAGGTGACCTACAGCAACAGCATCAGCGTGTCCGAGCACGCGGTCATGCAGATCCTCACCCTGGTGCACGACTACATGCCCGCCCACGACTGGGTGACCGCCAAGAAGGGCTGGAACATCGCGGACAGCGTCTCGCGCGCGTACGACATCGAGGGCATGGACGTCGGCGTGCTCGGCGCCGGCCGTATCGGCCAGGCGGTGCTGCGCCGCCTCAAGCCGTTCGACGTCCGCCTGCACTACCACGACGTGCACCGGCTGCCCGAGGAGGTCGAGGAGGAGCTGGGGCTGACCTGGCATCCCGACCCGGAGTCGCTGGCCGCCGCGGTCGACGTGCTGTCGATCCACACGCCGCTGCATCCGCAGACGCAGAACCTCTTCGACGACGAGCTGATCGGCGCCATGAAGCGGGGTTCGTACATCGTCAACACCGCACGCGCGCTCATCGTCGACCGGGACGCCGTGGTGCGGGCGCTCGAGAGCGGTCAGCTGGCCGGGTACGCCGGTGACGTCTGGTATCCGCAGCCGCCGCCGGAGGACCACCCCTGGCGCACGATGCCCAACGAGGCGATGACACCGCACGTGTCCGGCTCGACGCTCTCGGCGCAGGCCCGCTACGCGGCCGGCACCCGGGAGATCCTGGAGTGCTGGCTCGAGGGGCGCCCCATCCGCCCGGACTACCTGATCGTGGACGGCGGCGGGCTCGCCGGGTCGGGGGCGCGCTCCTACACGGTCGCCGGATGACGCACCGGGCCGGACGGTCGCCGGAACGGAGAACCGGCGGAGGGCTCACCGGCGGAGGCCTCGGCGGCCGAACCGGCGAAGCCCTCCTCACCGGCCTCCGTGCGAAACGGTGAAGCCCTCACCGGCCTCACAGTTTCGGTTCGACGCGGGCGATCCTCCGCAGCACCCCCGGCATGAACCGCGACAGCAGATGCGCGCCCCGGGCCTCAGGGGTCACCGGGACCACCGCCCGGTTGTGGACCACCGCGTCCAGGATCGCCCCGGCGACCTTCTCCGGCGGGTAGTTGCGCAGCCCGTACAGGCGGGCCGAACTCTTCTGCCGGCGCTGTGCCTCGGCCTCGTCGACGCCGGTGAAGCGGGTCGTGGAGGTGATGTTGGTGTTGACGATGCCGGGGCAGATCGCGGTGACCCCGATGTCCTGCGCGGCCAGTTCGGCGCGCAGGCACTCGGAGAGCATCAGCACCGCCGCCTTGGAGGTGCTGTAGGCGGTCAGCGCCCGGGAGGGCTGGAAGGCGGCCGCGGAGGCGATGTTGACGATGTGGCCGCCCTGGCCGCGCTCGGCCATGCGCGCGCCGAAGAGACGGCAACCGTGGATCACACCCCACAGGTTGACGTCCAGGACCCTGCGCCAGTCGGCGGGGGTGGTGGTGAAGAAGGAGCCCGACAGGCCGATGCCGGCGTTGTTGACCAGCACGTCCACCACGCCGTGGTCGCGGTGCACCTTCTCGGCCAGCTTCTCCATGGCCTGCTCGTCGGCGACGTCCACCGTCTCCGCCCAGGCCTCGGGCGCGCCGATCAGGCGGGCCAACTCGGCGGTGCGGGCGGCCGCTTCGGCGTCGCGGTCGACGGCCACCACGCGGGCGCCCGCTTCCGCGAACGCGAACGCCGTCGCCCGGCCGATGCCGCTGCCGGCGCCGGTGACGAGCACCAACTGCCCGTGGAAACGGTCGGAGTGGTGTCCGGCGGAGGCCACCTCGGTGCGGCCGCCGTCGACGGCGGTCACGAACTCGTCGATCCAGGCGGCCACTTGGTCGGGGCGGGTGCGCGGGATCCAGTGCTTGGCCGGGAGGGTGCGCCGGGTGAGCCGCGGGACCCACTGCTCCAGGTCGTCGTAGAGCCGCTCGGACAGGAACGCGTCCGCCTGCGGGGTGATGAGCTGCACGGGCGCGTGGGCGTGCGCGTCCGGGCGCGGCCTGCGCAGCCGGGAGCGGACGTTGTCCCGGTACAGCCAGGCGCCGTGCGCGGCGTCGGAGGCGAGGGACGGGGTCGGGTAGTCGCCGGCGGGTATCTTCTCGGCGCGCTGGAGGATCTTCGGCCAGCGTTTGCCGAGGGGCCCGCGCCAGGCCAGCTCCGGCAGGGCGGGAGTGTGCAGCAGGTACACGTACCAGGACTTGGCGCCCTGGCCGAGGAGCTGTCCCACCCGGCGGGGCGTCGGACGTTTCACGCGCGCGTTGATCCAGTGCCCGAAGTGGTCGAGGGACGGCCCGGACATGGAGGTGAAGGAGGCGATACGGCCCCGGGTGCGGGCGACCGTCACGAACTCCCAGGACTGCACCGAGCCCCAGTCGTGCCCGACGAGGTGCACCGGGCGGTCGGGGCTGACCGCGTCGACGACGGCGAGGAAGTCGTCCGTGAGCTTGGCCAGGGTGAAGCCGCCGCGCAGCGGCCGGGGTGCCGTGGAGCGGCCGTGGCCCCGGACGTCGTAGAGGACGACGTGGAAGCCGTAGCGTTCGGCCAGGCGGACGGCGACCTCCGACCAGACCTCCTTGCTGTCCGGGTAGCCGTGCACCAGCACCACCGTCGGCCGCGTGGGGTCGCCCAGCTCGGCGACGCACAGCTCGACCCCGCCGGTCCGTACCCGGCGCTCTCGCGCGCCCTTCAACGTCACTTGTCCTCCGCCCAGCGCCGCGTGTGCGGCAGATCGTCGTCCAGCCAGAAGGCGCTCTCCGCGGGGTCCCGGGAGTCGGTGACCACCAGGATCTCCTCGAACTTGGCGCCCGTCCCTCTGAAGCCGAGGTGGGGTTCGACCGCCCACAGGCCCGGTCGCGGGGGGTGGTCGGAGAAGCGGTACGGCGACCACAGGGGCGACCAGCCCTCGCGGTGACCGTGCAGCGCGTCGCTCGCCAGTCCCTTCAGGGACTGGGTACCGAAACCGAACAGGTGTGCGGATAGGCGGCGCTGCCGCACCCGGTCCACCTTGTGGGCGATCACGCCGAAGGGATAGGCCCGGTGCCGGTTGGCGTAGCCCTGGCGGACCATGAGGCGGTCCACGTCCTCGTAGATCTCGCGCAGCGGGCGCCGCTCGCGCACCTCGCGCAGGATCAGCTCGCGGTGCGCCCGAAGGTCGGCCATGAGCCGGGCCTGCACCGGGTGGTCGCCGAGCGCGCCCGAGTAGCCGATGTCCGCCGTGAAGCCCTCGTGCACCGGGGCCATGTCCAGGATGAACGGCATCCCGGGTTCCAGGGCGCGGTCGGTCGGGAAGAACTGCAGCGGGACGCGGAAGCCCGTGAACGCCGTGCGGTCGCCGAACCAGGCGAAGGGCAGGTGGAACCAGTCCCGTACCCCCCGCTCGTGCAGCCACCGCCGCTGCATGCGCGCCGCCTCGCGCTCGGTCACGCCGGGCTCCAGGCGTGCCGCGACCGCCTCCGCGCACTCGTAGGCGAGGCGCTGCACCCGCCTGAATCCCCGCAGTTCCGCGGAGAGTTCGCTGCTCACTGCCGTCGTCATCCCGCCCGCCCCGTCCTGTTCCGTCGACTGCGGTACGCGTCCGTAACGTGACACCGGTGAATGTCGCAGTTGTTAGAGGCGGCGTCAATAGGGGGATCAAGGGCCGTGGGCGGTGCGCGCGGAGGGTGGCCCCCGAGGGGCGTCTCTCAGGGTTTCCCTCATCCTCACGTAAGGGCGCCGTAATACTCGGGGCTGACGTGAAGACGGCTCTGAGGTCTGACGACCGGCATGGCGGAGGTCACTACCGTCAAAGGCGTGACTGTGATCGCGACCGAAAGCCTGAGCAAGCGGTTCCCCCGGGTGACCGCGCTCGACCGGCTGTCCGTGGACATCGGAGCCGGTGTGACCGGACTCGTCGGAGCCAACGGCGCCGGCAAGTCGACCCTGATCAAGATCCTGCTGGGTCTGTCCCCCGCCACGGAGGGCCGCGCCGAGGTGCTCGGCCTCGACGTGGCCACCGAGGGCGCCGCCATCCGCGAGCGCGTGGGCTACATGCCGGAGCACGACTGCCTGCCGCCCGACGTCTCGGCCACCGAGTTCGTCGTGCACATGGCCCGCATGTCCGGCCTGCCGCCCACCGCCGCGCGCGAGCGCACCGCGGACACCCTGCGCCACGTCGGCCTGTACGAGGAGCGCTACCGCCCCATCGGCGGCTACTCCACCGGCATGAAGCAGCGGGTGAAGCTCGCCCAGGCCCTGGTGCACGACCCGCGGCTGGTCTTCCTGGACGAGCCGACCAACGGCCTCGACCCGGTCGGCCGCGACGAGATGCTCGGCCTGATCCGCCGCATCCACACCGACTTCGGCATCTCGGTCCTGGTCACCTCCCACCTGCTGGGCGAGCTGGAGCGCACCTGCGACCACGTCGTCGTCGTCGACGGCGGCAAGCTGCTGCGCTCCTCGTCCACCACCGACTTCACGCAGACCACGACGACCCTCGCGATCGAGGTCACCGACAGCGACGATCACCCCGACGGCACCCGCGCGGTCCGCGAGGCGCTGCACGCGCGCGGGGTGGCAACCGAAGGCGACGGCGACGGCCTGCCCGGCGCCGGACACATCCTGCTGCTGACGGCCACGGGCGACGAGACGTACGACCTGGTACGCGACGTCGTCGCCGACCTCGGACTCGGCCTGGTGCGCATGGAACAGCGCCGGCACCGCATCTCCGAGGTGTTCACCAGCAGCGACGAGCAGCACAAGGAGGCCGTCGGCCATGGCGGTTGAGCAGCCCCTCCAGCCGGCGGTGACACCGGCCGGCGACCAGACCCGCATCCACGACATCGGCTACCGCGGCTACGACGGCCCGCGCCTGGGCCGCGCCTACGCCCGCCGCTCGCTGTACTCGCAGTCCCTGCGCGGCTCCTACGGCCTCGGCCGCTCGGTGAAGTCCAAGGTGCTGCCGATGCTGCTGTTCGCGGTGATGTGCGTGCCCGCCGCCATCATGGTCGCCGTCGCGGTGGCCACCAAGGCGCACGAACTCCCGCTGCCCCACGCCTTCACCCGCTACGCGATCGTCATGCAGGCCGTGATCAGCCTGTACGTCGCCTCGCAGGCACCCCAGGCCGTCTCGCGCGACCTGCGCTTCAAGACCATCCCGCTGTACTTCTCGCGGCCCATCGAGACCGCCGACTACGTCCTGGCGAAGTTCGCGGCGCTCGCCTCGGCCCTGTTCATCCTCACCGGCGCCCCGCTGATCGTGCTCTACGTGGGCGCGCTGCTGGCCAAGATGGGCTTCGCCCACCAGAGCGAGCAGTTCGGCGAGGGACTGGTCTCCGTGGCGCTGCTCTCGCTGCTGTTCGCCGGCATCGGCCTGGTCATCGCCGCCGTCACCCCGCGCCGCGGCTTCGGCATCGCCGCCGTGATCGCCGTGCTGACGATCTCCTACGGCGCGGTCTCCACGCTCCAGGGCATCTCCGACTTCAACGGCCACACCGGTGCCGTGCCCTGGATCGGCCTGTTCTCGCCCGTCACGCTGATCGACGGTGTGCAGTCCTCCCTCCTCGGCGGCGGCTCCTCCTTCCCCGGCGGAACCGGCCCCTCCACGGGAGAGGGAGTGGTGTACGTCCTCGCCGTCCTCGGCCTGATCGCCGCGTCCTACGGCCTCCTGATCCGCCGCTACAAGAAGGTCGGCCTGTGACAACACTCAGCATCGACCACGTCTCCCGCTGGTTCGGCAACGTGGTCGCCGTCAACGACATCACCATGACCGTCGGCCCTGGCGTCACCGGCCTGCTCGGCCCCAACGGCGCCGGGAAGTCCACCCTCATCAACATGATGGGCGGCTTCCTCGCCCCCTCCACCGGCACGGTCACCCTCGACGGACAGCCGGTGTGGCGCAACGAGAAGATCTACCGGCACATCGGCATCGTCCCCGAGCGCGAGGCGATGTACGACTTCCTCACCGGCCGCGAATTCGTCGTCGCCAACGCCGAACTGCACGGCCTCGGTGAGAAGGCGGCCGCGCGGGCGCTGGCCACGGTCGAGATGGAGTACGCGCAGGACCGGCAGATCTCCACCTACTCCAAGGGCATGCGCCAGCGCGTGAAGATGGCGAGCGCCCTCGTGCACGACCCGTCGCTGCTCCTGCTCGACGAGCCCTTCAACGGCATGGACCCGCGCCAGCGCATGCAGCTCATGGACCTGCTGCGGCGCATGGGCGACGAGGGCCGCACGGTGCTGTTCTCGTCCCACATCCTCGAAGAGGTCGAGCAGCTCGCCTGGCACATCGAGGTGATCGTCGCCGGCCGGCACGCGGCCAGCGGCGACTTCCGCAGGATCCGCCGCCTGATGACCGACCGCCCGCACCGCTACCTGGTGCGCTCCAGCGACGACCGCGCCCTCGCGGCCGCGCTGATCGCCGACCCGTCGACGTCCGGCATCGAGGTCGACCACGCGGAGGGCGCGCTGCGCGTCCAGGCCGTCGACTTCGGCCGCTTCACCGCGCTGCTGCCCAAGGTCGCCCGCGACCACGGCATCCGGCTGCTCACGGTCTCGCCGTCCGACGAGTCCCTCGAGTCCGTCTTCTCGTATCTCGTCGCGGCGTAGGAGGCCGAAGATGTACGACCCCACCGTCGCCCGGCTCACTTATCGGGCCCTGCTCGGCCGCCGCCGGGCCCTCATCCTCGGCGCGCTGCCGATGCTGCTGATCGTCATCGCCGTCGCCGTGCGCCTCCTGTCCGGCGCCGACGACCAGACGGCCGCCGACGTCCTCGGCGGTTTCGCGATCGCCACCATGGTTCCGATCATCGGCGTCATCGCCGGCACCGGGGCGATCGGCCCGGAGATCGACGACGGCTCCGTCGTCTACCTGCTGTCCAAGCCGCTGAAGCGGCCGGTGATCATCTTCACCAAGCTGATCGTGGCCATCGCGGTCACCATGGTGTTCTCCGCGCTGCCGACCCTGATCGCGGGCCTGATCCTCAACGGCAACGGCCAGCAGATCGCCGTCGCCTACACGGTCGCCGCGCTGGTCTCCTCGATCGCCTACTCCGCGCTGTTCCTGCTGCTGGGTACCGTCTCGCGGCACGCGGTGGTCTTCGGACTGGTCTACGCGCTCGTCTGGGAGACGCTCTTCGGCTCCCTGGTGCCCGGCGCGCGCACGCTCAGCGTCCAGCAGTGGTCTCTGGCGGTCGCCCACAAGGTCGCCGGCGGGGACCTCGTGACCTCCGACGTCAGCCTGACGACCGCCACGGTGCTGCTGGTCGCGGTCACCGTGCTGGCCACCTGGTACGCCGGGCAGAAGCTGCGCTCGCTGAAGCTGGCGGGCGAGGAGTAGGCAGGCCCCACGGGCCCGCGCTAATTCGGTTGCGTCCCGATCGGTGGGCAGGGCACATTGGTGGTGCCCCACCCGCCGGGACGGACCCGGCGTCACCGACTGGGAGAGGAGCACGGCGATGCCCATGCACGGCAGTACGCCCAGCTCCCGACAGGGCAGCCCGAGGCCGGCTCCGGAGTAGCCATTACCTCTCCGCAGCCGCCGACTGCCCGGGGCGGCCGCTTCGAGCACGCGATGTCGCTCTCGCGTGGGCCGCCCACCCGGAGGATTGGCCGAGTGGTAAGGCACTGGCTTGCTGAGCCAAGGTCGGGCTGGAAAGCCCGCGCACGTTCGATCCGTGCATCCTCCGCCAGACGTTCCGCCCCGTGTGTCGACAGACATCCCGCGTGTGTCGGCAGACGTATCGCCAGACGTTCCGCCCCAGGTTCCGCCCTGTGCTCCGCGGCATTCCCTCCGGGGCGACGGACAAGGTCACCCCGTGGTCACTCCGACTGGGCCGCCGCACGCTGGTCGGCGATCCTGTCCAGCTCGCGCATGGCCTCCGCGTGAGCGCTCATCCGCCTGCTCACCACCCCCGTGGTGACCAGCGCGGCACCCACGACCGACACCGGCACCGACAGGCCCAGCACGAGGAGCGCCTCGGGCCAGTCCCGTTCGTCCGCGCAGTAATCGCCCCGGTAGACACCCTCGTTGGCGGTGCCGCGGTCCGTGAACAGGCGCGCCTCGCACTGCTTCGGGTACTGGTCGTCGGGTTCCCGGTCGACCTGGTACGGCGTGAGCAGCAGTACGGCGCACCAGGTCCACAGCAGGCCCGCCACGCCGAGCAGGACGACGCCCCAGGTGCGTATGCGTGCCGAGCCGTCGCGGAAGTCGAGGTCGTACTCGCGTGATCGCATGGGCGCCGAATGTAGCAGCGCCCGGTACCGACCGGGGCCTCAGCCCAGCAACCGCTCCAGGACCACCGCGATGCCGTCCTCCTCGTTGGAGGCCGTCACCTCGTCCGCCACCGCGCGCAGGTCGTCGTGGGCGTTGGCCATGGCCACGCCGTGGGCGGCCCAGGCGAACATGGGGATGTCGTTGGGCATGTCGCCGAAGGCGATGGTGCCGGCGGCCTTCAGGCCCAGGCGGCGGGCCGCCAGGGACAGGCCCGTGGCCTTGGACAGACCGAGCGGCAGCAGCTCCACGATGCCCGCGCCGGCCATGACGGCGTTGACGAACCCGCCGGCCACGCGCTGGGCCGTCTCGGCCAGCTCGTCGTCGCTCAGCGTCGGGTGCTGGATGTAGATCTTGTTCAGCGGCTCGGCCCAGAGATCGGACGCGTCCGTGAACGGGGTGGCAGGGAGCTTGCCTACGGGCGCGTAGCCCGGGCCGACGATCACGTCGCCGTCCAGGCCGGCGCGGCTCGCCGCCAGGTACAGCGGGCCGACCTCCGCCTCGATCTTCGCCAGGGCCACGCCCGCGAGCTGCCGGTCAAGGGTCACGGCCGTCAGCAGGCGGTGCTGCCCGGCGTCGTAGACCTGGGCGCCCTGTCCGCAGACGGCGAGGCCCTCGTAGCCGAGGTCGTCGAGGACGTGCCGGGTCCAGGGGGCCGCGCGGCCGGTGACGACGATGTGCGCGGCGCCCGCCGCGGTGGCCGCGGCGAGGGCGTCACGGGTGCGCCGCGAGACCGACCCGTCGCCACGCAGGAGCGTGCCGTCGAGGTCGGTCGCGATCAGCTGGTACGGGAACCTCCCGGAGGGAACCACGGGGCTCACTTGGCGACCGGCTCCAGGACCTCTCGGCCGCCGAGGTACGGACGCAGCACCTCGGGCACGTACACGGAGCCGTCGGGCAGCTGGTGGTTCTCCAGGATCGCCACGATCGTGCGCGGTACGGCGCACAGGGTGCCGTTGAGCGTGGCCAGCGGCTTGACCTGCTTGCCGTCGCGGACGCGGATCGACAGGCGGCGGGACTGGAACTCGGTGCAGTCCGACGTCGAGGTCAGCTCGCGGTACTTGCCCTGGGTCGGGATCCACGCCTCGCAGTCGTACTTACGGGCGGCCGAGGCGCCGAGGTCACCGGTGGCGACATCGATGACGCGGAACGGCAGCTCCAGCGAGGTCAGCCACTGCTTCTCCCACTCCAGCAGGCGCTGGTGCTCGGCCTGCGAGTCCTCCGGAGCGACGTACGAGAACATCTCGACCTTGTCGAACTGGTGGACGCGGAAGATGCCGCGGGTGTCCTTGCCGTGCGAACCGGCCTCGCGGCGGAAGCACGGGGAGAAGCCGGCGTAGCGCAGCGGCAGCTTGCTCGCGTCGATGATCTCGTCCATGTGGTACGCCGCGAGCGGGACCTCGGAGGTGCCGACCAGGTACAGGTCGTCCTTGTCGAGGTGGTAGACGTCCTCGGCCGCCTGGCTGAGGAAGCCCGTGCCGGCCATGGACTGCGGGCGCACCAGCGCCGGGGTCAGCATCGGCGTGAAGCCGGCCTCGGTGGCCTGCGCGATCGCCGCGTTCACCAGGGCCAGCTCCAGCAGGGCGCCGACGCCGGTGAGGAAGTAGAAGCGGGAGCCGGAGACCTTGGCGCCGCGCTCGACGTCGATCGCGCCGAGGATCTGGCCGAGCTCCAGGTGGTCCTTGGGCTCGAAGCCCTCGGCGCCGAAGTCGCGGATCGTGCCGTGCGTCTCCAGCGTGACGAAGTCCTCCTCGCCACCGACGGGCACGTCGGGGTAGACGAGGTTGCCGAGCCGGAGCAGCAGCTGCTGGGTCTCGGAGTCGGCCTCGTCGCGCTCGGCGTCGGCGGCCTTGACGTCGGTCTTCAGCTGCTCGGCACGCTTGAGCAGCTCGGCCCTCTCCTCGGGAGTGGCCTTGGGGATCAGCTTGCCGAGCTGCTTCTGCTCGG
Source organism: Streptomyces sp. NBC_00820 (assembly GCF_036347055.1). Lineage (NCBI taxonomy): Bacteria > Bacillati > Actinomycetota > Actinomycetes > Kitasatosporales > Streptomycetaceae > Streptomyces > Streptomyces sp. NBC_00820. Next base: position 4,130,217 of record NZ_CP108882.1, on the reverse strand, counting down.
CACGCAGTTCGTCGAAGCGGACGCCGGACGACCTGCGCCGCTCATCGGCAGACAGGAGGGCGTCGACGAGTGCGACGTCCTCTCCACGGGCGCGCTGGGACGCGCGCACACGGTCGGGGTCCTCACGGAGCAGGCGAAGGTCAATCACGAGGCCAAGGCTACCGGTGCGAGCTCGCGGGCCACGACCCAGTATTGCGGCTCGCGCCCTACGTCGCGCCATGGCGCGATTGCGCAGAGTGCCGGGCGAGGTCAATAAAGGCCGTCTCATTCCCTGGAACGGGGCAGGCGCCGGACCCCTGGTTGACCGGACTCCCTTGTCTGGCGCGGCACTTGGGGACGACGTTGTCCACAGGAATCCACATCCTGGCCAAAGTTATCCACAGGCTGTGAGGAAAGTCTGTGGATTTCGGAATTGATCACTCCGGAACTGTCGTCCCCACCTGGGAATTGTCGGTCCAGCGTGCCATGACACCCACTTTCGGATGGAAAGGGGTCGCCCTAAAAGGTGAACCAATGGAAACGGGTGGACGAAGGGTGATCTGCGCACCCGTGACCTCTCTTGCGGGCTGTAGGGCGATTTGTCGACCGAGCGGCATGTTGTTATCGACTTGTCCCCAGGTCGAGAAGCTGACCTGTGGATAACTTCTGTGGATAACGAAGATACGCAGGTAGTACCGGCGGAACGGGGCTAGAAACGGCCGTCCTGGCAGCGCGCCACCCAGTCGGACGCGGCCACGAACTCCTCGTCGGAGGTGCCGGGCAGCGTGGGCCGACCCTCGCCCGGCCTGATGTCGGCGCGGGGATAGGAGCCGAGGAAACGCACCTGGAGACAGATCCGCTTCAGCCCCATCAGCGCCTCGGCCATCCGCCGGTCGGAGATATGCCCCTCGGCGTCGATGCAGAAGCAGTAATTGCCGATGCCCGCACCGGTCGGCCGGGACTGGAGCAGCATCAGGTTGATCCCCCGGCTGGCGAACTCGCCGAGCAGATCACGCAGCGCGCCGGGGTGGTCGTCCCGCTGCCACAACACCACCGAGGTCTTGTCGGCGCCGGTCGGCGCGGCGGGCCGGGCGGGCCTGCCGACCAGCACGAACCGGGTCTGCGCGTTCTCCGCGTCGTGGATCTCGGTCTCCAGGGCCTCGAGGCCGTACCGGGCGGCCGCGAACTCGCCCGCGAAGGCGGCGTCGTACTGGCCCTCCTGGACCAGACGCGCGGCGTCCGCGTTCGAGGTGGCCGACTCCCAGTGGGCGTCCGGGAGGTTCTTCCTGAGCCAGTTGCGGACCTGCGGCTGGGCGGCCGGGTGCGCGGAGACCGTCTTGATGTCCGCGAGCTTCGTGCCCGGCCGGACCAGCAGCGCGAAGGTGATCGACAGCAGCACCTCGCGGTAGATCATCAGCGGCTTGCCGGCGACCAGCTCGTCCAGGGTGGTGGTGATGCCGCCCTCGACGGAGTTCTCGATCGGCACGAACGCGGCCTCGGCCTCGCCGGTCCGCACCGCGTCCAGTGCGGACTGCACCGACACGTACGGGATCAGCTCCCGGGTGGCCGCCTCGGGAAGCGTGCGCAGGGCGACTTCGGTGAAGGTGCCTTCGGGACCGAGATACGCATAGCTCGCTGGCATGTCCTCACCCTAATGGCCGCACGGGAGCCCGGCTCATGCGTCTCACGACAGCCACCCGTGCGGGTGGTTTCAACCCCGGAACTTCACCCGAACGGCCCTGGGCTGCCCTTCGGTCGTCCCTCGGCCGTCCCTGGGCCGCCCTTGGACTTGGGCCTCCCTGCCGGCTCACGCCAGGGGCTCACGCCGGGAGGGGGGGGCTCACCCTTCCAGCAGCCGCTGCCCCACGTACTCCCCCTTCGCCGCGCCGCCCGGCACCGCGAACAGGGCGCTCGCCTCGTGCCGGAGGAACCGCGACAGCGCGTCGCCCCGGTCGAGCTTGCGCTGCAGCGGTACGAAGCCGCGCAGCGGGTCCGCCTGCCAGCAGACGAACAGCAGCCCCGCATCGGGAGTGCCGTCCGCGTCGAAGCCGTCGTGGTACGAGAACGGGCGCCGCAGTATGGCCGCGCCGCCGTTCTGGTCGGGCCGGCTGATCCGGGCGTGGGCGTTGAGCGGGACGACGTACTCGCCCTTGGCGTCGGCCTTCTCCAGGTCCATCGGCGTGGTCTCGCCGCCCCCGGACAGGGGCGCCCCGTCGGCCTTGCGGCGCCCGATGACCGCCTCCTGTGCGGGGAGCGCCAGTTTCTCCCAGTCGTCGAGGAGCATGCGGATACGGCGTACGACGGCGTAGGAGCCGTTCGCCATCCACGCGGGCTCCCCGGAGGCGGGCACGAAGATCCGCCCGTCGAAGTCGGGCTCGGCGGGCTTGGGGTTGCGGGTGCCGTCGAGCTGGCCCATGAGGTTGCGGGCCGTCATGGGGTGGGCGGTGGCGCCCGGGGAGCGGTTGAACCCGTTCATCTGCCAGCGGAGGCGGGCCGCGCCGCCCGTCTCCTTCTGGAGCGCGCGCAGGGCGTGGAAGGCGACCATGGCGTCGTCGGCGCCGATCTGCACCCACAGGTCTCCGCCGCTGCGCGCCCTGTCGATCCGGTCGGCGGAGAAGTCGGGCAGCGGGTCCAGCGCGGTCGGCCGCTGCTTGGTCAGGCCGGTCTTCGCGAAGAAGCCGTGGCCGAAGCCGAAGGTGACCGTCAGCGAGGAGGGGCCGGAGTCCCGGGCCACGCCGGTGTCGTCGTGCGGGGCCGCCTCACCGGCCATCAGCCGCTCGGCGGTCACCGACCAGCGACGCAGCAGGGCCGCGGCCTCCTTGCGTCCCGCGCCGGCCACCAGGTCGAAGGCGACGAGGTGGCCGCGCGCCTGGAGTCCCTCGGTGATGCCGGGCTGATGTTTCCCGTGAAACATCGCCTGCCCGGAGCCGACCGAGGTGAGTGGAGTCGCCTGGGCGGGCGCGGCGGTGTAGCCCACGGCCCCGCCCGTCGCGCCGAGCACGAGCCCGGTGGCCCCGGCGGTGCCGAGCAGCGCGCGCCGGGAGACGCCCCGGCCGCCGGGTGCGTCGGGCTCTCGCACCTCGGACTCGGGCGTACGGGCCTGGGGGATGGACTGGTCGGGCATGGTGTCGTTCAGCCGATCTGCGCGTTCTTGGAAACGGTCGCCTGGTCGATGTCGGAGGTCCGCACGGTCACGGTGATCTTCCAGTCGCCGGCCATCGGGATCTGCACTCCGTCGGCCGCCCAGTGGCCGGTGGTGATGTGGTCGGGGTTCACGGGGAGCGGCCCGATCTTCTTCGCCTCCAGGGTGAAGGCGACCTTCACCTCGGGGACGTCGAAGGCGCGTCCGTTGGGCCGCTGCACGTAGACGTGCATCTCGTTGCCGCCCACGCGCGCGGGGTCGAGGTCGATTCGGACCAGGCCCTTGCCGTCGCTGCCGCCGGTGTCGAAGGGCATGTCCAGGGTGACGGCGCCGGACGAGGAGGTCGCCGCCGAAGAGCTGGCGGAGGGGGAGGCGGAGGCCTTGGCGTCCTGTTCGGTACGGCCCGGCTCGGTCTGGGTCAGCGCGGTGGTCACGGCGAGCAGGACGATCGCGACGCCCGCCTCGGCGAGCACCGAGCGGCGCAGCCCGAAGCGGTTCGGGTCACCGTCCCTGAGCCGCTTGCGCCGGGCGGCGTCCACCGCAACCCGCTGCCGGGCGAGCTGCGCGGCGCGCTCGCCGTCGCCGTCACGGTCACCGTCAGCGTTGTCGTCGTCCGCGGTGTCATCGGCACCGGCACCGGCACCATCACGGTCACCGCCACCGGTACCCGTACCGGCGAGCACCACGGCACCGGTGGTGGCCGCCTTGGCCGCGGACGTCGACGCGGGAACGGGCTCCTTCTCGGGCCGCCCAGCCATTTCGTCCGCGGAATCGGCAGCCGAGTCGGCGGATGAATCGGCGACGGAATCCTCCGTGGAACCGGCGTCGTCGGCCGTGTCCGCGAGCCGTCCCGTCCACCGTCGCGAGATCCACGCGATGCCGACCAGCAGCGCCACCAGGCCGATCTTGAGCAGCAGCAGCAGGCCGTACTCGGTCTCGGTGAACGCCGACCAGGAGCCCAGCTGGCGCCAGGACTGGTAGACGCCGGTGGCGACCAGCGCGAGGACGGAGCCGAAGGCGACGCGGGAGAAGCGCTGGACGGCGGCGGCCTCGATCGGGGCGTCCACGGGCGCCCGGTACAGCGCCACGAGCAGGGCGGTGAGGCCGCCCAGCCAGGCGGCGACGGCCAGCAGGTGCACGACGTCGACCGGCATGGCGATGCCCGGCTGGAGTCCGGTGGAGGCGTGCTCGGCCATCGCCCAGCTCGCCGCCAGACCGGCGGCCACCACGACGCCGCCGATCGAGAGCCCGAAGGTCAGGTCGCGCTTCTCGTCGTCCTCGCGCTTGGTGTAGGCGCTGAAGAGGACGGCGACGAACAGCGCGGCGGCGGCGAGCAGCAGCAGCCGGGAGACCAGCATGGCGCCGGTCTTGGTCTGGAGCACCTGGCCGAGCAGGTCCAGGTCGAAGGCGTCCGCGAACTTCCCGGAGGTGGTGTACGAGCCGCGCAGGAGCAGCAGCCACAGGGTGGCGGCGGTGAGCGCGAGCCAGCCGCCGACCACGAGCCGCTGCAGGGCCCGTACGCCCGCGCCGCGCCGCCAGCAGGCCAGCACGAAGGCCGCGTCGCCCGCGAGCACGATGAAGCCGGCGTACGACACGTACCGCCCGACCGCGTAGAGGCGGCCCACGACCCCGCCGCCGGCCGCGGGCCCGACGTCGGAGACGACGGTCTGCGAGGGGGCTCCGACGGAGAAGGTGTAGGCGCCGGCGACGGGGTGGCTGTCCGCCGAGACGACCTGGTAGGTGACGGTGTAGGTGCCGTCCGCCAGGCCGCTCCTGAGCCGGACGGCGTACGTCGTCCCGCTCACGTTGGCGGGCTTGCCCTTCTGGACGGCCTTCCCCCGGGGGTCGAGGACGCGCAGCGAGTCGTCGCTCATCGCCACGGTCTCGGAGAAGGTGAGCGACACCTGGGTGGGCGCCTTGTCGACCACCACCCCCTGCGCGGGGTCGCTGCCGGTCAGCGCGGCGTGCGCGGAGGCCGGTCCGGCGCCCGCGAGCAGGGCTCCGGTGACGGCGAGAAGCAGCAGTACCAGGGTCCGCAGGCGGGGGGTGATGGTGCGGGTCACGATGGTCCCTCCCTCAGTGTCCGGTCGACGGGTTGTACGTGGCGGACTTCACCGGCATCTCGACGGTGAGGGGTCCGGATTCGGCGAACGTGAGTTTCACGGTGACCGTCTGACCCTGCCTCGGCTCGTGCCTCAGCCCGTCGAACATCAGATGGTTGCCCCCGCTTCTGAACACGAGCCGGCCGTGCGCGGGTATGGCGAAGGAGCTGCGCTCGGCCATGGTGCCGCCGGTGGTGCTGTGCATGGTGACCTGGCCGGCGGCGTCGCTGCTGACCGAGGTGAGCTCGTCCCGCGTGCCGCCCTTGTTGCTGATGGTCAGGAAGCCCGCGGCCATGTCGGCGGAGACCGGCTGGGGCATGTACGACCCGCTCACGGACAGCTCCGCCTTCGAGGAGCCGGAGCCGGAGCCGGCGCCGCAGCCGGTGAGGGCCAGGGCGCAGGCGAGCGCGGCCACGGGCAACGCCGCGGGGAGGCCCCGGACGGCACCGGCGGTACTGAAGGCACTGGCGGTACCGGCGGTACCGGCGGCACTGGCGGCACCGGCGGCGCGGAGGGCACGCCTCACGGCTTGGCTCCCTCGACGAGCTTCGGCAGGTCCCTGGTGTAGTCGTCGACCGTGGCGTCCTCGCCGTAGAGGACGTAACCGCCGTCGGTCTTCGGGGAGAAGGCGATGACCTGGGTGCCGTGCACCGAGACGGCCTTGCCGTTCTTGTCCTTCGTCGTCGGCTCGACGGAGATGCCGAGGGAGCGGGCGCCGGCCTGGATGGTGGCGAAGTCTCCGGTTAGGCCGATGAACTCCGGGTCGATGCCCTTGAGCCACTTGCCCAGTTCGGCGGGGGTGTCGCGGCCGGGGTCGGTGGTGACGAAGACGACCCTGAGGTCGTTCTGCGCGGCCTTGGGCAGGGCCTTCTTCGCGACGGCGATGTTGCTCATGGTCGTCGGGCACACGTCGGGGCAGTGCGTGTAGCCGAAGTAGACGAGCGTCGGGTGGCCCTTGGTCTCGGCGCGCAGGTCGTACTTCTTGCCGTGGGTGTCGGTGAGGACCAGGTCCGGCTTCTCGAACGGCTGGTCGAGGACGGTGGCGGCCTTGCCCGAGCCGGTCTCCTCGGAGACCACGGTGACGGGAGACTTGGCGTCGTCGCCGCTGCCGCAGGCGGAGAGGGTCAGGGTGGCGGCGGCTGCGAGCAGCGCGGCCACCGCGAACGTCTTGTTACGCATGGAGAAATGTCCCAGATAGGTGAACTCCGGTGCGCGCCGGGGCCGTACGAGCGGGTCGCCGGCCCCGGCGCGCACACGGAACGGTGGGGTCAGGCGGTGCGGCGGCGGCCGGCGAGGACGCCGTAGGCCACGCCCGCGACGCCGATGACGATGCCGACGACGCCGAGCACGCGCGCGGTGGTGTCGCTGCCGCCCTTCGTGTCCGCGGCGGCGGCCGTCTTCCCGGTCGTGGCGTCCGCCTTGCCGTCGGTCTTGCCGTCGGTCTTGCCCTCGGTCTTGTCGGAGGCGTCGTCGGCGGCGCCGTGGTGGTCGTCGGTGGCGGCGGACAGCTCCAGCACCGGCGCCGGGTTCTCGGGCTCCTCCTGGCCTTCCTGCTGGACCTCGATCCAGCGCACGACCTCCTTGTCGGAGTACGTCTGGAGGGCCTTGAAGACGAGCTTGTCGGTGTCCTCGGGCAGGGCGCCCAGGGAGAGCGGGAACTTCTGGAAGTAGCCGGGCTCGATGCCCTTGCCGTCGGCGGTCCAGGTGACCTTGGTGACGGCCTCGTCGATCTTCTCGCCGTGCATGGTGAGCGGCTTGGCCAGCTTGGACCTGGTGACCTTCACGGACCAGCCGGGGACGGGCTGGGGCATCACCGAGGCCAGCGGGTGGTCGGCCGGGAGGTTCACCTCGAGCTTGGTGGTCGCGGCGTCGTCGCGCTCGTTGGGGACCTTGAAGTCGACGACCGCGTAACCGCCCTTGGCCGCGGCGCCCTCGGGCTGCACGGAGACGTGCGCGAAGGCGGGAGCCGACAGCGCGAGGACGGCCACGCCGGCGACGGCGGTGGCGGCGACGACGCGGGTGGCGACGCGGGTGGCGACGCGGGACGGGGTGCGCGAGGCGGTACGAGAAGCCTGCATGACAGGAGCACTCCACTCTGAGTGAGGTCCGGTGACGAAGAGGGGTACGCGTGCGCGTGGCGGTGCCACTCGTGCGAGGTGCGCACGCGCGCGTGCCGCGTGACGGCGGCCCCTGTCCGCCGGATGGACCGGAGCGGAGTGTGGTGGAGTCGCGTCGCGTCAGGCGGCGAGGAGGAACGCGGCGGCGGGCGGCCCGCGCCGGATCACCGTGTGCTGGAGCGTGGTGGTGTGCGGGGCGGGTGCCTCGTCCCGGGCGGTACGGCGGCCGCGCGGGAGCGGTCCGGCGGCGGGCGTCAGTCCGGCGCACAGGGCGCGGGTCAGCGCGAGCGCCGCACGCAGGGACCGTACGAGCGCCCCCTCCGCGATGCCCTCGGCGACTCCGTGCGACGACAGCTCGATCAGCCGCAGTACGGCCAGGTCGCCGCGGCGCAGCAGCCAGCCCGCGGCGAGGGCCGCGAGGACGTGGCCGAGCAGCATCGGCAGGGACGGCAGCAGGGCCGTCGAGGGGCCGGTGACGTCGTAGGTGGGCGGCGCGGCGGGCGTGCCGCCCACGAACCGGCCCGAGGGGTCGATGAGATGCGCGTCGAGCAGGAGGCGGTAGGCGTGCCCCGGGGTGAGCGCGGAGGGCGCGGAGCCGCACACGAGCCGGGAGGCCCGTTCGACGAGCGCGCCCGCGCCGAGCGCGGCGTCCGCGCCGCCCATGGAGCCCGTCGCACCGGTGACCCCCATCGGCCCGGCCGGCCCCGTCGCACCCATGGAGCCCATGGAGCCCATGGGGCCCATCTGTGTCCAGGTGGTGCCGGCGGCCCCGTGCTGGGCCAGTCCGAACAGCGTGTGCAGCGCGGTCTGGCCGAGGGCGAGGAGTGCGGCGATGCCCGGCAGGGAGCGGGTGCGTCCGGCGAGCGGTGCCACGAGCAGCAGGGTGCCCAGGAATCCCGCGCCGAGCGCCCACAGCGGCACGCGCGCGCAGGCGGCCAGACTGTGCCCGGCCGCGGCCAGCACGACGCAGACCGCGGCGAACACCGCGGCCCGCAGGATCCGGACTTCACGTCCGGGGCGCGTCGTGCGCGGCTGGGGGGCAGTCATGGCGGGGCTCATCATCGCACTGCGTCCCCGGGTGCCCTGCGGCAGGTCCGCGGGATTCCGCCATCTTCGGTGGGCCGTGTCCGGTCGCGAGTCATCCCCTCATACACCGATTCGTCCACGGGCGCATCGCCCATATGGGCGGCGTCACGTCAACGGAGTGCTTACGGGTGGGCACATGCGGCAATAGGTAACGGTATGTCGAGCCGCGGCCAGGAGGCTGGAGCATGAGCATCTGGTGGTCACTCCATCTGCGCCGCGAGGCCGCGAGCGTGCCGCTCGCCAGGCGGCTGCTGGTCGGCACGATGGAGACCGCGGGGGTGGACCCGGACGTCTCCTACGACCTGTCCGTCGCCCTCACCGAGGCCTGCGCGAACGCCGTCGAGCACGGCGGCGACGCGGTACGCGGCGGCAGATCCGGGGGCTACCGGGTCACCGCGTATCTGGACGGGGAGAAGTGCCGTATCGAGGTGGCCGATTCGGGGCCCGGCTACGTCCGCGCACAGGACGTCAGACCGGCGCGCGCGGACGCCGAGCACGGCCGGGGCCTGTGTCTGATCCGGGAGCTCGCCGACCACGTCCACATCGGAGCCAGGCCGGGCCGGACCGGCACGGTGGTGAGCTTCGACAAGATCCTCAAGTGGACGAAGGACCCTTCCCTGCTCACGGCTTGAGGGGTCCCGCGGTGAGCCCGTGCGGCCTAGGGGGTGTCGTTTGGATCAGCTCGGGTCCGCGACGCCCGGCACGGCACCTCGCCGCGTTGTCGGATCAGCCGAGTACGTCCAGTACGCGGCAGATCCTCCGCCTTGCGAGGCACCGCACCGGACGCCGCGGCCTGAACCGACCTGATCCAAACGACACCCCCTAGGGTGCGCGCATGGTTACCGAAACCCTTGAGGGCCAGGAGATAGCGGCCGGCGTGACCCTGCGCACCCTGGCCCGGAGCGACGCCCCGGCGCTCGCCGCCGCCTACGCGGAGAACCGTGAGCACCTGCGGCCGTGGGATCCGGTCAGGCCGGAGTCCTTCTACACCGCCGAGGGCCAGGCCGAGCGCATCGAGGGGCTGCTGCGGCAGTTCGCCGGGGGAACCTTGGTGCCGTGGCTGTTCGAGGCGTCGGACGGCCGGATCGCCGGGGCGATCAATCTGACCGACATCGTCCGGGGGCCCTTCTGCAGTTCCAGCCTCGGCTACTGGGTGGCCGCCGACCAGCAGAACCGGGGCCTGGCCAGCGCCGCGGTGGAGCGGGTCTGCGCGATCGCCAGGGATACGCTCGGACTGCACCGCGTTCAGGCGTCCACGCGCGTCGACAACGCCGGTTCACAGCGGGTGCTGGAGAAATGCGGTTTCGAGCCGATCGGGCTGGCCCCCAACTACCTGCACATCAACGGGGAATGGCGGGACAGCCGCCTTTTCCAGCGGGTGCTGCACGACAACGCCCCGGCCTTGTGACGATGGCCGGGCACTGCGTCGGTGCCCGGCCATCGAACAGGTGTCAGCCCTTGAGCGAGGCCATCCAGGCCTCGACCTCGTCGGAACGCCGGGGCAGCGCGGCGCTCATGTTCCGGTTGCCGTCCTCGGTGACGAGGATGTCGTCCTCGATGCGGACGCCGATGCCGCGGTACTCCTCCGGGACCGTCAGGTCGTCGGCCTGGAAGTACAGGCCGGGCTCGACGGTGAGGACCATGCCGGGCTCCAGGGTGCCGTCGACGTAGGTCTCGGTGCGCGCGGCGGCGCAGTCGTGGACGTCCATGCCGAGCATGTGGCCGGTGCCGTGCAGGGTCCAGCGGCGCTGCAGGCCCAGCTCCAGGACGCGCTCGACCGGGCCCTCGACCAGGCCCCACTCCACGAGCTTCTCGGTGAGCACGCGCTGGGAGGCGTCGTGGAAGTCGCGGAACTTGGCGCCGGGCTGCACGGCCGCGATGCCGGCCTCCTGGGCCTCGTACACGGCGTCGTAGATCTTCTTCTGGATCTCGGTGTACGTGCCGCTCACCGGCATCGTGCGCGTGATGTCGGCCGTGTACAGCGTGTGGGTCTCGACGCCCGCGTCCAGCAGGAGCAGGTCGCCGGAGCGGACCGGGCCGTCGTTGCGGACCCAGTGCAGGGTGCAGGCGTGCGGGCCGGAGGCGCAGATGGAGCCGTAGCCGATGTCGTTGCCCTCGACGCGCGCGCGGAGGAAGAAGGTGCCCTCGATGTAGCGCTCGGAGGTCGCCTCGGCCTTGTCGAGGACCTTCACGACGTCCTCGAAGCCGCGCGCGGTGGAGTCGACGGCCTTCTGCAGCTCGCCGACCTCGAAGGCGTCCTTGACCAGGCGGGCCTCGGAGAGGAAGACGCGCAGCTCCTCGTCGCGCTCGGCGGTGACCTTGTCGGTCAGGGCCGCCTCGATGCCGGCGTCGTGGCCGCGCACGACCCGAACCGGGCCGGTGGCCTCGCGCAGCGCGCCGGCCAGCTCGCGCACGTCGGAGGCCGGGATGCCGTAGAGCGCCTCGGACTCGGTGAGGGAGTGACGGCGGCCGACCCACAGCTCGCCCTGGCCGGAGAGCCAGAACTCGCCGTTCTCGCGGTCGGAGCGGGGCAGGAGGTAGATCGTCTCCTGGTGGCCGTCGGCGGTGGGCTCCAGGACGAGGACGCCGTCCTCCGTCTGGTTGCCGGTGAGGTACGCGTACTCGGTCGACGCGCGGAAGGCGTACTCGGTGTCGTTCGAGCGGGTCTTCAGGTTGCCCGCCGGGATGACCAGACGCTCGCCCGGGAAGCGGGCGGACAGGGCGGCGCGGCGGCGCGCGGTCTCGGCGGCCTGCGGGACGGGCTTGAGGTCGCGCAGTTCCGTGTCGGCCCAGCCGGACTGCATGTTCTCGGCCAGCTCGTCGGAGACGCCCGGGTACAGGCCGTTCTTCCGCTGCTTGATGGGCTCCTCGGACTCGGATTCCGGGCCCGCCGCGATAGCGGCAGAATCCGAAACAGCCGGGTTGAGCTCGTCGGACACTGATCCTCCTCGGTACGACATCTGATCTCCCCCCAGGCCCGACGCTCTCGCTTGTGGCTGAGCCGGGGGCCTTCATCATCGTACGTTCGTACCGGAGAGCGACCGGGGCCGGACAAGCTGTTATGCCCGGTCATGCGATACGCCAGGGCGCACGCTCCGGCGGTCGTCAGTCGAAGCGCGCCGCCAGCAGGACGACGTCCTCCTCGCTGTCCACCGCGTCCAGGCCGTCGGGCAGGACCGTGCGCAGCACGTGGTCGGCGATGGCGCCCGGGTCGGCGCGCAGGGCGCGCGGGACGCTCGCGGCGGCCGCGTGCAGCCGGGCGAAGGCCCGGTCCATCGGGTCGCCGGTACGGTGCAGCAGCCCGTCGGTGTAGAGCAGAACCGTCTCTCCGGGTTCCGCCTGGATCTCCAGGCTGGGCGCCTCCCAGCAGGCGAGCATGCCGAGCGGCGCGGAGACGGAGGTCTCGGCGAACTCGGTGCGCCGCTCACCGATCAGCAGCGGCGGGCTGTGTCCGGCGCCGGCCAGGGTGACCTTGCGCAGGGCGGGCTCGCAGTAGGCGAACAGGGCGGTGGCGCTGCGGGCGGGCTCGGTCAGCCGCAGCAGCAGCTCCAGGTCGGACAGGACGGCGACCGGGTCCTCGCCCTCCATCACGGCGTACGCCCGCAGGGAGGCGCGCAGCCGGCCCATGGCGGCCACCGCGCTGGGCCCGGATCCGGTGACCGAGCCCACGGACAGGCCGAGGGCGGCGTCCGGCAGCGGCAGGGCGTCGTACCAGTCGCCGCCGCCGCGCGGGCCGCTGCGGTGCCGGGCGGCGAGCTGGACGCCGGGCACCCGGGGCAGCCGGGAGGGCAGCAGTTCCTCGGCGATGGTCGCCGCGCACGCGCGCGTGTGTTCCACCTCGACCAGCAGGGCGATGTGCTCGGCGGCGTGGCGGACGTAGATGCCGGCCAGGTGACGGTGGTGCTCGTCCGGTTCGGCGGGCTCGTCGTACAGCCATACGGCGGCGCCGAGGCGGCCGGCGGACTCGGCGGACAGGGGCAGGGCGTAGCTGGCGGCGTAGCCGAGGCGGGCGGCCACCTCGCGGTGGCGGGGGTCGAGGCCTTCCTCGGCGAACAGGTCGGCGTGCACGATCTCGGTGCTGGTGCTGGTGCTGGTGCTGGTGCTGGTGCCGTCGGGGAAGGCGCTGTCGGGGAGGGGGTCGTCGAGGAGGCGGCCGTAGGGCAGGGAGCCGCTCGGGACGGTCTCGATGTGGCCGAGGTCGGCGCGGCCGAGGCCGAGGCCGAGGGTGGTGCGGGGGCCCGCTCCGCCGGCGGGTCGCAGGACGACGAGGCCGCGGCGGGCGCCGACGAGGGCCGAGCCGGCGCGCAGCAGTTCCTGGAGGGCGGCTTCGAGCGTGGTCGTGCGCGACAGGCGCTCGGTGAGTTCCTGGAGCGTAGTGAGGTCCGAGACCCAGCCGGCCAGCCGGTCCTGGAGCAGGGTGCCGGGGGCGGGGCCGGTGGGAGCGGGGACGGACGCAGTGGTGTCGGGGGAGGCGGTGGCGCCCGGTGCGGGGGAGACGGGCGCGACAGTGTGTGCGGGAGTGGGAACCGTTGAATCGATTCCAGCCACTTTCGGAGGGTGGGGGGCGTTCATGGCGTCCGGCTTTCAGACCGGTGCGTATTGCTCAGAAGCATCGCAAACCCCCATGTCATTCTGCGCCGCCGGCAGTGGCTCCACATGTACACGCACTCGTGAGGGGATGTCCAGCATTGTCCTGCGAGGATTCCTGGTGTCCATGAGGCCGAAGTGGATTCCTTCCGAAACCCTTGCCTTACTGTCAAGTTGGCTTGAAACTGCCTTAGGTATTGCTTCATTGCGGTCGACTGGCCTCGCTCCACGGAGCGTCACTACGGTCGTGATGGGTACGTACTCGGAGAAGACCAGGGGTGGTTGGGGGCCACCCGGAACCTGGCGACGGACCCGGGCGTCATAGCCACCGACGGCCGAGCCCCATCCTCCCGTGGCGGAGGCGAAGAGAAATACGCGCGACAGCAAAACGCCAGACTTCGCCACCCCCGCGCCGCACCCGTGCTTATGCCCGACGCACCGGGGACGCGGCCCATGCTCGACCCCCTGGGGTTCCCCTCGCCCGGCGCGAGGGTGTGATGCGCCATCAGGTACGCACAGTGAAGTGATCGACACATGGTGTGATGTGGTCCTCGGTGTTGCCAGCGGTGCAACGGAAAGGAACGAGCGCTCATGCGCGAGATCCTCGGAAGGCGACGCAGGCTCCTGTCCAAGCGGAACGACGGGAGGCCTGAGCTGATCAGCGCGGCCCTGACCTTCGCCACGGAATGGCAGTGGCCGGTACTCCCGGGCGTGGCCCCGGACCCGCAGGGGCGGGCCGGCTGCGGCTGCCCCGACCCGGAGTGCACGGTTCCCGGTGCGCACCCCTTCGACCCCGGCCTGCTCGCGGCCACCACCGACGAGCGCATGGTGCGCTGGTGGTGGACCAACCGGCCGAGCGCGCCCGTGGTCCTCGCGACCGGGGGCGACGCCCCGTGCGCGGTCAGCCTGCCGGCGCCCGCCGCGGCCCGCGCGCTGAACCTGCTCGACCGCCGGGGCATGCGCCTCGGCCCGGTGGTCGCCGCGCCCGCCCGATGGGCGCTGCTGGTCAAGCCGTACTCCATGGAGCAGCTGGGCGAACTGCTGTACGCCAAGGACTTCGTGCCGGGCTCCCTGCGCTTCCACGGCGAGGGTGGTTACATCACCCTGCCGCCGTCCGAGACGGGGCAGGGCGGAGTCCGCTGGGAGCGGGCCCCGCTGCCCGGCTCCGCCTCGCCCTGGGTGCCCGACGTGGAGGCGGTGGTGGACGGCGTGGTCGACGCCCTCACTCGTACGGGTGTGAGCGCGCCCGAGTTGTAGGGGTGTCGGGGCGGAGCGGGCCCGGATGCCCGTCCGCGCTCGTTATGTTCCGCCCATGCTGCGATTTTCCGGGCGCCCAGGCACCCGAGTTTCCGGGCGCCACGGCGTCCGAGGCCCGCGCCGCGGCGGGCCGGACACCCGACGGCTGCGTCTGCTCGCCCTCATGGGCGTCGTGGCGACCGCGGTCGTGCTGCCGCTGACCGCGAACGCGGGACAGGTGGGCGACTCCGCGGAGACCGCGGGGAAGGACGCGCCGGCCATCTTCCACGCGCCCGGGAGGAACGGCGGTGCGGTCGGACGGGACGGTGACGCGGCCGGACGGGACGGCGGCGCGGCCGGAGGGAACGGTGACGCGGCCGGGCGCGGTGGCGCGCTCGGAGAGGGCGGCACAGCCGGAGAGGGTGGCGCGGCCGGGCGGGGTGGTGCCGGGAAGCCGTCCGCCGCCCCCAGCCGCTCCCCCCTGGTGCTCGGCCTGGGGCTGGCCACTGCGGCCCGCTGCGGGCCCGAACTCTCCTCCCCCGACGGCATCGAGGCGCAGACCTGTGTGCTGACGCAGGGCGAGGACACCTGGGCGCGCACCTACTACCGCAACACCAGCGGCGATGCCCTGGAAGCCGTGCTGAGCCTGATGGGGCCGGCCGGGCGGACCGTGCAGACGCGCTGCGTCACGGGGACCGACGACGAGCCCGCCACCTGCGAGACACCCCGTGAGCGGACCCGGGGCACCCAGGGCGCGCCGGGTGACTACACGGCCGTGACCGAGTTCTCCGCGCGTGGGACCGATGGGCCGCTGCTGCTGCGCTCCGGCAGCAACTCCCGCGAAACAGCGGGGAGTTGATGATCCGCGACGCGCTGTGCGCCGTACGCGGACATGGAAAGGCCCGGTTGCTGGCGACGGGGGATGCACCAGCAACCGGGCTACTGGAACGGTAACAAGAGATCGGCGGTTCGCAAATTCGATCTCGGCTATTCGGACATCGATTTCCCTGCGACGTCCGGGAGTTGTGACCGGAGTCACCTTCCGCGCCGACGCCCCGCGACTGACCGACCGGTCAGCCGCGGAACGGTGCGCGACGCCCGCGTCAGCTCAGCGTGACCTGGCGGTTGGTCAGGCCGCCGCGCGCCCGGCGCTCGTCGGCCGTGAGCGGTTCGGTGACGGCGAGGGCGGCGGCGAGGCGCTCGGCGAACTCGGCGGCCGGCTTCTCCACGTCCTCCGCGGTGACCTCGCTCGGCAGGTCCCAGACCGGCACGGTGAGGCCGTGAGCACGGAAGGAACCGACCAGCCGGGTGCCCTCGCCGAGGGCGGAGCGGCCCGCGGCGTGCAGTCGCGCGAGAGCGTCCAGAAGCTGCTCCTCGGGATGCGGCATGACCCAGCGCAGGTGGTTCTTCTCCGGGGTCTCGCACCAGTACGCGGCCTCGACGCCCGACAGCTTCACCGTCGGGATGGCGGCGGCGTTGGCGCGCTCCAGGGAGGCGGTCACCTCCGGGGTGGCGTTCTCCGCGTCCGGTACCCAGAACTCGAAGCCGCTGTGCACGAACGGCTCGAACGTGCCGTCCGGGTCGAGCAGCTCCTGCAGTCGCGGACCGTCGGCGGGGGCGCGGCGGCCCTCCACCGGGGTGCCGGGCGCCGCCTCCAGCGCCCGCCGCAGGGTGTCGGCGAGGTCGCGGCTGATGTCACCGGAGGGCGTGTCGTTCTGCAGGCCGAGCAGCACCGAGCCGTCGTCGCGGCGCAGCGCCGGCCAGGCCATCGGGAGCACCGTGGCCAGGGAGACCGAGGGGACGCCCTCGGGCAGGCCCTCCTTCAGGGTCAGTTCGACGGTGGCGGCGGGCACCAGCTCGCGCAGCGCCACCCAATCGCACTCGCCCGGCAGCCCCTCGAACGGGCGCTGCACCAGCTCGGTCGCCGCGTGCGCGGCGGCCCGGCCGTGGCAGGCCTTGTAGCGCCGGCCGCTGCCGCAGGGGCAGGGCTCGCGGGCACCGACAACCGGGATCTCCCCGTCCGTGATCTGCGGGCGCGTGCCCTTCGTCTGGGGTCGCTTCTTGGCCATCGTGGCTGTCTCCCGGGTGCGGCTCATCTCGTACGGGCGGGAGCCTAGCCGTTCGCGCCTCGCGCGAGGGGAACCTGTGGACAACCCGCACGCGGCGGCGGCGACGGTGACACCGCGGGCGCCCCGGGTCGGACGCGCCGCGGACGCCCGGCCGGACGCGCCGCAGGCCCCCGATGCCGATGCCCTTGCCGGGCCGGGCCGGGCGGTTCAGTCCAGGTTCTCGAAGGCGTCCGCGAAGTCCAGGTCGGCCAGGGCCGGGAGCGGGACGGCCGCGACGCGCGTAGCGAACGTGTCGTGCCGGCACCCGGCGTCCGGATCGTGCACGTCCTCGTGGACCACCACCCAGACCGTCACCTCGCCCCGGATGCCGTCCCGGACGCCCCAGTCGTCGGCGAGCGCCTCGATGATGTTCAGCCCGCGGCCGCCGTGCGCGGTGACCGACGGATGGGCCGGGGCCGGGCGGGTCGGTCCGCCGCCGTCCGTCACTTCCACGATGAGCCGCCCGCGAGGGTCGATCCGCCAGGCGGCGCGCACGGCGCCGTCCCCGGCGGGCTCGTCGCCCAGGGGCCGCCCGTGTTTGCACGCGTTGCTCAGCAGTTCGGAAAGGATCAGAACGGCATCGTCGATGACCGACTCCGGCACACCGCCGCCGCGCAACTGCGCCCGCATCCGGTGTCTCGCGTTCCCCACGCCCGCAGGGCCATGGGGTACGGCCATGCTCGACGACGTGGGCACCTCCTGTGCCACCACCAACGCCACCCCCGAGACCTCCTTTGCCCCACGCCACGGAGTGGATGCCCCTTTGGCCTGTACCGGAAACCGGCCAATCCCCTTCCGGTGACGCATTCGAAACCTTCGGCCACGGCCCGAACGCGCCGGAGCACTCCCTGGTGGCGGCGGTGCGCGGGGCCAGCGGCCGAGTCGGCTCAGCGGCGAGCCGGGTCAGCGGCCGAGTCGGCTCAG
The DNA here is from genome assembly GCF_036347055.1 of Streptomyces sp. NBC_00820. Lineage (NCBI taxonomy): Bacteria > Bacillati > Actinomycetota > Actinomycetes > Kitasatosporales > Streptomycetaceae > Streptomyces > Streptomyces sp. NBC_00820. Next base: position 4,112,936 of record NZ_CP108882.1, on the reverse strand, counting down.
CACCGCGCGCGGGCGGTTGGTGATGATGGCGTCGACGCCCAGCCCGACGCAGAGGTCCACGTCCTCGGGATCGTTCACGGTCCACACGTGGACCTGGTGGCCGGCCCGCTTCAGCCGCTCCACGTACGCGGGGTGGTGGCGCACGATCCGGATCGAGGGGCCCGCGATGCCCACGCCGAGGGGCAGCCGGCCGTTCTGCAGCCGGGGTGAGACGAACTGCATCAGGTAAACCGTCGGCAGCGTCGGCGCGGCGGCACGCACGCGGTGCAGCGAGCGCGCCGAGAAGCTCATGACGCGCACCGGTGAATCGGCGGCGGAGGCCGGCGCGTCCAGGCCGAACCGCTTCAGCAGTGTCAGCAGCCGCTCCTCGACCTGTCCCGCCCAGCGCGTGGGGTGCTTGGTCTCGATGGCCAGCTCCACCCGCCGGCCGGCGTCCGTGACCAGCTCCAGCAGCCGCTCCAGGGTGAGCACGGAGGTCTCCTCGCGGTCCTCGGGCCGGTGCTCCCAGTCGGGCTCCTCGTCCCGGCCGCGCCAGGCCTCGCGCGACTTCCAGGAGCCGAAGTCCAGGGCGGCGAGGTCGGCCAGCTCCAGGGCCGAGACGGCGCCACGGCCGTTGGAGGTACGGTTCACCCGCCGGTCGTGGACGCAGACCAGGTGGCCGTCGGCGGTCAGCCGGACGTCGCACTCCAGGGCGTCGGCACCGTCCTCGATCGCCTTCCGGTACGCGGCCAGGGTGTGTTCGGGCGCGTCCTCGGAGGCTCCCCGGTGGGCTACGACCTGGGGGGCGCGCTGTGCTGCGTGGGTCACCGCGTCATGGTCCCACCGTCGCGGGGTACGCGGGACGGCAGGGAGGCGTCCGGACCGTGAGCTGGGCATGCGGAATACCCATCTGTGTAACGTTTGTCGGAACAGTCCTATATAAAGAGTGGCCCCGGACCCACAGGCACCGCTTATGGTGCTCTGACGGGCCGTGGGAAAAGCTGTTCGCGTACAACAGGAACGGAACCATGCGCAGCCGCATCGCGCCGGGCCCGCGCTTCTCGGGTGACGACCGTGCCCACCACGACGAGCGTGACCGAGCATGAGCGAGCGGGTCCGAGTGCGACCGACGACAACAGCCATGGATCGAGGAGAAGAGCTGTGAGCACCGAGAACGAGGGCAACGCGGTACCCCCGTCCCCGTCCGCACCTCCCGTGCCGGTGGAATCTCCCGCTGCCTCCCCGCAGGGCACCGCGCCCGACGGAGGCGCGCCGACGGCTTCGCTGCCGCCGGTACCGCAGGGCCCGCCGGAGCAGGCCGCGGCACCCGCGACGCATACCCACCACGACCCGGCCGCCGGCCAGGGCCCCGACGCGCACCAGCCGTACGGCGCCCCCGCGCCCGACGCGCTCCAGCAGCCGTACGGCAGCCCCGCGCCCGACGCGGAGCACCCCTACGGCACCCCCGCCGGCGCCTGGCCGCCCCCGCCCCCGGTCACGCCCGCCTACGGTGACGGCGGCGCCGGCGCGGACGGCTGGGGATCGTCGTACCAGCAGCCCGCCCCCCAGCCGCGCAACGGCCGCGGCGGGCTGATCGCCGCGGTCCTGGTGGCCGCGCTGGTCGCGGGCGGCCTGGGCGGCGGCCTCGGCTACACGCTGGCCAAGGACAACGACACCCACGGCTCCACCACCGTCTCCGCCGCCGACGGCACCGCCGAGCAGGTCAGGCGCGCCCCCGGCACGATCGCCAACGTGGCCTCGCGGGCGCTGCCCAGCACGGTCACCATCGAGGCGGAGAGCACCAACGGCGAGGGCGGCACCGGCACCGGGTTCGTCTTCGACACCCAGGGCCACATCGTCACCAACAACCACGTGGTCGCCGACGCGGTCGACGGCGGCAAGCTCACCGCCACCTTCCCCGACGGCAGGAAGTACGACGCGGAGATCGTCGGCCACGCGCAGGGCTACGACGTCGCCGTCATCAAGCTGAAGAACGCGCCGTCGGACCTCAAGCCGCTCGCCCTCGGCAACTCCGACAAGGTGGCCGTCGGCGACGAGACCATCGCCATCGGCGCCCCCTTCGGCCTGTCCAACACCGTCACCACGGGCATCATCAGCGCCAAGAACCGTCCCGTGGCCTCCAGCGACGGCAGCGCCAGCAGCAAGGCGTCGTACATGAGCGCCCTGCAGACCGACGCGTCCATCAACCCGGGCAACTCCGGCGGCCCGCTGCTGGACGCCGCCGGCGCGGTGATCGGCATCAACTCGGCGATCCAGTCCTCGACCAGCGGCGGGTTCGGCTCCGGCCAGTCCGGCTCGATCGGCCTCGGATTCGCCATCCCGATCAACCAGGCCAAGTACGTCGCCCAGCAGCTGATCCGAAGCGGCAAGCCGGTGTACGCCAAGATCGGCGCCTCCGTCTCCCTGGAGGACTCCACCAACGGCGCGAAGATCACCGACCAGGGCGCCGGCGGTTCCTCCCCGGTCGAGTCGGGCGGCCCGGCCGCCCAGGCCGGCCTCAAGCCCGGCGACGTCATCGTCAAGCTCGACGGTTCCGTCATCGACAGCGGCCCGACCCTGATCGGCGAGATCTGGACCCACCAGCCCGGCGACAAGGTGACCGTCACCTACAAGCGGGGCGGCCAGGACCACACGGTCCAGCTGACCCTGGGCTCCCGTATGGGCGACGGCTGACCGGCACGCGCGTGTGAAGGGGCGCCCGCACGCCGGGATGCCCCTTCGAGCCCGCCCAGCCCCCACGACCCCTCCCGGTCCCGGTACGCTGTACCCGCTCCGTCCCAGGTGGGCGGCGCGGGGAGGCGTGCCCGAGCGGCCGAAGGGAACGGTCTTGAAAACCGTCGTGGCAGCGATGTCACCGTGGGTTCAAATCCCACCGCCTCCGCAGAGGTCATAGATGTTGCAGGTCAGATGGGGTGTCCCTCTCCGGAGGGACACCCCATCTGCATGGAACCTGTCTCACCTGATCCGCCTCTGCCGCGCTGCGTGGATCACTGTGTGTGGACCAGGCGCAGAGCGGCCCATGTGCCTGTCGAGCAGGCGTACTCCTGCAGCTCAGTCGCCTACTGAGCGGGTAGCTGCCTCCAAGAACGCGTCGTGACGACGGCCCAGTTGCATGCGGAGTTGCTCTTCTTCTGCTTGCGCAGCCGCCATCGTCGGACCGTGCATGTTGAGGGTCGCGTCCAACCACCCATCCACGCAGTCCTTGTGATTTTCTACGTGCCTCCTTAGCCGTAGGGCATGCTCACGCACGTCTGGGGAGGCTACAAGCCGGACCTCGAAGTATGCGTTTCTGAATTCAGAGACCGTCTGCCCGAACGTCCGGCCTAGATCGCCAGAGCCCTGTATCTCCCTCTCGATCACTCGGGTGATGTTCGATGCGGCTATCGCGTACTCGTCGTACGCTGCGAGTAATGCGCGGCACGCTTCCAGTCGCTGTCCCCGAAGCCAATGCTCGTGATCAACGGCTGCCTGCTCCGTTACTTGCCTGGCTGTTGCATTCGCTGCCGTCTCCGCTCCGAGGCGTGCTCCTCTCGCGGCTGCTACTCCCCCGATGGCGGCGCCACCGATCGCTCCCAGGAGGCCAACGCCCGCAGACACGAGTGCCACAAGTCCTTGATCCATGAAGGCAGGATGCAGGCAAGAGGCTTCGGATCTGCATCGCTTCCCAAAACAGGTAAGGCGCCCCATGCGGGACGCCCTACGAAACGAATTCCCCCATTCGTCGTGCTCGTCGATCGCTCATGCGAAGCCGAGGTTTGCGGCAGCGCCCGCATCCGAGCACGCCAACGACGCCGGCATCATCGGCACCGGGGTCCTGATGAGGGACTCCTCGACCGGACCACCCGGGATGCTGTCCAGGCTCAGGGGTGGTCCGGTCTTTTGCTACGGGGAGTCAGCTCAGGGCCTTGCCCACCTCGTAGATGGACGGCCGGTCTTCCGGAGAGTGACTGAGCATCGCGTCGATCAACTCACCCAACTCGCCGGGTGCCTTCACGGGACGACGCTTGCCGTTCGCCACGGCCTCTCTCTGGACGGGGCGCGGAGCATCGTCCGGGTACTCAACTGCTCGCCAACCGGTGGCGGAGATGAGGAGGGAGGCGCCGAGCCCGTAGATGTCGGCCTCCTGCGTCGGCTCGGCCTTTCCGGTCGCGAGCACGCTGCGGGCGATCTCCGGAGCCTCGTAGTGGACGAGGCAGCCGCGGAACGGGAAGTCGTACCCCTGGGGCACGTGCCCACCCTGGGCAAGGGCGAGGTCGATGAGATGTGTCCGCTCCGGCCCGATGATGAAGTGGGCGGGCTGTACGTCGCCGTGCGCCCAGCCCTTGGCGTGGAGTTCAGCCAGCGCCTCGACACAGCCCAACGCGCCGCTGGTGTGCGGTTCGATCGGGGAGTCTCGTCTACGGCAGGGCTCCCATAGTTGGTACAGGTCCGGCCCTTCGCGCCACGGCTGGAAGTTCCAGGTTCCGCGCTCCCACTCTCCGTACGCGAAGTCATCGAAGCCGAGGCGGTGCAGGATGGTCCCTTCGCGTGCGGGCGCGAGCGCGGTCCAGGGTTGGGCAGGCCAGTCGGCCGTGGCTTCGATCGGGTAGCCGACCTTCACGGCGTAGCGGCCCCGATTGCCTTCGACCTCCCAGACCATCGAGCCCCGACGGTTCGCAACCAGGCGCTGTGTCTTCGGCATCAGCGCATCGAGCACCACGAGGGGCAGCTCGGGGGGTGACCCGGACAACGTCTGTTCTCCTTCCGGACGAGTGCGGCCGACCGCGAGTCGAGGCCGGCCACACTCGTCGCTGTCGAGTGCTACGCCTGACCGTATGGACGGCCGCAGTCCGAGTCGCACTGCGCGAGGTTCGTGCCGTCCACGGTCCACAGGTCGTCGAAGACCATGAACCCGGCGGTCTTCATGGCGTGTGCCGAGGCGGCGACCTGCTCCGGGTCACGGGCCCCGCCGCCGGGCTTCGGGTTGTGGTGCAGGAAGCGGCCGGCGTACCGGTCGCACAGCTCGGCGTACTCCTTCGTGTGCAGGATGAGCGCGTGCAGCCCGAGGTCCACGTCGTCCGACGGGACCATGGGGACGGTGGCGGTGGCCGCGGTGACCACGAAGGCCACCGCCTGGTACGCGATCCGCTCGGCACGCTCGGTTGACTGGCCGTTGTGGACGACCACGAAGTGGGTGAGGCTGTCGAGCAGCTCCTCACCAGCCACCGCGCGCCCCGTTCTCTGATCGTTCGCTGTTGCCGTCATGCGAAAACTCCTCGTGTGTGGCGGTGCATGGCACGTACTGCCCGCGTCGGTCGCCGACCCATTGCTCACGAACGACCAGGACGCGGGGCTTGGGTGGCCGGCCCCGAGCGGGAAGGGGGAGCCAAGGAATTGGCGCCTGCTCGGAGCCGGCCGGTCTACTGGCGAATACCGAGAGCCATGCCGATCACCAGGCCGCACGACCCGCTGATCACGACGATGAACAGGACTCCGGCATAGCGGCCGATGGCGCGCATCACAGACCGGCCCGACTGTTGCCGTTCTTGATGGCCAGGCGTGCGCTCAGTTCCTCGCGCGCACTCGGCGCCACCACGTTGTCCGGCATGGCATCCCACTCGGTGCCGCCGCCGACCGGCCTTATCTGTACGCGGCCGCCGACCTCACCCATGACGACGCCGATACGGCCCTTGGCGCTGTCTTTCGCCAGTTCACCGATGCCTGGTCTGGTCTGCTGGTTGCTCGCCATGTAAAGGAGCATCGCGATTCGGTGGTGGCTGCCAAAAGGTCCGGCTGATTACCCAACTTGGGTAGCATCGCTGCAAGTAGAGAAGAAGCGACGTTGCGTAGCCCTCGCAGTGGGGAGCCTGCCCAATGCCCGACGCCGACCGGCCGCAGGAACTACCTGCCAGGCTGCTCACGGACCCCGACATGATCAATGCGTGCCGGGTGCGGGACTTTGCCGGCGTCTTCAGGTTGGTGAAGAACAGGGCGGGCATCTACCCGTCGATGATCGCCAGGCGTTGCGACCTGACCCCCAGCCGAGTCGGCGAAGTGGTCGCGGGACGCCGGCAGTTGCAGCACATGGACGTCATCGAGCGCATCGCGGACGGCTTACGCATCCCAGGACACATGCTCGGGCTTGCCCGGAGGTCGTGGGAGACACCCCAGGCACTCGTGGCCGCCGAGCGCGAAGCACCGCAAATGTCAGAGGCCGAGCAGCAGACTCCTGATTCTCTGCCGGGCCCCGACGTGGACAGCATCCTCGCGCTGGCTACCCGCACGAACCTCAGTGCAGCAACGCTCGAAGCCTTCCGCTCCTCCATCGAGGACTACTGGCGACGGGACGACCAGCACGGCGGCGAAGCTCTGAGGCCAGCCATCGTCGGCCAGCTCCGGTATGTCGGCGGCCTTCTGAAGGAGAACCGGCCACCATCCATCCGGAACGGCCTGTACGGCATCGCAGCCGAGCTGGCACGCCTCACCGGCTGGACCTACTTCGACGCCCGCCAGTACAACCAGGCCCGCGCCTACTTCACCAAAGCGCTCCAACTGGCCAAGGAAGTCGACGACCGCCAGTTCATGGCCAACGTCCTGGCTTGCATGAGCTTGCAGGCGACCTACCAGGACAAGCCCGCGGATTCCCTCGCGCTCGTGACCGCTGCCCAGGATCAGGCACGATCATCCCTCGGCACCACCCCGCGCGTCCTGTCCATGCTGTCCATGCGGGAAGCCTTCGCCCATGCCACCCTCGGCAACCGAGACTCCACTCACCGAGCGATCGGGGAGGCGTACCGCCACTTCGAGCAGGTCCGGGTGAGCGATCCGGATCCGTCGTGGGTGACCTACTTCGATGAGCCGAAGCTCATCGTGGACACGGGAATCGCGCATGGCCGACTGGGTGAAGCGGCGACCGCTGAACCCATGATCGCGGACGCTTTGCGGCGGGAGAACCGCACGAACCAGCGCGGACGGGCCTTTCACGCGTTCTGGCTGGCGCGCACGCAGTTGGACCAGGGCAAGCTCGACCAGGCATGCCACACTGCCACGCAAGCGCTGGAACCCGCGTCGGCGGTGGATTCGGCACGAGTGACAGGGCATCTCAGGGAGTTTTACGACCAGTTGGCGCCGCACAGGCAAGAGCCTGTAGCGCTGGCCTTCGAGGCGCGGCTACGGGAACTCTTGCCACCGGTCAGCGGATCGCTTCATCCATGAGCAGGTAAAGCAGACCTACGAGCGATCCGCTGCTCACGATCTCGCGGCGGTCGATCATGCCCCGCACCTCCGAGAGAGGGAACCACTCGATGCGGTCGGACTCGTTCTTCTCCGTGGGCGGCCCGGTGTAAGTCGCGCCGTCCGCACGGAAGACGTGGTGCTGCGAGTCGGTGATCCCGTTGGCCGGCTCGGCGTAGATCAGCGGCTTGATCGGCCCAGGGCGCCAGCCCGTCTCCTCCAGGGCTTCCCGGGCCGCCGCCTCCTCCGGGGTCTCGCCCTCTTCGACGAGGCCCATAGGCAACTCCCAGGCCCACGAGTCCGTGATGAAGCGGTGCCGCCACATCATCAGGACCTCCTGGCGGTCGTTGACCACGGCGGCCACTGCCAGGTGCCGGAGGCGGACGACGTGGTACTCCCACCTGCGACCGTCCGGCTGTTGGACGTCAACCAGACACAGATTCACCCACTTGTTGGTGTAGATCTGTCGCTCACCGTGAGTCTTCCACTCCATACCTGCGGCCCCTCTCGATCGGCCTCCAGGGTCTCAGACCGATGCAGCGACGGACGTAGGTTCGGGTCATTTCGCGTCAGCTTGACGAGATGGCTTTCACCCGCCCTTGTCGATGGGCGCGTACTCCTGTCATGATCAGGCCGTGGTCAACCTTCCGAAGATCGCGAGATGGGCAGACATCCTCCTCGACTTGGGAGGGCTGGTGGTCGGCGCAATGCTGCTGGCACTGGGTGTCGAGACCTATCGCAATGGTGGTTCGATAGGCTGGCTCATCGCGGGATCGGCTGTGTTCTTGACCAATTTCTGGGTAGCTGGGCGTCGCTTCGCCCGGCGCAGGAGGCCGACTCCGGCGCCGTAGGGACGTGCAGGCGCCTTCCGCCAATGACGGCAACGACGCCACACAGAGGCTCTTGATCGCGACCGTCAACGATCAGCCCGGAAGAAAGCCGAGCACCGGCCCAACATGCCGCCCGATCCTCCGGATCAGAAGGTTCCAGGCAGGTGGGGCGCTCCACATCGGTCTGGCGTCGGATCGCTGGCTCTGAGGCGGGGGCGGAGTTCAGTGGACCTCGTGTGGACCACGGCTCCCGCGCAAGGCGTGCAGCCAGTGGGCTGTAGCCGCTTCGCCCCAGGTGAGATGGGCAGGAGCTGGGTTGCCCGAGCGGCCGAAGGGAACGGTCTTGAAAACCGTCGTGGCAGCGATGTCACCGTGGGTTCAAATCCCACCGCCTCCGCAGAGGTCATAGAAGTCGCAGTTCGGAAGGGGTGCCCCTCGGTGAGGGGCACCCCTTCCGCATGCGGGACCACATCGTGGAGGTCAGCCGCAGTCGCAGCCCGCGGCCGCCGCGTCGGACTCGGTGGACCGGGTGGTGCGGCAGGCGTCGCCAGGGTCGTCGGGGCCGGCGCTCTTGCCGAGGGTGTCGGCGTCGGCCTTGACGACGTAGACCTCCCAGGGCTCCTTGCCGGGGCCGTGGACCCACACCTTGTCCTGGAGGGCGTAGCAGCAGGAGGTGTCGTTCTCCTCGAAGGTGGCGAGACCGGCGTCCTTCAGGCGGCTGGTGGCGGCGCCGACCTGGTCGGCGGACTCGACTTCGACGCCGAGATGGTCGAGGCGGGTCTCCTGTCCGGGCTCCCCCTCGATCAGGACGAGCTTGAGCGGGGGCTCGGCGATGGCGAAGTTGGCGTAGCCCTCGCGCCGCTTGGCCGGTTCGGTGCCGAAGAGCTTCGAGTAGAAGGCGATCGACCCTTCGAGGTCACTGACACGCAGGGCGAGCTGAGCACGGGACATGGCGACGCTCCCATCGACTTGCATTGATGTCTGTCGATGCAAGCTTGTGGCTTGCATCGAAGGGTGTCAACATAGACGCATGTCGAAACAAGAGCTTGTGGTGCTCGGACGGAGCGACGAGACCGGTGCCGACGAGACCGATGCGTGCTGCCCGGGGCTGGTGACCGCGCCCCTGGGCGAGGACCAGGCCGCCGAGCTGGCGAAGCTGTTCAAGGCGCTGGGCGACCCGGTGCGCCTGCGTCTGCTCTCGATGATCGCTTCGCGTGCGGGCGGTGAGGTCTGCGTCTGCGACCTGACGCCGGCCTTCGACCTGTCCCAGCCGACGATCTCGCATCACCTCAAGCTGCTGCGGCAGGCCGGTCTGATCGACTGCGAGCGCCGGGGCACATGGGTCTATTACTGGGCCCTGCCCGCCACCCTCGACCGGCTCGCCGTCTTCCTGAAGACGTCGCGGACGGCCGGGGACACCGCGTGAGCGCCCCGCTGGGACGCCGGGCCCTTGCCGAAGCCGTGGGGACGGCCGCACTGGTCGCGGTGGTCGTCGGCTCCGGAATCCAGGCCACCGAACTGACCCGGGACGTCGGCGTGCAACTGCTGGCCAACTCGCTGGCCACGGTCTTCGGCCTGGGCGTCCTCATCGCGCTCCTGGGGCCTGTCTGCGGCGCTCATTTCAATCCGGTCGTCACGCTCGCGGCCTGGTTCACCGGCCGTCGCGGCGAGGACGGGCCGACCGGGCGGGACGTCGCCGCGTACATCCCCGCTCAGGTCGCGGGAGCCGTCACCGGTGCCGTCGTGGCCGATGCGATGTTCGGCAAGCCGCTCGTGCGGTGGTCCACCCATGACCGCTTCGCCGGCCATCTGTGGCTCGGTGAGGTGGTCGCGACCGCCGGGCTCGTCCTGCTGATCTTCGGACTCGCGCGTACCGGCCGGGCGCACTTCGGCCCCGTGGCCGTGGCGTCCTACATCGGCGCGGCGTACTGGTTCACGTCCTCCACCTCGTTCGCGAACCCCGCGGTCACCATCGGCCGGGCCTTCACCGACACCTTCGCCGGCATCGCTCCCGGCTCACTCGGTCCGTTCGTCGCGGCCCAGCTGGTCGGTACCGCGATCGGGCTGGGGCTGGTGCTCGCCGTGTTCGGACGCCCGGCATCCGTGCAGGCCGGCACCGTCCCTCTCCACGACGAACCCGAACTCGCCGCCCCCGACCTCTCCTGACCTGTTTTCCGTCCAGAAAGACACGTGCCATGACCACTCCCGTCGCTGAGCGTCCTTCCGTGCTCTTCGTCTGCGTCCACAACGCCGGTCGCTCCCAGATGGCCTCCGCGTTCCTCACTCACCTCGCGGGCGACCGCGTACAGGTGCGTTCCGCCGGTTCCGCGCCTGCCGACACGGTCAATCCGGCTGTGGTCGAAGCGATGTCGGAGGCGGGTGTCGACATCTCGGCCGAGGTGCCCAAGGTGCTCACGGTCGAAGCCGTCCAGGCGTCCGACGTGGTCATCACGATGGGCTGCGGCGACACCTGCCCCGTCTTCCCGGGCAAGCGCTACCTCGACTGGCAGCTCCTCGACCCCGCCGGACAGGGCGTCGACGCCGTCCGTCCCATCCGCGACGAGATCGAGAAGCGCGTTCGCGGCCTTCTCGACGAGATCGCCCCGGCGAGCCGGGCGTGAGTGACGCGCCGAGAGTCCGCATCGTGGCCATGGGCCCCGAGCACGCCGACGAGGTCCTGAGGATCTACCGACTCGGCATCGACGAGGGCGACGCCACATTCGAGACCAGAGCGCCCACCTGGGAACAGTTCGACGCCGCCAGGCTGCCACAGCACCGATGCGTCGCGGTCGACGAGGCGGGCAAGGTGCTGGGCTGGGTCGCGGCCGTGCCGGTGTCCGACCGGTGCGCGTACGCCGGCGTGGTCGAGCACTCGGTGTACGTCTGCCCCGGGGCCCGTGGCCGCGGGGTCGGTTCGGCTCTGCTGCGGGCGCTGATCGACTCGACCGAGGCGGCGGGCGTCTGGACGATCCAGTCCGGCGTCTTCCCGGAGAACGCCGGCAGTCTCGCCCTGCACCGCAAGGCCGGGTTCCGTGTCATCGGGACCCGTGAGCGCATCGGCAGGCACCACGGCGTGTGGCGCGACGTCGTGCTGATCGAGCGTCGCAGCCCTGCTGTCGAATAGGCCTGGCGGCCGGTCCGCCGGAGAACCGATCGGGTTGCCCGTCAGCCTGAGTGCCCGACCTCGGCGGTGGCGGCGCAGGCGCCCGTGCCGCCCTTGGCGAACAGGTCCTTGGTGCAGTAGCTGATGACCGGGAAGTAGTCGCCCATGGCCTTGGCCGGGTTCTGGCCCTCGCGCACGTTCTGGACGGCCCCGTCGAAGTCCTTGGCCGGGAGCATGGTGCGGAAGAGCAGGATGCCGGTGACGTCGGTGGGCCCCCAGGGGATCCAGGTCACCCTGTTCTCGGTGGTGGCGTTGGCGGGACGGTCCTTCGGGTCGGAGACCACGATGGTGTAGCGGCCGTCCTTGTCCAGCGCGGTCTGGAAGTCGCCGGCGCAGGACGTCGCCGGGTAGGGCAGTCGCCACTGGTTCTGGCAGAGCGACCAGTAGCGGACCTGCGTTCTGGTGAGCACCGACTGTCCGTCGCTGGTGTGCGGGAACGTGGGCGCCTTGCCCCGGATGACGGCGATGCGGCCGGGCTCATGGCCGACCGGGGTGCACAGGTACTTGTTGTAGGGGTTGGGGAAGTACCCCGCGGTCTTGTCGGGCAGGGCGAAGCCGGGGGACTTGGCGGTGGACCTGCCGCACCCCTCGAAGCCTCCGGCGGCCGCGTCCTCCTGCACCCGCTGCCTGAGGAAGCCGGCCAGCGGGCCCGCGGAGCCCTTGGCCGATCCGGCGCCGGCGCAGGTCCCGACGCTGCTGGTGCTGCCGTCCTTGTGCCGTACCGACAGCGCGGGAAGGGGCACTCCGCCGGTGGGGTCGGCGGCGTTGTCCGGCACGTAGATCCGCAGGACCAGGAAGCCGGATCCGGAGGCCGCGCTGCCCGTGGTGGCGGCCATCGTGTTGCCACCGGGTCCGGCGGGCACACCCGGCTTCACGGTGACGCTGTACCGGTGCCGGGCCGCATCGGTACCGGCGTGCGCCTCGGCGAACGGATTCCGGCTGCCGGGGGCCGGGGAGATCTGGCGGTCGGCGAGCGAGTCGACCGGGGCGCCCTTGAGGTCGTACGACGTCAGCGACGTGAACCGGGCGGCGGGGTAGGTCCCTTGGACCGTGAGCCGCTCTCCGGCGGCCAGGCGGTACGGCATCATCCAGTAGGTGGCGTTCGTCTCGGGAAAGGCGAAGTTCAGCCTGCTGGGCCGTACGACGGCGGGCCATCCGCAGGAGACAGGGGGCGGCGCGGCCCGCGCGGTCCGTGCCGGCGTCGCGGCATCCGCCGGAGCGGTGGCCATGGTGAGGAAGCCCAGCACCGCCAGGGCGGGGGCTCCCAGTGTGCGCTTGAGGGAGTGCATGGAGCCTCTCCGTCCGTGGCTCGCGACAACAGATGGCGGAGAGCGACGCACCACAGGCCTGTGGCCGCCGAGTTGGGCTCCCCGGTCACCGGGAAACCCAACGGCACGCCACCGCGGGTCTCGTTCCCCTCAAGTGTCACGCCCGCCCGGATGCCCCGCAACGCCAAGGGCCGGCGGCCCGGGAGTCCCTCAGGTACCGGACCTGTGCTGGGCGTGGGCCCCTTGCCGGGTCCGGTACTTGGAGGAGACCTGGCCGACGAGTTCCCAGAAGCACACCAGGGCGGTGATCGGCGGGACTCCGAGCATCACGTAGGCCAGCAGCGAGCGGGAGGAGTGGCTGACGCACAGGGCCACCGCCATGGCCGAGGCCGTCAGGATCACGCCCCAGGAGCGGGGAGCGCGCTGGTGCTGGATGGTCGCCCGCAGAATCGACAGGGCTGCCACGAACCACGGTCCGTACACCGTGAGCGGCCACCAATGTGCCAGATTTCCCGGCAGCACTGATTCCGCGATCGTGCGGAGCTGGCCGTAGGTGTAGGTGATGGACCAGCCGAGCAGCGAGGCCGCGCACACCGCGATCACGGCGATGAGGATCGTGGCATGGGTGATGCGCCGGTCGCCGGGGAGAAGGTGCGACTGCCGCTGCATGTGTCGCCGTTCGCTTCGGCTGGGCTGCCGGTGCAGCGGAGCGGGGGCGGGAGCGGGCGTGGGAACAGGAGCGGCAGCGGGCGCGGGCGCGGGTTCCGGATCGGGCGCCGCGGAGAGCATGTGGGCCAGTTCCTCGTCCAGATCCCAGGCGTTCAGCGTGACGGCCGGTGCCGCGCCGCTCCATGACTGCTGGGCCGGGAACGGAATGGAGCCGTACTGGCTCAGCGTGTCGTGTTCCGTACTCAAGGGATATTGCGGGCTGTAAAGGTGTGCCTCGTCGTAGTACCTGTCCATCTGATATTCCTCCACGCCCGTGTGAAGGATGTTCCGTTCGGAGCACGGGAGCGGGACGATGTCCGGCACGGGGCGGGCTGCCCCGTGCCACTCGCGGCCGCCCGCGGGCAGTCGGTGGCCATGTCCCTGATCGTGTTCGGAAGAACATCCGTGGGGCGAGCGGATACCGAGCAGAAGAATCCTTTTTCTGTACCCGCCCCCCTGTCTCGCCAGGCATAACGAGCGTGATCACCAAGGGGATGTCCGGCGTTCGGGCGATTGAGTCCCTCGAACGTGTCGTTCCGGGCGCGCGAACGGAACACCTGATCGATGCGGGCGGAAACGGCGGCACGGAGCGGAGGGAAACAGCGGCGTAGAACGGTGTGGAGCAGCGGTACAGAACAGGAGTGCCCCCGGTGGAGGACACCCCTTCCGTACAGGAGTGCCCCCCCCGGTGGAGGACACCCCTTCCGTGTGTGGCCCGGCGTCAGAGCGAGGACGGGATGCGCGTCGCGAAGTCGCGGCCCGCGGCCTTGGCGGCGGGCGGGAACACCACCTTCAGGGCCTTCTCCTGGCCCTCGACGGTCAGCATGGTCTTGAGGCCGAGGCCGAGCAGGGCCCGGCTCAGCGGGGACGCGGTGATGATCTGGCGCGGGATGTTCACCAGCAGCTTGCCCGGCTTGCCCGTGGCGGTCTTGCCGTCGAAGAACAGCAGTCGCTGGTCCGTCAGCACCCAGTACATGGGGCGCGGCTGGACCGTGGCTATGACCGTGCCGGCGGAAACGGCGGCGACCAGCGCCGTGGTAAGGACCTGGCGCTTGGCCGAGACGGACCCGACGTTCGCCATTCCGGTGAGCTCGACCTGCTCACCGCCGAGCAGGAGCGGGGAGGCCGTTTCGAGCAGCTGACGGTTTCTACGCTTGTTCATGAACTCTCTCAGGGGTGGGACGGGGACGTTGTCGCCACAAAGGCAGGCGGATTCTAGCCAGGGCGGGAAAGCGCCGGTCCTCCGGGCTTCACGGGGTGTGGCCCGTCATTCGCGCCGCCGACGCGACCGTCGCGCGGGCCTCGCGTTCGCCGAGACCCGCGGTGCGGGCCGCCTCGATCAGGGCGTCGGCCAGGGCGGGACCGGCGCCGTTCTCGTAGGCACGGCAAGCCGCCCAGAACAGACGGGTGTTGCGCTGGCCCGCGTGCGCGGCGAGGACGAACTGGACCAGGCCGGCGCCCTGCTCGGCGGTGGGCGCCGGAGCGGGGTGCGCGGGGTCCGTGGAGTGTGTGGGGTGCGCGGGGCGCGGCGGGGGTGCCAGCAGCCGTAGCAGGGCCGGCGGGCAGGCGGCGGGAGCGAGGTGGGCGGTGCCGGGGGCGGTGGTGTAGACGCCGTGCGCGGTGCGCGAGCCGGGGCCGACCAGGTATCCGCCGGCACCCCGGATGTCGATGCCGGGGGCGAGGCGGCCGGCGGAGTTGGGGACGATGACGTACGGCGGCCCGGTGAGCCACAGGTGACTGCCGCCACTGGGGGTGCGTACGACGACCGTCTCGGGGATCGTGAACAGGTGCCGCAGGGCCAGTTCGCGCAAGGAGGCCGCGGCGTCCGTGCCGGACTTGGTGTCGAGGTCGATGCCGATGAGGTGGTGCGGGGGCAGGCCGCAGGCGATGCCGTAGCCGGTGGCCCAGGGTGCCGCGGCGAACAGTGCGCGGATGCGGACGGGGTCGGTGGAGGCGTCGTACACGCCGTGCCCGAAGCGGCCGCACTCGCCGTGGCAGGGGGCGGGCCGGTGTTCGCCGCGGTGCGGGGAGCGCAGGGCCGGGAGCTTCGTCCGGGACAGGGGGATGACGGCCAGGCCGCGCTCGGCGGCTGACAGGGCGTGCGCGAGGGCCAGTGTCGTGGCCTGCCGGTCGGTGGTGGCCATGCCTCCATGTTCGTACTCGTGTTCGAAAATGGGAAGGGGGCGTGCCCGCGACGCGCCGGGGTGGGTGGATTGGCCGGAAATATGACGGAACGGTTCGGCGCTTGTGGCGCCTGGGGAGTGAAGGTCCGGCCTGTCCGATCTTGTGGCGTAGGGCCAGTAAAGGTGGTGAAGGGGGTTTATCGACTTGTCATCACGCTTGCGTGCGAATCAGGGCTTCCGGGGTGGTTCGGCGGTGATCCGGTGGGCAACTCTGGATTCGCGACGTCGTCCACGAAGTCGAGGCGGTAGGCCAACTGCCTTGACACCAGCAGTACTTCACGTACTCCGGCCGCTGTGGCCGCCGAGTTCTTGGTTCTGGAGGAACAACATGGCAAGCATCCGTACCGCCCGCGTTCTCGCCGCCGTCTCCGCTCTCCCGCTCGCCGTCGCACTCTTCTCGGGCGTCGCGGCGGCGGACAACGGCGCCATCGCGGACGACGGATCGAACGCGGGGGTGGCGAGCGTCATCGGCAGCGGGGTGGGCCACGACA
Source organism: Streptomyces sp. NBC_00820 (assembly GCF_036347055.1). Taxonomy (NCBI): domain Bacteria; kingdom Bacillati; phylum Actinomycetota; class Actinomycetes; order Kitasatosporales; family Streptomycetaceae; genus Streptomyces; species Streptomyces sp. NBC_00820. Next base: position 4,097,081 of record NZ_CP108882.1, on the reverse strand, counting down.
ACAACGGGAACTCGTCCACCACCCAGCAGAACGCCGTCGGCGCGGGCGCCTCGAACCAGAGCAACACCGCGCAGGTCCACGGCTCCGCCTTCACCTCCATCCAGCAGGGCAACGAGAACGTCGCCATCCACTTCGGCCCCCTGTGGTGGTGACCCTCGGACGAGGTCCCTCCCGCTGAGGGATCTCGTGGGGTGTGCTTCGGGGTCGTCACACGTCCGCGCGGCGGTACTTCGGTACCGCCGCGCAGGCGTTTCGCCGTGCCGTACGGCCGCTTGTCCCCCGATGCGCTCCCGATGTCCCCGGCCGTGGGCCCTCCGCGTCCCCGGCCGTCCGCTCTCCGCGTCCCCGGCCGTTCGCCCTCCGCGTCCCAGCTGTGCGCCCTCGATGTCCCCGGCCGTCCGCCCTCTCGGGGTCGACCCGCAGGGGAGGCGGACCCGCCGTCCACCTTCAGGAGGTGGGGGCGGCCCCACCCCTACAACCTGAGGGGGACCTTCCTTCGGCACCTGGGGCCGATCCCCGGGACACGGTCCGCTCCTAGCGTGGAAGACATGACCACACCTGTCTGCACCAGCGCCTCGGCCGCCGCCGCACCGGCGCGGCAGGCTCATCCGTACCCCTCCTTCTCCTCGTACGTACGGGCCCGCCAGCCCGTCCTGCTGCGTACCGCCCGCTCGCTGACCGCGAACCCGAGCGACGCCGAGGACCTGCTGCAGACCGCGCTGGCCAAGACGTACGTCGCGTGGGAGCGCATCGAGGACCACCGGGCACTCGACGGCTATGTGCGCCGGGCCCTGCTGAACACGCGGACCTCGCAGTGGCGCAAGCGCCGGGTCGACGAGTTCGTCTGCGACGATCTGCCGGAGCCGGAGCCCGTGCCCGGCACACAGGACCAGGCCGAGCGGCAGGCGCTGCACGACGCCATGTGGCGCGCGATCGCCAAGCTCCCCACGCGGCAGCGGGCGATGGTCGTCCTCAGGTACTACGAGGATCTCAGCGAGGCCCAGACCGCGGAGGTGCTCGGGGTCTCGGTGGGCACCGTGAAGTCGGCGGTGTCGCGCGCGCTCGGCAAACTGCGCGAGGATCCGGAGCTGGGCCTTGTCCGCTGAGGGCGAATCGCGCCTCGGCTAGTGACATACCGCGCGGTATGTGCGCAGAATCAGCGCAACCCTTACTGCCGCGAGGCGATGTCGCCCAGGAGGCCCCGTGCTGAGCACCATGCAGGACGTACCGCTGTTGATCTCGAGGATCCTGACCCACGGGTCGGCGGTCCACGGAACGTCGCGGGTGACCACCTGGACCGGGGAGGCCGAGCCGCACCGGCGCACCTTCGCCGAGATCGGCACCCGTGCGGCCCGGCTGGCACACGCGCTGCGGGACGAGTTCGGCGTCCGGGACGACGACCGGATCGCCACCCTGATGTGGAACAACGCCGAGCACGTCGAGGCGTACTTCGCGATCCCGTCCATGGGCGCGGTGCTGCACACCCTCAACCTGCGCCTGCCGGCGGAGCAGTTGACGTGGATCGTCAACCACGCCGCCGACCGCGTGATCATCGTCAACGGCTCGCTGATCCCGCTGCTCGCGCCGCTGCTGCCCAAGCTGCCGACCGTGGAGCACATCGTGGTCTCCGGGCCCGGCGACCGTGCCCCGCTGGCGGGCGCGACCGCGCGGGTGCACGAGTACGAGGACCTGATCGCCGGCCGGCCGGAGGCCTACGACTGGCCCGAGCTGGACGAACGCCGTGCCGCCTCGATGTGTTACACCTCCGGCACCACCGGCGATCCCAAGGGCGTGGTGTACAGCCACCGTTCGATCTACCTGCACTCCATGCAGGTCAACATGTCCCAGTCGATGGGCCTGACCGACGAGGACACCTCGCTGGTCGTGGTCCCGCAGTTCCACGTCAACGCCTGGGGCCTGCCGCACGCGACCTTCATGACCGGCGTCAACATGCTGATGCCCGACCGCTTCCTCCAGCCCGCCCCGCTCGCCGAGATGATCGAGAGCGAGCGGCCGACGCACGCCGCCGCCGTCCCCACCATCTGGCAGGGCCTGCTGGCCGAACTGCAGGCGCGGCCCCGCGACGTCTCCACCCTCTCCCAGGTCACCATCGGCGGCTCGGCCTGCCCGCCGTCCCTCATGGAGGCCTTCGACGCGCTGGGCATGCGCGTCTGCCACGCCTGGGGCATGACGGAGACCTCCCCGCTGGGCACGGTCTCCCGGCCGCCGGCCCACGCGGTCGGCACCGATGAGGAGTTCGCCTACCGGCTCACCCAGGGCCGCTTCCCGGCCGGCGTCGAGGCCCGCCTCACCGGCCCCGACGGCGAACGCCTGCCCTGGGACGGCGAGTCGGCGGGTGAGCTGGAGGTCCGCGGCCCGTGGATCGCGGGCGCCTACTACAACGGCCCCGGCGCCCCGCCCCTGCGCCCCGCCGACAAGTTCAGCGACGACGGCTGGCTCAAGACCGGCGACGTCGGCACCATCTCCCCCGACGGCTTCCTCACCCTCACCGACCGCGCCAAGGATGTCATCAAGTCCGGCGGCGAGTGGATCTCCTCGGTCGAGCTGGAGAACGCGCTGATGTCCCACCCGGACGTCGCGGAGGCCGCCGTGGTCGCCGTGCCCGACGACAAGTGGGGCGAGCGCCCGCTGGCCACCATCGTCCTCAAGGCCGGCGCGAACGCCGACTTCGCGACCCTGCGCACCTTCCTCGCCGAGGAGGCCCGGATCGCCCGCTGGCAGCTCCCCGAGCGCTGGACGGTCATCGCGTCGGTCCCGAAGACGAGCGTGGGCAAGTTCGACAAGAAGGTGCTGCGCAGGCAGTACGCGGAGGGCGAGCTGGACGTCACGACGCTCTGACCGGCCGGGCGCCGGGCGGCCGGGGACGAGGTGGGTGCACTCGACACGGGGGCACCCACGCCGGTGTCGGGCGGGGCAGGCGCCGGGTCATGGCCGGTACGGGGCATGGGGCCACGGGTCGGTACAGGGGTGCCACGCCGTTGCGTCGGGCACGCCGCCACGCCGCCACCGGGTCATGGCCGCCGCCAGCCATGCGCCGCCGCCAGGCCATGCGGGCGACGGCGGTTGAGGGCCGGCGCCCTCCACACCCCACCGGCATCGGGCCACCGGCCGGTACCGCGACACCGGCCGGTGTCGGATCCCCGCGCGTGCCGATGCTCTAGTTCGTGCCGATCCGGGCCAGCAGGTCCACGATCCGGGCCTGGGCCTCGTCGCTGGTGGACCGTTCCGCGAGGAACAGCACCGTCTCGCCCGAGGCCAGCCTCGGCAGGTCGGCCGGGTCGACGGCGGCGGTGTAGACGACGAGCGGGGTGCGGTTGAGCTGCCCGTTCGCGCGCAGCCAGTCGATGATCCCGGTGCCCCCGGTCTGCCGCCGGTGGATCTGCATCAGGTCCATCACCACGAGGTTCGGCCTGAACTGCCCCGCCAGCGTCACCGCGTCGTTGTCGTTCGCGGCCCGCGCCACCTGCATCCCGCGCCGCTCCAGCGTCGAGGTCAGCGCCAGCGCGATCTCCGCGTGCTCCTCGATCAGCAGCACCCTCGGCGGGTGCTGCTCGCTGTCGCGCGGCGCCAGCGCCTTCAGGAGTACGGCCGGATCGGCGCCGTACGCCGCCTCGCGGGTCGCCTGTCCGAGCCCGGCCGTGACCAGCACCGGCACCTCGGCCGCGACCGCCGCCTGACGCAGCGACTGCAGCGCGGTACGGGTGATCGGACCGGTCAGCGGGTCCACGAACAGCGCCGCCGGGAAGGCCGCGATCTGCGCGGCGACCTCCTCGCGGGAGTGCACGACGACGGGCCGGTAGCCGCGGTCGCTCAGTGCCTGCTGGGTCGTCACGTCGGGCGCGGGCCACACCAGCAGCCGGCGCGGGTTGTCCAGCGGCTCCGGGGGAAGCTCGTCGTCCATCGGCTGCGGGCGCGGGGTGTCCGAGACCTCGACGGCCCCACCGGGACCGTCCAGCGGCTCGGGCCCCTCGTCCGCGTTCGCGTCCGGGGCGCCTATGGCGTACGACCGTCCGGCGCCCTCGGTGGTCGGGGCGAGCCGGGACTGTCCGGCGCCCGACGGCTGTGCGGGCAGCGGCTCGGCGGGCGGGTTCGGCCGGCCCGCCTGCTCCGGCTGCGACTCCGCGCGCGCGCCCGGGTCGGGCGGGGTCCCCAGCTTGCGCCGGCGGCCACCTCCGCCCGGGGCGTGCGGGGGCGGCGTCGCGCCCGGCAGCTGTACCTGTGCGGCCTGCCGGGCGAAGGGCACGCCCTGCCCCAGCGTCCGCACGCTGATCGCCCGCCCCTGCGTGGAGTTCGGGTCGTACACGGCCGCTCCGGACGCCTCGGCGGGCAACGGCTGCGCGGCCCGCGGCGGCTGGGCGGCGGCGTTCGCCGCGGGAACCGGAGCGGGGGCCGGTGCGGGGATCTGCGGTGCCTGCGGGACCGGCGTACCCACGCCGGACGTGTCATCGGTACCGGGCCACTGCTGCGGCACCCCGGCGGCGGGGGTCTGCGGCGCGCCAGGGGCGGCCTCGACGGGGAGCGACTGGGCCGGGAGCGGCTGGGCGGCGGGAGCCGCGGCCGGCTGACCGGCCTGCGGCACGGGCTGCGGTGCCGGGGCGGCCACGGCCTGCGGCTGGGCCGGGGCGGGCTGCCCGGGAACGGCTTGCGCGGGTACGGGCGGGCCCGGCGGAACCTGAACGGGCTGGCCGGAGGCCGCGGGCACCGGAACGGGCTGGCCGGGCGCGACCTGCGCCGGAACCGGTTGGCCAGGAGCCACGGGCACTCCCTGACCCGGGACGCCCGGCGCCGGCACGACGGCGCCGGCGGTCGGCACCGCCTGGCGGGGGGCGGCCTGCGCGGCGATCGGTGCCGGAACCTGCCCGGGAACCTGTGCCGGCACGGGGGCCGGGACACCCTGTACGGCCGCACCCTGGGCCGGAATACCGGCCCCGGGGACCGGCTGACCGGCGGCGGCCACGCCCTGCTGAACCGGAACGCCCTGCTGAGCGGGAACGCCCTGGACCGGCGCCATCGGAGCGGGAACGGCCTGCACGGCCGGTTGCACGGTGGGTACGGCCTCCGGGGCCTCCGCCGGTGGTGCGACGGCCCGCCTGCGGCGGCCGGTCGGAGCGGTGGCGGAATGCGGCTGAGGCGGAGTGTGGTCCTCGCTCTGGTCGAGCGGTACGGCGTCGTGCCGCCCGTCGCCGCCGGGCGCCGGCGCCAGTGCCCCGGGCCCCACGGGAACACCCGCAGGAACGCCTGCCGGAACACCCGTCCCCGCCTCGGCGGGCTCGGGCGAGCGGTCGGCCTCGGCGGGGGGCAGCGCGAAGACCGGACGACCGCCCGCCTCCTGAGCCGCCGCACGCTCCGCGGCCGCGGCCAGCGCACGCCGGCGCCGCCCGGTCGGCTGTGCGTCGTCGTCCGCGTCGGCGTCGGTGCCCGTGACCGCCTCGGCACCCGGAGCCGCCTGGCCACCCGTCGCCGCCGGCAGTGCGGGCGGCAGGGCCGCCTGGGCCCGGTTGTCGTCGTGCGGGGCACGCTGCCCGGCGGCCACGGGTACGCCCCGGGGCGGCACGGCGCCGCCGAGCCCCGAACCGGAGGCGGCGGCTCCCGCCGCGTGCTCGGCCGCGGTCACCACAGCGCCCACGGCGCCCATAGCGCCCTCGGCCAACGCTTCGCCGGCACCGGCACCGGCACCGATCTCGGCGGGGCGTGCGCGCCGCCGTCCGGTGCCGCCGGAGGCGGCGGAGGCGACGGCTTCCACGCTCTCGATCGCGAGCGGCCCCGCCTCCTCGGCGGGCGCCCCGGCACGCCTGCGGCGCCGACCGGTCGGCGCGGACGCCTCGGTGTCACCGCCCGCGCCCTCGGCCGGAACCCGGCCCGGCACGTCGATCTCCAGGAAGGCGTCGGTGGAGGACCGCCGGGCCCGCCGCCGTCCGCCGGCCGCCTGATCGGCCGACGCGGCGCTCTCCGCCGCCGTGGTGTCCTCGGCGTCCGGGACCCGGGCGGCGACCGCCCCGGCCCCGCCCCCGAGCGGCACTTCGAGCACGTAGGCGCTGCCGCTCATGCCCGGCACCTCGTGCGTCTGCAGCACACCACCGTGGGCGCGCACGATTCCGCGCACGATCGGCTCGTGCACCGAGTCGCCCCCGGCGTACGGACCGCGCACCTCGATGCGCGCGACCTCACCGCGCTGCGCGGCGGCGACCACGACCGTGTTGTCCAGGTAACCACCCGTCGAGACGGGCGAGTTTCCGGTGGCGTCCACACCCGCCACGTCGGCCACGAGGTGCGCGAGCGCGGTCGCGAGCCGCTGCGGGTCGACCTCGGCCTCGATGGGCGGTGCATGTACGGCGAACTGCACGCGCCCCGGCCCGATCAGCTCGACGGCCCCGTCGACACCGGCGGCGACGACGGCGTCGAGCATCACCTTCGTCCGGGTGATGTCCTCCGTGCCGGCGTCGAGCCGCTGGTAGCCGAGGACGTTGTCGATGAGGGTCGTGATCCGTGAGTAGCCCGCCGACAGGTGGTGCAGCACCTGGTTGGCCTCGGGCCACAGCTGTCCGGCGTCGTCCGCGGCGAGGGCGGCCAGCTCGCGCCGCAGCTCGTCCAGCGGTCCGCGCAGGGACCCGCCGAGCAGCGTGAGCAGCTGCTCGTACCGCCCGGCGATGGCCTCGTAACGGTCCTTCTCCCGCTCGCCGAGCGCGGCGTACCGCTCCTCGCCGGCGGCCACCTCCTCCTCGTGCTGCTCGCGCAGCTCCGTGAGTTCGGCGGTGTGCTGCTCGCGCAGTTCCTCGAGTTCGCTGACGTGCTGCTGGCGCAGCGCGGTGAGGTCGGAGGCGTGCTCCTCTGAGAGCTTCTCCAGCTCTTCCGTGTGGGCCTTCTCCAGGGTGGCCTTCTCGTCGGCGAGGGTGTCGTACGGCCGCCGGTCGGTGAAGGTCATGACGGCGCCGACGAGCTGGTCGCCGTCGCGCACGGGCGCGGTGGTCAGGTCGACCGAGACCTGGTCCCCGCTCTTGGACCACAGCACCTGCCCGCGCACCCGGTGCTTGCGCCCGGAGCGCAGGGTGTCGGCGAGCGGCGACTCGTCGTACGGGAAGGGGGAGCCGTCGGCGCGGGAGTGCAGGAAGAGCGTGTGCAGCTCCTTGCCGCCCAGCTCGCCGGCCCGGAACCCCAGGATCTGGGCGGCGGCCGGATTGACGAGCACGATGCGCCCGTCGGTGTCGGTGCCCACGACGCCCTCGGCGGCCGCCCGCAGGATCATCTCGGTCTGCCGCTGCGAACGGGCCAGCTCGGCCTCGGTGTCCACGGTCCCGGACAGGTCCCGTACGACGATCATCAGCAGCTCGTCGCCGGTGTAGCCGTAACCGTCGTACGCCTGCTGCCCGTTCTCCAGGTTCGCGCTGGTGACCTCGACCGGGAACTCGTTCCCGTCGGTGCGCCGCGCGACCATCCGCGTCGGCTTGGTCCGTCCGTGCGGGTCCATGTGATCGGGCCGCCGCATGGAGCCCGGGATGAGCCTGGAGTCGAATTCGGGCAGCAGATCCAGCAGCCCACGCCCCACGAGTGCCGTCCCCGGGGCCTCGAAGGCCTCCAGGGCGATGGTGTTGGCGTTCACGACGGTCCCGTTGGCGTTGACCAGGACCAACGCGTCGGGCAGCGCGTCGAGTATCGCCGCGAGGCGAGCAGCGCCTCGGGATGGCCTGCTGCTCACGAGACGCTTCCTCCCTGTTACCGCACCTTGCCGACTGCTCGGGCCATCTTGCCAACCGGCCCGCAGCGTGTCACGCGAGGGAGTCTAAAGGCACGAGTTGGGCGCGCGGTGCCGGATGAGGGGGAGGTCGCACGACTAAGTGACGGTGAACAGGCGTGCGGACCTCCTCCAGAGCGGGTTCGGCGCCGTGCCACCCACCCCCTCGGCCACGCACCGGCTCCCCGAGACCTTCGCCGGACCTTTACGGTCACGGCGCTGATGACGGGGGTGATGGCGGCGCTGACGGCGGGGGTGAGGGCAGGGTGACGGTGGGGTGATGACGGGGGTGACGGCAGGGGTGATGTCGTGAGGGGGAGGAGGAGCGCCCCTTCCTCTCACGCCCTGCGTTCGCGTCCCCTCACGCGGACGCGTCGATCTTCGGCAGGAAGGGCACCAGCCGGTCCCACCGTCCGATCTCGCACCCGTTGCCGCGGTCGTACCGGGCGTCGACCGGGCGGCCGGCCCAGGTGCCGGTGACGTGGGCGGTGGCCGGACCGCCGTAGATCATGGTGCAGATGCTTCCGGGGGGCACCGGGGCGAAGGTGTCCTGTCCCCACCGCGTGTTCTCGTCGAGCACGCGGCAGGCCCCCTCCACGTTCGGGTGACGGCCGGCGGCGGGATGACAGAACACCTCGTACGTCCCGTCCCGCCCGGGCCCGGCCTGCCGGACGACGACCGTGAGGTGGTCACCGGCCCGGTCCTCCGTCCGAACGGGCGGAGGCATGACGGACGCGGGGGTGGAGGTGGGGATGGACGCGGACACGGCCGCGGCGGGTGCGGCGCCGAGGGCGGCCAGGGACGAGACGGCGGCGGCGAGGGACGACACGAGGACGTCCCGCGGGACGCCCGGCAGGAAAGAGACCATGGCCTGCCCAACGCGCACGCTCCCCGGACGTTGCGGCCTCACCCGGTGGCCCGGTCCGCCTCCGGTGTCCCCACCTGCCGCCTCGCCCGGCGAAGGCCTTTGCCCTGTGGCCCCCGCGCCTAGTACCGTGGGTGGCGATTGGTGACACCGCACTCGTCTGTGTCATCATCTGCACGCACCGTTCGCGCGCTCGCGGGAGTGGTTGTGCTGGAGGCGTCGCCTAGTCCGGTCTATGGCGCCGCACTGCTAATGCGGTTTGGGTCTTAAAGCCCATCGAGGGTTCAAATCCCTCCGCCTCCGCCCTTTGACTCAGGGAGTCCAACCGATATCGGCTGGGCTCCCTGAGTCGTTTGCGTGAGCAGCGCTCCTGGCGCGTGCCCCGCCCTTCCCGATCGAGGGCAACGGGACGAACCGTGATCGACTCCGGGTCCGAGTCCGGGTCCGACTCCTATCTCCTACTCCTACTCCGACTCGGCGGTCGCGGGAGTTGGCCGGGTGCGTGCCGCGACCGGAAACACCTGGGCAGGACGTGACCTGGGCCACAGCACCCCACGCGCTGGACGGTGAACCCGCCCTGCCCGCACCCACGAAGAGCCTTGCCCGGAGGGCTGCCCGGACCTGGTCGGTATCCAGCGGGTGCCAAGCGGTGATCCGGGAACGGGAGTTCGGGCCTGGCCGCCGACGCGAGGGACGGGCCACGGACGAGCGGGCAGTCCTCCCCGTCTGACGGAAGCTCCCGGTGATCGCGGATGCCGACTCAGATCCCTGGAAGCCGCGCAGGGGCTTGCCTTCGGCGCACAAAGGCCGGAGTGACCTGTCCCGCTCCGCCCTCCCGCATGGTTTCCGGCCGACGCCCGCGAGCCGCCGAATCGGCGTTTCCGCAGGTCAGAAGGGGTATGCCTAACGGATTTCACATGTCGGTGGCAGTCGTGTAATGTTCTTCTTGTCGCCGGGACGGGCCGAAAGGGCCGGAAACGGAGACAAAAACAAAAGAACAAGCACTCGTAGCTTAACGGATAGAGCATCTGACTACGGATCAGAAGGTTGCAGGTTCGAATCCTGCCGAGTGCACACAGACCGAAGGCCCCGGAGAGATCCGGGGCCTTCGGCGTTTCGCGTGCGGGCTTTCCGCGAGGCGGGTGCAATGGCGTCGTTCGCCTTGTCGTCCGTCTTCCTGAGTTCTCCGCTGCCTGGGATAGTCGGGCGTGCATCTCTCAGTCCACGAGACAGAGTCCTTGGGGGGCCGCTCATGAGTCTGCACGACGAGGGTCACACGATCGCCGGCTGGACCGGTTTCTGTATCGGCGCCGCCGGGAGCGGGCTGGCGGGGGCGGGGGTGTGCGTGGCCTCCTTGCCGGCCGTCGGAGCCGGGCTGGTGATCGCGGGGGCGGGCGTCCTGGTCACCTGGGCCCTCCATCTCGCCGGCTGGGGCAAGCCGCCGGGCGTGCGGCCCCGGGGGCAGTGGGGGATGCGGGTGCGGGACTCCCAGGCCCGGGCGGGACATGCCGGGTGCGTGGCCTGCCGGCTGGCGGGACGGGGGCGGGACAGCCGGTCGGTCGAGGTGGCGGGGGCTGCGGTGCCCGGGGAGGCCGGGTGACACCCGGTGCGGAATCGATACCTCTGACACCTATCGAGTGAATGTGCTTCCTCTGCACGGTAGTTGGGGATTTGCGTCCCTAGCTTCCGGGGTGGAGGTGATGCTCGATGTACGAGTACGACGACACGCAGTCGGGGCAGTCGGGGCAACCAGGACAGTCGGGGGAGCAGCGGCGGGACGCGATCGACGTCAACGACTTCGTGTTCGCGGCCACAGGGGCGCGGGTGCGGAGGCTGACAACGCCGGAGGGCGAGCACTGGTTTCCGGCGGCGGACGTGGCGGTGAATCTCGGCTACGCGAACACGCGGCAAGCACTCCTGTGGCACGTCGCGCCGGACTGCACCAAGCGGCTCGCTGAGTTTGCGCAAGGCGTCTATCCAGTAGACGCCTTGCGCAAACTCGCAGGTCACAGGCTGCAGAAGTCGATGAAGCTGGTCAGTCTGCGGGGTTTGATCGCCCTCGTCAGCGGCTGCACCAAGCCCGAGTGCGCACCCTTCAAAGCCTGGGTCTCCGAAGTGATCGCGACCGTCCAGCGCGACGGTTCCTACACTCTCGAGGCCGCCCCCGTGCAGCCCGCCCCGACCGGCGACACCGCGTACCTCATGCCGCAGCAGGTCGCCGACGCCATCGTCAGGCTGGAGGAGCGGAACATCCGGGCGGACGAGGCGCTGGCGGTCGCGCAGTCGGAGCGGATCGAGCAGATGCGCCGGGGCAACGAGCAGTTGGGCCGAGTCAACGAGAACCTGGGCCGAGTCGGCGAACATCTGGGCCGAGTCGACGAGAACCTCGGCCGTGCCAACGACCACCTGGGCGGCATCGACGCACGCCTCAGTGTCCTTGGTGCCCGCGCGGGCGGCCTGCAGGATGTGCTCGGGCGGATCGCCGACACCCTTGACGTGATCGCAGAGCGGCTGCGGCCGCCCGCTCCCGTGGCCGGCCCGCCCCCGGTGATCACACCGCAGCGGCTGCTTGCGACCTGGCGGGAGAAGAACCTGGTCGTCACCGAGGATGTGCACGCCGTGGCCGCCTACCTGGCGCCGGCGCTGGTGAGGGGCCCCGTTCCCTGCCGGCTGGAAGAGGTCGCCGGCCGTACGGGACTGACCCTCGACCGTGTCCACGACTGCGTGCGGATGCTGATCAAGCGGGGCTGCATGCGGCAGGTGGGCAGTGCGGCGGACGGGAGGCCGGTGTACGTGCTGCCGTAGGACCCGTCTTCCGGATCTTGCCGGGCGCCGCCTCCGTGTGCCGGAGGGACGGCCCGAAGAGGGACGACCCGAAGAGGAACGGCCCGAAGAGGAACGGCCCGAAGTCGCATCGCGAGGTTGCGGCTTCGGGCCGTTTCACACGCTACCGCGCGCCGCGGTCCACGTACCGCTGTCAGCGCCTCCTCGTACCCTCAAGAGTGATGGCACACGACGCACACGTATGGAAATGCTCCGGGCTGCGCTGGACGCCGGACGGGCCGCTCCTGCTCTGGGGCGGGGGACGGCGCAGCGCGCTGTCCCGGGGGAAGCGGGTCGCCTTCGCGGTCGTGGACGGCTCGGCGCGGGGGTGTGTCGGCGCGCGGGGGAACGCGTGCCCGGTGCGGGCGGTGGTGCCGGGGCGGAGTAAGGGGGCGCGGTGCGAGGAGTGCGCGCGGCTGGACCGGGCGCACTCCGTGGCCGCCGACACGATCGCGGACGACCCGCGGCCGTACCGCGTCTACCTGGCCTGGTTCGGCCCCGGCCTGGTCAAGGTCGGCATCACGGCCCTCGAGCGGGGTTCGGCGCGGCTGCTCGAACAGGGCGCCGTCTGTTTCAGCTGGCTCGGTACCGGTCCGCTGATGGCCGCCCGGCGCACCGAGGAGCTGCTCCGGGCCGCCCTCCAGGTCCCGGACCGGATCCCGTACGCCGTGAAGCGGGCGGTGCGGTCCACCCTGCCGGCGACCGAGGCCGAACGGGCGGCGGAGATCACGGAGTTGCACGCGCGGGCGGTCGACCTCGGCGGCTGGCCCGAATCGCTCACCCGTGAACCCTGCCAAGTCGTCGATCATGTCGGTGTGTTCGGGATCGCCGGCGCGGACCCTGCCGTCGGGGACGTGGTGGAGCTTCTCGCGGGCGGCCGTGTGAGCGGTGAGCTGGTCGCCGCCGCCGGACCCGATCTGCATCTCGCCGTCGCCGGGCGGGGCGTCGTCGTCCTCGACACCCGTCTGCTGCCCGGCTGGCGACTGGCCCCGCTGCGTGCGGGGCTCAGTGAAGTCACGTTGCCGGTCCGGGAGTTCAGGAGGGAGCAGGAAGGTCTCTTCTGATCCGGGCCGCCAAGGTCAAGACTTGGATCCCGTACGGATCCCTTTGGGCAAGGTCCATGGACCCGCTCCGGCGCCGGCGGACATCGTGGACGCCATGAGTGATCAGCAGGACAGTCCTGTCGTCCCCGGTCCGACCCCCGCCCTCCGACCCCCTTATTACGCAGTCGTGTTCACCTCCACCCGTACGGCCGACGATCCCGAGGACCCTGACGCGTACGACCGCACCGGTGCCCACCTCTCCCGCCTCGTGCGGGAGGTCCCCGGCTTCCTCGGCGAGGACTTCGCCCGCACCCCCGGCGGACTCGCCATCTCCGTCGCCTACTTCCGCGACCTCGCGGGGATCGAGGAGTGGCGGCGGCACCCCGACCACCTGGCGGCCAAACGGCGCGGCCGTGAGCGGTGGTTCGAGCGGTACACGATCCACATCGCCCGGGTCGAGCACAGCCACAGCCACGGTCACAGCCACAGTCACGGGTGAGCGGTTCCCAGGTGTTCCCTGAGAGTCACCTGTGCGTTTCTCAGGGAAATCACAGATTGAGGAAAGCCTCTTCTCAGAGGTCGCCGACAAGGTGGCCACCATGACGACGACCTCCTCCCAAGGACGCACCGAACTGCTGAGGCCGGACGGGAGCCCCGTCCGTGTGCTCGTGGTGGACGACGAACTGTCCATCACCGAACTGCTGAGCATGGCTCTGCGGTACGAGGGCTGGCAGATCAGGAGTGCGGGGGACGGGCAGGGGGCCGTGCAGACGGCTAGGGAGTTCCGGCCCGACGCCGTCGTGCTGGACATGATGCTGCCCGACATGGACGGGCTGGCGGTGCTCGGCCGGCTCAGGCGTGAACTTCCGGACGTGCCCGTGCTGTTCCTGACCGCGAAGGACGCGGTGGAGGACCGGATCGCCGGGCTGACCGCGGGCGGCGACGACTACGTGACCAAGCCGTTCAGCCTGGAGGAGGTCGTGGCCCGGCTACGCGGGCTGATCCGCCGGGCCGGGGCCGCGGACCGCCGCTCGGAGTCCGTGCTCGTGGTGGGGGACCTGACCCTGGACGAGGACAGCCACGAGGTGTGGCGGGCCGGGGACAGCATCCATCTCACCGCCACCGAGTTCGAGTTGCTGCGCTTCCTCATGCGTAACCCGCGCCGGGTGCTCAGCAAGGCCCAGATCCTGGACCGGGTGTGGTCGTACGACTTCGGCGGCCAGGCCAATGTCGTCGAGCTGTACATCTCGTACCTGCGCAGGAAGATCGACGCCGGCCGGGAGCCGATGATCCACACCCGGCGCGGGGCGGGTTACCTGATCAAGCCCGCCGTGGCATGAGCGGGCGACGACGGCCGCGTACGCGCAGGGGGCGGGCGGGACAGCCGCGCACCCTGCGGACACGGCTCGTCGTCGCGTCCGTGACGCTGATCGCCGTGGTGTGCGCGGTGATCGGCTCCGTGACCACGCTGGCCCTGCGCTCGCATCTGTACGAGCAGCTGGACGGCGGGCTGCACGAGGCGGGCAGGCGCCTGTCCGGGGAGTTCGCCCCGCCCGGCCAGGGAGAGCCGCTGGGCCAGGGCAAGCCGACAGCTCAAGGAAATGCGGCCGGGCCCGGCATCGGGCACACCGGCCGGTTCGGCGGCGAGAAGAGCCTGTCCGCATTCGTCACCCGCGGCCCACAGCCCCAGTTCACCATCGCGGCCGAGGTCGAGAACGGCAGTGCAACCGAGGGCGAGCTGGGCCAGAAGTCGGCCGCCACCCTCCAGATGATTGCCAGGTCCCTCGACGGCGCCCAGCTGGCCGCCCTCGACTCCGTCCCGCGGGACGGGCAGCCGCACACCGTGAGGGTGCCCGGGCTGGGTTCCTACCGGGTGCAGTACGCCCACGGCCCCAACGGCGACTTCTACGTCGGCATCCCCACCAAGGACACCGACGGCACGATCGGCACCCTGATCCTCATCGAGGTCAGCGTCACCGTCGCCGGGCTCGTCGCCGCCGGCATCGCCGGGACCGTCATCGTCGGCGTGGCCACCCGCCCCCTGCGCAGGGTCGCCGCCACCGCCACCCGCGTCTCCGAACTGCCCCTGCACAGCGGCGAGGTGAACCTCAGCGAGCGCGTCCCGGAGGCGGAGTGCGACCCGCACACCGAGGTCGGCCGGGTCGGCGCCGCGCTCAACCGCATGCTCGACCACGTCCACGACGCCCTGCACGCCCGCCAGCGGAGCGAGACGCGGGTACGGCAGTTCGTCGCCGACGCCAGCCACGAGCTGCGCACCCCGCTCGCCTCCATCCGCGGCTACGCCGAGCTGACCCGGCGCGGCCGCGAACAGGTCGGCCCGGACACCCGGCACGCGCTGGGCCGTATCGAGTCCGAGGCGGGCCGGATGACCCTCCTCGTCGAGGACCTGCTGCTGCTCGCCCGGCTGGACGCGGGGCGGCCGCTGCGGTTCGAGCGGACCGACCTCGTGCCGCTCGTCGTGGACGCCGTCAGCGACGCACGCGCGGTCGGCTCGGCCCACAACTGGCGGCTCGACCTGCCCGACGAACCGGCGCTAGCCCCGGCCGACGCGGCCCGCCTCCAGCAGGTGCTGGTGAACCTGCTGGGCAACGCCCGCACCCACACCCCGCCCGGTACGACGGTCACCGCGCGCGTGCGGCGTCAGGGGCCGTGGCTGTGCGCCGACGTCGAGGACGACGGGCCCGGCATCCCGCCCGAGCTGCTGCCGCACGTCTTCGAACGGTTCGCACGGGGCGACTCCGCACGCTCCCGCGCCACCGGCTCCACCGGTCTGGGGCTCGCCATCGTGCGGGCCGTCGCCGCCGCGCACGGCGGTGCGGTGAGCGTGGAAAGCGCCCCGGGGCGCACCGTGTTCATCGTCCGGCTGCCCGCATCCGACCCGGTCGCCCCCGCATCCGACCCGGCCTCCCCTGTCCCGAGCCCGGCCTCCCCTGTCCCGAGCCTGGTCGCACCTGTCCCGAGCCCGGTCGCACCCGTCCCGAGCCCGGCCACCCCCACCCCGCGTCCGGTCTCCGGAGCCGTCGGGCAGGTCTCCGGAACCGTCGGGCGCGTCTCCGGTCCCGGTGGGCAACAGGACTCACAGCCCCCGCACAGCGCCACCACACGGGTGCGACAGGGCAGTTGAGAAGAGTCGGTCCATGCGAACCGACTCTTCTCCCGGCGCCCTGCCGGCGCGGGAGCACCTGCCGGCCGAGGACGCCGGTACGCCCGTCCTGGACGTGGTGATCCCCGTCCTCAACGAGGAGAAGGACCTCGAACCGTGCGTGCGCGGACTGCACGCGCACCTGACACGCACCTTCCCGTACCCCTTCCGCATCACGATCGCGGACAACGCGTCCACGGACACCACCCCGCTGGTGGCGGACCGGCTGGCGGCGGAGATCCCCGAGGTCACGGCGTTCCGGCTGGAGCGGAAGGGCCGCGGACGCGCCCTGCGGGCCGTGTGGTCCGCCTCCGAGGCGCCGGTCCTCGCCTACATGGACGTCGACCTGTCCACCGACCTGAACGCCCTGCTCCCGCTGGTGGCCCCGCTGATCTCCGGCCACTCGGACCTGGCGATAGGCTCCCGGCTCTCCCGCGCCTCCCGGGTGGTGCGCGGCCCCAAGCGGGAGTTCATCAGCCGGGCCTACAACCTGATCCTGCGCGGCTCGCTCCAGGCCCGCTTCTCGGACGCGCAGTGCGGCTTCAAGGCGATCCGGCGCGAAGTGGCCCAGGTGCTGCTGCCGTTGGTGGAGGACACCGGCTGGTTCTTCGACACCGAGATGCTGGTGCTCGCCGAACGGGCCGGGCTGCGCATCCACGAGGTGCCGGTCGACTGGGTCGACGACCCACAGTCCACGGTCCGCATCGTGCGGACCGCGACCGACGACCTCAAGGGCGTGTGGCGTGTCGGCAGGGCCCTGGCCGGCGGCTCGCTGCCGCTGGACCGGCTCACCCGGCCCTTCGGCGACGACCCGCGCGACCGCGAGATCCAGGACGTGCCCAGAGGGCTGGCCAGGCAGCTCGTCGGGTTCTGCGTGGTCGGCGGTCTGTCGACCCTCTTCTACCTGCTCCTCTACAGCGGCTTCCGGCAGTTCGCCGGTTCCCAGACCGCCAACGCGCTCGCCCTGCTCGTCGCGGCCGTCGTCAACACGGCCGCCAACCGCCGCCTCACCTTCGGGGTGCGCGGCCCCGGCGGTGCCGTACGGCACCAGGCGCAGGGCCTGGTCGTCTTCGCCGTCGGACTCGCCCTGACCAGCGGCTCGCTGGCCGCCCTGAACACCGCCACCCGCGCCCCCGCCCACTCCACCGAACTGGCCGTCCTCGTCGCCGCCAACCTCGCCGCGACCGTCCTGCGCTTCCTCCTCTTCCGCGCCTGGGTCTTCCCGGAGAACCGGTGACCGGAGAACCGGTGAATCAGAGAGCCGGTGAGCCGGTGAACCCGCCGTACGTCCACGAGTCCGATCAGGGAGACCCCCCGATGACCACCCATTACGACCCGTCGGCCCCGCAGGGCAGCCCGCCCGCCGGGGCGCCGCCCACCGCGTCCGTGCCCGGTGAGCCCGTGCGGGCGTCCGTCGTACGGAGGCTGTGGCGCGGCCACCCCGAGGACCCGCGCTGGGTGCGCCCGGCCTTCCTGGGTCTGCTGGCCGCCACCCTCCTGCTCTACCTGTACGACCTCGGCGCCTCCGGCTACGCCAACTCCTTCTACTCGGCGGCCGTGCAGGCGGGCAGCAGGTCCTGGAAGGCGTTCTTCTTCGGCTCGCTGGACGCGGGCAACGCCATCACCGTCGACAAGCCGTCGGCCTTCCTGTGGCCCATGGAGCTGTCGGTCAGGATCTTCGGCCTGAACGCGTGGGCGATCCTCGTCCCCGAAGTCCTCATGGGGGTCGGCTCGGTGGCGGTCGTGTACGCCGGTGTACGCCGCCGGTTCGGCCCGGTGGCCGGTCTCGTCGCGGGCGCGGTGCTCGCGCTCACTCCGGTCGCGGCGCTGATGTACCGGTTCGACAACCCGGACGCGCTGCTGGCCCTGCTGATGGCGCTGGCCTGCTACTTCGTCGTACGTGCCGTCGAGGACGGCGGGACCAGGTGGCTGGTGGGGGCGGGTGTCGCCATCGGTTTCGCCTTCCTCGCCAAGACCCTCCAGGCGTTCCTGATCCTGCCGCCGCTGGCACTCGTGTACGCCGTCTGCGGTCCGGTACGGCTGCGCAGGCGGCTGGCGCAGCTGGGTCTTGCGGCCCTCGCGCTCGTGGTGTCGGGCGGCTGGTGGGTCGCGGTCGTCGAGCTGTGGCCGGCGTCCTCGCGTCCCTACGTCGGCGGCTCGCAGAACAACAGCTTCCTGGAGCTGACGTTCGGCTACAACGGGCTGGGCCGCATCAGCGGCGACGAGACCGGAAGCGTCGGTGGCGGTGGCGGTGGGGGCGGTGCCAACGGCTCCGGGCGGTGGGGCGAGACCGGCTGGGACCGGATGTTCGGCTCCGAGGTCGGCGGCCAGATCTCCTGGCTGCTCCCGGCCGCGCTGATCCTGCTGATCGCGGGCCTGTGGGCCACGCGCGGACTGCGCCGCGCGTCCGTCACGCGCGCCTCGTTCCTGGTGTGGGGCGGCTCGCTGCTGATCACCATGGCCGTCTTCAGCTACATGGCGGGCATCTTCCACCAGTACTACACGGTCGCCCTCGCGCCCTACGCCGCCGCCGTGACCGGTATGGGCGCCGGGCTGCTGTGGGAACGGCGGAGGGAGACCTGGGCGGCTCTCACCCTGGCGGCCTCCGTGGTGGCCGCCGGCGTGTGGGGGTACGTCCTGCTGGAGCGCACCCCCGATTACCTGCCCTGGCTGCGGTGGCTGGTGCTGGCCGGTGGCCTGGTGGCGGCGCTGGGGCTGGTCTTCGCGGGCCGGCTCTCCCGCCTCCTGGCGCTCACCACGGCGTCGGTGGCCCTCGTGGCCGCGCTGGCCGGTCCCACGGCGTACACGCTGAGCACCGTGGACTCCGCGCACACCGGCTCCATTCCGACGGCGGGCCCGGCGGGCGCGAGCGCGATGGGCTTCGGCGGCGGCCGCCGGGGCGCGGGCGCCGACGGCGGACCGCGGGGCGGCTTCGGCGCCCCCGGCATGCCGGGCCAGGGTCAGGGTCAACCGAACGGGAACGGGGGCATGCCCGGCCAGGGCCAGGGACCCGGGCAGGGCTTCCCCGGCGGCGGAACACCGGGCCAGAACGGCACCCCGCAGGGCCAGGGCCAGGGCAACGGCCGGGCCAACGGCTTCCCCGGCGGCGGCTTCCCCGGCGGCGCTGTGCCCGGCGAGGGCGGTCGTACGGGTGGTCCCGGCGGTGGCGCCGGCGGCCTGCTGGACGGCGCGAACGTCTCCGCCGCGGCGAAGAAGCTGCTGGAGAAGGACGCCGGGCGCTACACCTGGGCCGCCGCGTCCATCGGCTCCCAGAACGCCGCGAGCTACCAGCTGGCCACCGGTGACCCGGTGATGGCGATCGGAGGCTTCAACGGCACCGACCCGTCCCCGACGCTCGCCCAGTTCAAGAAGTACGTGACCGACGGAAGGATCCACTACTTCATCGCCGGCGGCGGCATGGGCGGCATGGGCGGCGGCATGGGCGAGGGCGGCCGCGCGGGCGCCGGCAGCGGTACGGCCTCCCGGATCACCTCCTGGGTCGAGAGCACCTTCACGAAGGTGACGGTCGGGTCGGCCACGTTCTACGACCTGACGCGAGCGTCGGGCACCTGACCCCCGGCCAAAATAGCCGTACACCGTATAGCAGGTCCTATACGGTGTACGGCATGTCGCGTACGACCCCTGCCGCAGGCCATCCCCAGCGCTGGCTGATCCTCGGTGTCATCTGCCTCGCCCAGCTCACCGTGCTGCTGGACAACACCGTCCTGAACGTGGCCATCCCCTCCCTCACCCGCGCGCTGCACGCGGCCACCTCCGACATCCAGTGGATGATCAACGCCTACTCCCTGGTGCAGTCCGGCCTGCTGCTCACCGCGGGCAGCGCCGCCGACCGGTACGGCCGCAAGAAGATGCTGATCGCGGGGCTCGCCCTGTTCGGGATCGGCTCGCTGGTGGCCGGACTCGCCGACACCACCGGCCAGTTGATCGCCGCGCGGGCCGGCATGGGCGTCGGCGGGGCGCTGCTGCTGACCACCACGCTCGCCGTGGCGATGCAGATCTTCGCGCCCGAGGAGCAGCCGAAGGCGATCGGGATCTGGAGCGCGGTGAACTCGCTGGGCTTCGCGGCCGGCCCACTCATCGGCGGCTTCGTACTGGACCACTTCTGGTGGGGCGCCATCTTCCTGATCAACATCCCGGTGGCGGCGCTGGGCGTGGCCGCGGCGGTGGTGCTCGTACCGGAGTCGAAGAACCCGCCCGTGAGCGGTGGCCGTCCGGACCTGCTCGGCGCGCTGCTGTCGACCGTCGGCATGGCCTCGCTGGTGTTCGCGGTCATCTCCGGTCCGCGGCACGGCTGGACCTCGCCGCGGGTGCTCGGCGCCGCGGGTGTGGCGGTGGTGGCGCTCGGTCTCTTCGCGCTCTGGGAGAGCCGGACCGAGGAGCCGATGGTCGACCTCCAGTTCTTCCGGAACCGCAGGTTCACGGGGGCGGTCGCCGGGGCCGTGCTCATCACCTTCGGGATGGGCGGGGCGCTGTTCCTGCTGACCCAGCATCTGCAGTCCGTCCTCGGATACGGCCCGTTGGAGGCCGGACTGCGCACGGCACCGCTGGCGCTGTCGGTCGTCCTGCTCAACTTCACCGGGCTGTCGGCGAAGTGGGCGGCGCGGCTGGGGACGCCGGTGTCGATCGCGCTGGGCATGGTGGTGATGGCGCTCGGGCTGGTGTCCATCGCGGAGCTGGACTCCGGTGGGTACGCGGGGACGCTGCTCGGTCTGGTGCTGATCGGGGTGGGGTGTGCGGTCGCCAACCCGGCCATGGCGCACGCCATCATGAGCGCGATCCCGCCGGAGAAGGCCGGAGTGGGGGCCGGGATCAACGGCACGCTGGCCGAGTTCGGCAACGGGCTCGGCGTGGCCGTGCTGGGGGCCGTGCTCAGCTCCTCCGTCGCCTCGGGGAAGTCCCTGGCGTCCGGGCTGGGGGCCGGGCAGCTGGTGGGGGCCGTCGCCGTGCTGGTCGGGGGGTTGCTGGCGGCGGGGCTGCTGCGGCGCGCGGAGCGGGCGGCCGCCTGAGAGCCGGGGGCAGGGGCGGGCGCGCGGCCGCGGGTTCACCGTGGCCGGTAGCGCGGTTCCCTCCGCCCCCCGGACGGCGCCTAGCATCGTGAGGGATGGCCGGAGTTCCAGGAGGGTGCGTCGATGGCGAAGGCGGGTGCGGGGGCGGCGCGGGGCAGCGTCTGGCTGGACGCGAAGGACCGGCACGACCGGCACGACCGGCAGGAGCGGCAGGACCGGCGCGGTGGGCGCGGCGGGCAGCCCTCGGGGCTCGACCGGGAGCGGATCACCGCGGTGTCCGTACGGCTGCTGGACGCCGACGGGCTGGAGAAGTTCTCCATGCGGCGCCTCGCCGGCGAGCTGAACGTCACCGCGATGTCCCTGTACTGGTACGTCGACACCAAGGACGACCTGCTCGAACTCGCCCTGGACGCGGCCTTCGGAGAGCTGCCGCTGCCCGACCTGGAGGACCCGGACGCCGGCTGGCGGGACCAGCTGCGCGGGCTGGCCGCCGAGTACCGGGCGCTGCTGGTGCGGCACTCCTGGCTGTCCCCGCTCGCCGGGCGCTTCCTCAACATCGGCCCGAACTCGCTCGCGTTCTCCCGGGTGGTCCAGCGGGTGGTCCGCCGCACGGGACTGCCCGCGCACGGGGTGACGGGGGCGATCTCGGCCGTCTTCCAGTTCGTGTACGGCTACGGCACGATCGAGGGCCACTTCTTCGCCCGGATCGCGGACACGGGACTGAGCGCGGACGAGTACTTCCAGCAGGCCATGAGCCTGGTGTCCGAGGCCCTGGGGTCCGCCGAGGTGTACCGGGAGTCGAGGGACATCATGGCGGCCCGGGGCGGGGACACGGTCGCGGAGATGATGGACCGCGACTTCGTCTTCGCCCTGGACCTGCTGATCGCCGGCATCGAGGCGATGGTGGCCCGCGGCTGACCGCTGACCCCTGACCACCGGCCGCCGCCCGCCGCCCCCGGCCACCGCCCGCCGCCCCCGGCCACCGGCCGCCGCGCCCGGCCGACGGCCACCGGCCGCCGACCGACCGCCAGGCGCCCGGTCGGCTACTCCTCCTCCGCCAGGCGGGCCGGGAAGCCGCCGGTCGCCACGGGTCCCCACCGCTCCGGTGTCACCCGGATGATGGACTTGCCCTGCTTGACCATGGCCTGCCGGTACTCGTCCCAGTCGGGGTGCTCGCCGGCGATGTTGCGGTAGTACTCGACCAGGGGCTCGACGGAGTCGGGGGCGTCCACGACCTCGGCGGTGCCGTCGATCTGGACCCAGGGGCCGTTCCAGTCGTCGCTCAGGACGATCAGGCTGACCCGGGGGTCGTTCCTGGCGTTGCGGGTCTTGGCGCGCTCTGGGTAGGTGGACACCACGATGCGGCCCGAGTCGTCCACGCCGCAGGTCAGCGGGGAGCCCTGGGGGCTGCCGTCGGCGCGGCGGGTGAGCAGGATCGCGCGGTGGCGGGGGCGTACGAAGTCCAGCAGTCCGTCGAGGGATACACGGGTGTTCGTCGCGATGTGGGGTGCCATGGCCGCAGCGTAGAGCGCGTGCGGCCCGGTCCGCCTGATCCCGCTGTGCGCAGGACCAGGACGTCACCTCTCGGCGGGCGGCCCCGCCGGTTCAGGCGGCGGGCAGGGCGTCGCCCTGGACCGCCTGGATGTCCAGCTCGACCTTGAGGGTCGTGCCGATGGCGGCGATGCCGGCCTGGAGGATCTGGTTGTAGTTCATCGCGAAGTCCTCGCGGTGCAGTTCGGCCGTGGCGCGGAAGGCGGCCCGGGTGCCGCCCCACGGGTCGGCGCCGGTGCCGAGGTAGGCCAGGTCCAGGTCGACCGGACGGACGACGCCGTGCATCGACAGCTCGCCGTGCACGGTCCACCGGTCAGGGCCGGCCTGGGTCAGCTCGCCGCCCGTGTAGGTGATCTCCGGGTGCCGCTCGACGTCCAGGAAGTCGGCGGACCGCAGGTGCGTGTCGCGCATCGCGTTGCCGGTGTCGATGGTCGCGGCCCGGATCACCGCCTCCACGCGGGACTTGGTGAGGTCACCTGGCGCGATCTCGATCGTCCCGCCGAACTCCGTGAACCGTCCGCGCACGCTGGAGATGCCCAGGTGCTGGGCGACGGCGCCGACGGAGGAGTGGGCCGGGTCGATGGTCCACGGGCCGGGCGGCGGCAGCTCGGTGCCGCCCTGCCGGGCCAGCGTGACCGTGCCGACCTCGGCACGCCCGCTCGCGGTGACGATCGCGCTGGAGGCGGCGGGCGCGTACCCCACGGCGGTCACGATCACCGTGTAGGCGCCCGGCGCCAGAGCGGTGGTGTCCCGCACGGCCCCCTCGGGGTCGGCCTCGGCCCGCAGCACCTGCCTGCCGGTCGAGTCGGTCACCGTGACGACCGCGTGCGACACGGCCCATCCGTCCCGGGTGCGGATTCTCGCGGTCAGTCCCATCCCGTTTCTCCCTGTAAAAGCCTAAAAATTGGTCGCAAAGAGTCCGGCCCGTGGCGCGCGCCTTCACGCGCGCCACGGGCCGGGGGTGAACTACTCGCCGGGGTGGGCGAGTTCGATGTCGTGGCCGTCGACTCCGGGGCCGGAGACGGTCAGCGCGGTGGCCACCGGCGGGTAGCCCGTGGCGATGACGGTGTACTCGCCGCCGTCCAGGTCGGTGAAGGCGTACGCCCCGTCCGAACCGGTGGTGGCCGTGCCGGTCACGTTGCCCGCCTGGTCCACCAGGGTCACCCGGGCGTCGGCCAGCGGGCCGTGCGGGGCCCGTACGACGCCCTGGAGCCGGGCGCCGGCGTCCAGGTCGGCCTCGACCCGGGTGATCCCGGCGGCCGCGACCTCGACCGGCAGCGCGCGCGGCCGGAAGCCGCTCGCGTTGACCGCGACGGTCACCATGCCCGGCACCAGGTCGGCGAAGCCGAACTCGCCCTGCTCACCGGTGGAGGCGGTGGCCAGCAGGTCCCCGCGCACATCGGTGACGATCACCATCGCGCCCTTGACCGGCAGCGCGCTCCCGGCCGCCCGGACCACACCGGTCAGCCCGCTGGTCCCGCTGAGCAGGATGTCGTACGACAGCGGGCCGTCCTGCACGACGATCGTGGACGCCTGCGGCTGGTGGCCGTCGGCGGCGGCGATCAGGACGTACGAGCCCGTGCCCGGCGCGTCGACCGCGTAGGAGCCGTCGGCCCGGGTGACCGCGCGGCCCAGCTGGCGGCCGGAGAGCGAGATCAGGGTGACCGCGGCCTGCGCGACCGGGGCACCCTCCGCGCCGCGGACGAAGCCGTGGACGGGGACGCCGGCGGAGCCGGGCTGCTCGAAGGTGTCCGTGGCCGCGAGGGCGACGGGCTGTGCGGCGGGAGCCGCCCCGGTGCCCTCCTCGGTGCTCGCCACGGCCATGGCCGGGACCGGAACCTGCTCGGGGGCGGGCGCGGCGGCCTCGGCGGCCGCGAGCGTCTGGGCGGCGGCCGCGACCGTCTCGGCGGCCTGCGGCTCGGTGGTGTCCTGCGCCGGAGCGCTCTTGGCCCGCAGGGGGACCTCCTTGATGAACAGCGTGATCAGGAAGGCGGCCGCCGCCAGGCAGCCCGCGATCAGGAACACGTCGCCGATGCCGTGGCCGTACGCGCTCTCCATGACCGTGCGCAGCGGAGCGGGGAGCTTGTCCATGTCCGGGATCTCACCGGAGGAGTTCGAACCGGCCAGGGCGGCGGCGTACTTCGGGTCCAGGGCGGCCAGGCCGTCCTTGACGTAGTCGGTGATCTTGTGGGACATCACCGCGCCCAGCGCGGAGACGCCGATCGCGCCGCCGAGGGAGCGGAAGAAGACGACCGTGGAGCTGGCCGAGCCGAGGTCGGCGGCCGACACCTGGTTCTGCGTGCTGAGCACCAGGTTCTGCATCATCATGCCGAGGCCGATGCCCACCAGCACCATGAAGACGGCCATCTTCCAGTACGTGGTGTCGTACCGGAGCGTGCCGAGCAGGCCCAGGCCCGCCGCCGTCAGCACGCCACCGCTGACCAGCCACGCCTTCCAGCGTCCGGTGCGGGTGATGAGCTGGCCGGAGACGGTGGAGGAGACGAACAGACCGGCGATCATCGGGATGGTCAGGACACCCGACATCGTGGGGGACTCGTCGCGCGCCAGCTGGAAGTACTGGCTGAAGAAGACCGTGCCGCTGAACATCGCGACACCGACGAACAGCGAAGCGAGCGAGGCGAGCGTGATGGTGCGGTTGCGGAACAGGCGCAGCGGCATGATCGGCTCGCTCGCGCGGGACTCGATCAGGACGAAGAGCAGACCGAGCACGATCGACCCGCTGACCATCGCGTACGTCTGCCACGACAGCCAGTCGTACTTGTCACCCGCGAAGGTCACCCAGACCATCAGCAGCGAGACGGCGGCGGTGATGAAGAGGGCGCCGGCCCAGTCGACCTTGACCTGTCGCTTCACGACGGGCAGGTGCAGGGTCTTCTGCAGCACGATCAGCGCGATGACCGCGAAGGGCACGCCGACGTAGAAGCACCAGCGCCAGCCCAGCCAGGACGTGTCGGTGATGACACCGCCGATCAGCGGACCGCCGACGGTGGCCACGGCCCACGTGGCGCCGAGGTAGCCGGAGTAACGGCCGCGCTCGCGCGGGGAGATCATGGCGGCCATGATGATCTGCGCCAGGGCGGTCAGACCGCCGACGCCGATGCCCTGGACCACGCGGCAGGCGATCAGCATGGCGGGGTTCTGCGACAGGCCGGCGATCACCGAGCCCAGGACGTAGATGACCAGGGCTATCTGGACGAGCGCCTTCTTGCTGTAGAGGTCGGCGAGCTTGCCCCACAGCGGGGTGGACGCGGTCATCGACAGCAGGGCGGAGGTGACCACCCAGGTGTAGGCGGACTGGCCGCCGCCCAGGTCGCCGATGACCTTCGGCAGGGCGTTGGAGACGATGGTGCCGGACAGAACGGCCACGAACATGCCGAGCAGCAGGCCGGAGAGCGCCTCCATGATCTGCTTGTGCGTCATGGGGGCCTGGTCGGGGCCTCCCCCGTGCTTGGCGTGAGCCCGCACACCGGCTGGTGTGGTTGTTGCCATGGGCTTCCTTTTCTTACGTGCTTGCGGGTGTACGGGTGGTCTCGTCGACTACGGGTGCGGACGGCCGCGACGGGGTGGAGCGACAGTCGCCGAAGGATGCGCGCAGGCGCGTCATCAGCCGGGTGAGCTGGGCGAGGTCCTCGTCGTTCCAGTCGGCCAGCCGTTCGGCGAGCAGCCGGGTGGTCCGCCGGGACAGCTCGTCGAGCTGCTCCAGGCCCGCGGGTGTCAGGTGCAGGATGCGCGAGCGCTTGTCCGCCGGGTCCGGTGACCGTTCGATCCAGCCGCGTACGGCGACGTGCGCGACATGCCGGCTGGTGACCGACATGTCCACGGCGAGCAGCTCGGCGAGTCTGCTCATGCGCATGTCGCCGTGGCGGCCGAGCAGGGTCAGCACGGTGGCCGACCCGGCCGGGCAGTCGGGCGGCAGGATGCGCCCCATGTCCCGTTTCACGGCGCCGACGGCGGTGAGCTGTCGCGCCAGCTCCTCGAACTGCGCCTGCTCGGCCATGGCACCTCCGTAATTGTTGCTTGAGGCAACCGTAAGGGTGCTTGGTTGCCGCAGGCAAATAATGAGGTGGATGGCGGCGCAAAAACTTGGCAAAGGCAAGTATTGTAAAAGTAAATATGCAGGTGGGCGCGGGTGACGTGCCCTCTTCTGTCCCGGTGGCCCCGCACTTGGGCCGCACCCCGGGATTCGCTAGTGTCTCGGCCCATGGCTAACACCCAGGGCCCTCAGGGCAATTACGACCCGGCAGGCAGCACCCAGATGTTCCGTGCCTTCGTCGACGAGGCTCCGCCGGTACAACAGCAGCAGCAGGC
Source organism: Streptomyces sp. NBC_00820 (assembly GCF_036347055.1). Classification (NCBI taxonomy): domain Bacteria; kingdom Bacillati; phylum Actinomycetota; class Actinomycetes; order Kitasatosporales; family Streptomycetaceae; genus Streptomyces; species Streptomyces sp. NBC_00820. Next base: position 4,070,530 of record NZ_CP108882.1, on the reverse strand, counting down.
CGCCTCGTCCGGTCCCCGCGTCGGCCTGATCGTCGGCATCGTCGTCGCCGTGGCCGTCGTCGCCGCGGTGGCCTGGCTCGCGTTCAAGTAGCACCCTCGCGCGTCAGCGGCACCGGAGTCGCCGAGGGCGGTGGTCGCCCCCGGCGAATTTCCCGTGCCGTCACGCGAGTTGCCGCACGCGGCAGCCGCCGGCACCGCCAGGACGGCACCTCGGCGCCCCTGTGCCCGCGCTGTGACGGGCGTGGGTCAGGAGCGGCGCGCGAGGGCGCCATAGCCGTGCAGGGCGCCGTACACAGCGCCGTGCAGGGCGCCGTACGAGGCGCGGTACGAGTCGTCGGCCGACGGGCGCCGTACGGACCGCCGTGCGATGCGCCGAGCGCCGTGGACCGGCGCCGTGGCCGGCGCGGGGCCACGGCGCTTCGCCGTCGGCGGGGCCTCAGTCCGAGATGAGCCCGTCCCGCAGCTGCGCCAGTGTGCGCGTGAGCAGCCGGGAGACGTGCATCTGGGAGATGCCGACCTCCTCGCCGATCTGCGACTGGGTCATGTTCGCGAAGAAGCGAAGCATGATGATCCGGCGCTCCCGCGGCGGAAGCTTGGCCAGCAGCGGCTTGAGGGACTCGCGGTACTCCACACCCTCCAGCGCGGTGTCCTCGTAGCCGAGGCGGTCCGCCAGCGAGCCCTCGCCGCCGTCGTCCTCGGGTGCCGGGGAGTCGAGCGAGGAGGCGGTGTAGGCGTTGCCGACCGCGAGGCCGTCGACCACGTCCTCCTCGGAGACGCCGAGGGCCGCGGCCAGCTCCGTCACCGTCGGCGAGCGGTCCAGCTTCTGGGAGAGCTCGTCGCTGGCCTTCGTCAGGGCCAGGCGCAGCTCCTGGAGCCGGCGCGGCACGCGCACCGACCACGAGGTGTCGCGGAAGAAGCGCTTGATCTCGCCCACGACCGTCGGCATCGCGAACGTCGGGAACTCCACGCCCCGTTCGCAGTCGAAGCGGTCGATCGCCTTGATCAGGCCGATGGTGCCGACCTGGACGATGTCCTCCATCGGCTCGTTGCGGGAGCGGAAGCGGGCCGCCGCGTAGCGCACGAGCGGAAGGTTCAGCTCGATCAGGGTGTCGCGGACGTAGGCGTGCTCGGGGCTGTGTTCGTCCAGTGCGGCGAGCCGCAGGAACAGGGAGCGGGACAGGGTTCGGGTGTCGATGTCCCCCGTGGCCGGCAGTGCCGGTTCGGCGGCCGGGGCCGCTCCCGCCGGGGCGGGGACGGCGTCGAGAGGCGTGACGCCCTCGATGCCGTCGAGGACGTCGAGAACGTCAAGCTTCTTGGGCGCTGCCTCGCTCGTGGGCGTGAGTACCTTCGAGCTGCCCTGGTCTGCGGACATGCCACCCCCTTTGGGTCGCGGGACGGTCGCGGTGCGCTGCCTTTTCCGGGCAGCGCGGCCTTCACCTGAATACCGGAGCCGGAGCCACGGCAAACGCGCTTCCCGCAGAATGTCACATGTCGGCAACGCGCTGTAGTGACATGTCGACAAGCAAGATGCGAATCGGCCCTGGAAACAGGGGGTCTGACGGCTTTTCAGCGCAGAACAGCCGGGAACGGCGCCGGTGCACGATTCGCTCTCGACGGTGACCGTTCGATCCCGCTTGCGAACCGGTGTGAGCTGCTGTGTTGCGCTCCGTGCTCCCGTGCGCCGGTCATGCCTCGATGCGATTGGCGGAGCGCAGCCGCTGGAAGCTGCGCGCGAGGAGCCGCGAGACGTGCATCTGGGACACCCCGAGTTCCGCGCTGATCTGCGACTGGGTGAGATTGCTGTAGTAGCGCAGCAGCAGGATCCGCTGCTCCCGTTCGGGGAGTTGGACCAGGAGGTGGCGGACCAGGTCGCGGTGTTCCACGCCGTCCAGGGCCGGGTCCTCGTAGCCGATCCGGTCCAGCAGGCCCGGCAGCCCGTCGCCCTCCTGCGCGGCCTCCAGCGAGGTGGCGTGGTACGACCGTCCCGCCTCGATGCAGGACAGCACCTCCTCCTCGCTGATCCTGAGGCGCTCGGCGATCTCGGCGGTGGACGGTGAGCGTCCGAAGGCGGTCGTCAGGTCCTCGGTCGCGCTGTTGACCTGCACCCACAGCTCGTGCAGCCGGCGCGGCACGTGGACGGTGCGGACGTTGTCCCGGAAGTAGCGCTTGATCTCGCCGACCACGGTCGGCATCGCGAAGGTCGGGAACTGCACGCCCCGCTCCGGGTCGAACCGGTCGATGGCGTTGATCAGGCCGATGGTGCCGACCTGGACCACGTCCTCCATCGGCTCGTTGCGGGAGCGGAAGCGGGCCGCGGCGTAGCGCACGAGCGGGAGGTTGGCCTCGATGAGCGCCCCCCGTACCCGGTTGTGCTCCGGCGTGCCCGGCGTGAGGTCCTTGAGCTGGCCGAAGAGCACCTGGGTCAGCGCGCGGGTGTCGGCGCCACGGCGTTTCTCGGGGGCGGTGACGGGGGCGGGGGACGGGTCGGGAGAGGGGGCGGGAGACGGGGGAACGGGGGCGGGGGCGGAGGCCTCCGCCTGGGGCGGCGCAGTACTGGCCGACACGGTCAACGCCACCTCTTCATCGGTCAATCATCCGTCAAAAGCGGTCATAGCATCACAAGACATGTGCACTGTGTGCAAGCACCCCATAACGCCGTGTTGTGGCCTGGCGGCGCCAAGTTGGGTCGCCGGACGCGCGAAAGCCCCCCGCCGTAACGGCGGAGGGCCTGGGTTCGGTGGGCGGCCGTGAAGGGCGGCGGCTCAGAATTCGTAGTCGGCGATCACCCACGTGGCGAACTCGCGCCACAGGGTCACGCCCGCCTGGTGGGCCGGGTGCTCGAGGTAGCGCACCAGCGCGTCCTTGTCCTCGACGGCCGAGTTGATCGCGAAGTCGTAGGCGATCGGCCGGTCGGTGACGTTCCAGCCGCACTCCCAGAAGCGCAGCTCCCCGATCTGGCCGCCGAGCGCCCGGAAGGCCGCCACGCCCGCCACGACCCGCGGATCGTCGCGGTCGACGCCCTCGTTGAGCTTGAACAGGACCAGGTGGCGGATCATGGGGGTCAGCCCTTTCCTCCGTTGGCGGCCCAGGTCATGAAGTCGCCTATGGCCTTGGCCGCGTCCGATATGCCCTCGAAGCCTATCTGGACGTAGTCCGCCGCCTTCGCCGGGTCCGTGATGATGACGTACAGCGCGAACACCACGAGCGCGTACATGGCGATCTTCTTGGCGTTCACCGCCACCGCGGCCTCCCCTGTCCCTGTGCCCCGTGGGCCCCCTGCTGCCGGCGGCGAGTGTAACCGTCACGCGTTCCGAGGGGATCAACGGCCCGCCCGCCAAGGGCTCTTGCTTTCCGCCGCGCCGCGCCGTGAAACACATGCACGAAGGGCCCCGTCTCGCGACGGGGCCCTTCTTCGGCGGTAGCGGAGGGATTTGAACCCTCGGTGACTTGCGCCACACTCGCTTTCGAGGCGAGCTCCTTCGGCCGCTCGGACACGCTACCGAGGGAGACCTTACAGCAAGGTGGGGCATGGTCTGAAATCGGATTCAGCGGTCCCGGAAAAACTCCGTGAGCTGCCGGGCGCAGTCCCCGGCCAGCACGCCCTCGACGACCTCGGGACGGTGGTTGAGCCGGCGGTCGCGTACGACGTCCCACAGGGAGCCGGCCGCGCCGGCCTTGTCGTCGCGGGCGCCGTAGACCACCCGGTCCACCCGGGACTGCACGAGCGCGCCCGCGCACATCGTGCAGGGCTCCAGGGTGACCACGAGTGTGCAGCCGGTCAGCCGCCACTCCCCGAGGGCCTGGGCGGCCCGGCGCAGCGCGAGGACCTCCGCGTGCGCCGTGGGGTCACCGGTGGCCTCGCGCTCGTTGTGCCCGGTCGCGAGCACCGTCGTCCCGTCCGGTGACAGGACGACGGCCCCGACGGGTACGTCGCCGCCCCGGACGGCCTGTTCCGCCTCGGCCAGGGCGAGCCGCATCGCGGTCCGCCAGGGGTCGCGCACCGGGTCCGGCGCGCCGTGCGGGTTCTGTGGTGCGGTCAGCGGACGGTCTCCAGGACCTCCGAGGCGCCCAGGGCCTCGGCGATCGCACCGAGGGCGTCCTCGGCGTCCAGGGTGCGCAGCTCCTTCTGGCCGATCCCCAGGTCGTCGAGGATCTCGCTGTCGCCCACCGGGCTGTGCGGCACGGCGTCGGCGGACGGGCCGTCCTCGTCGTCCTCGTCCTCGTCCTCGGACTCACCGTCCTCCGTGCCGTCGAGGTCCAAGGAGTCCAGATCGGTGCCGTCGTCGGCGTCCGGGTCCCGGCCCAGCAGCTCGTCGGTGAGCAGCAGCTCACCGTAGGCGCTGCGGGCCGCGGCGGCCGCGTCCGAGACGTAGATGCGGGGGTCGTCCTCGCCGTCCAGGCGGACGACGCCGAACCAGGCGTCCTCCTGCTCGATCAGGACGAGCACCGTGTCCTCTTCGGGAGAGGCTTCCCGGGCGAGGTCGGCCAGATCCGACAGGGTCTCCACATCGTCGAGCTCTGTGTCGCTCGCTTTCCACCCGTCTTCGGTGCGCGCGAGCAGTGCGGCGAAGTACACCGTGACTCTCCCACTGGTCAGAGGCGTGCCGGTTGGGGGTCCCCCCGGCGGAGGTCCTGGGCGGAGCGAAGGCTTGCGCTCCGAGCCCCGCCCACTCGGAATCGTGGCAGAAACAAGGCGTTCAGGGGACGTCTTCGGCACCCTGTGTCTGGCTGTTTCGATCGTGGATCCCTCTTCGACCCACCAGCGCTCTTGTTGCCACCACCTGCGGATCGTACGCGGCTTTCCAGACGCCGCCGCACGGCCACCTCCGCGACACCGAAGCGGGCTTCGATCTCCTCCTGCCGGGTTCTTCCCCGCGGTCCTTGCGTACAGGACCGTACGACGGCGGGGCCTGCCCGCGGAACGTACGCCCGCGCATGGCGTGGCGCGGCCGGGACGCCCCAGCGAGGCGGTCCGGACACGGCCGCGCGGCATCGGTCCCTGGCCGGGAGGGGCGCCGGGCGAGGAGCGGAAGAGAGCTGGGAGAGGGCCGGGAGGGGGTCGACACGGGGGCGACACGGGGGCGACACGGGGCGTGCCGGGCCGGGTGCGGGCGGCCTCCGGCCAGGTGGCGCCGGTGGTGGCTCCGGGGCCGTTCCTGGCCAGGTCAGGCAGGTCGGGCGGGCCGGGCACGGTCGTACCCGTCAGGTCCGCCCCTCCCGGTTTCCCTCGGACGGGCGGTTTGGTGCCAGAGCGAGCGGTGGCCGGGCGCGGTTACTGTTAGGGACATGCGTCTCCATGTCGTCGACCACCCTCTGGTCGCTCACAAGCTCACCACGCTGCGCGACCAGCGCACCGACTCCGCCACCTTCCGCCGTCTCGCCGACGAGCTGGTCACCCTGCTCGCCTACGAGGCCACCCGGGACGTGCGCACCGAGGCCGTCGACATCCAGACGCCGGTCGCCCGCACCACGGGTGTGAAGCTCGCCCGTCCGCGCCCGCTGGTGGTGCCGATCCTGCGCGCCGGCCTCGGCATGCTGGACGGCATGGTCCGGCTGCTGCCGACCGCCGAGGTGGGCTTCCTGGGCATGATCCGCAACGAGGAGACGCTGCAGGCCGAGACGTACGCCTCGCGCATGCCGGAGGACCTCTCGGGCCGCCAGGTGTACGTCCTGGACCCGATGCTGGCCACGGGCGGCACCCTGGTCGCGGCGATCCAGGAGCTGATCAAGCGGGGCGCCGACGACGTCACCGCCGTGGTCCTGCTCGCCTCCCCGGAGGGCGTCGAGGTCATGGAGCGCGAGCTGGCGGGGACGCCGGTGACGGTCGTGACGGCCGCCGTCGACGACCACCTCAACGAGAGCGGCTACATCGTCCCCGGCCTCGGCGACGCGGGCGACCGTCTGTACGGCGCGGCGGAGTAACACCGGCCGCGCGACGTCCCGGCCCGGTCCGGGCCGGGCTTCCGGCGGGACCATGGTTCCCGGCCGGCTTCCCGGCGGGACCGGGACTCCGGGCCGGAGCAGGACTTCCGGCCGGACCGGGGCCTGGCGGCCGCCGTCCGGCCCGCCGCGGCGATGGGCCCCGGCTCAGCAGCCCTTCTTCTTCGGCGCGTCGGCCGTCCGGTCGGGTGACGTCAGCTTGGCCACGGCCAGGTCGGCGGCCGCCCGCTGGGTGAGGCTCTTGTAGCCGTCACCGATGATCAGGTCGAGGTCACCGCCCTTGCGGGCGGCGTCGGTACGGCGCTCGGCGCCGGTGAGCTGGGCGGTCAGTACCGGCAGCGTGGTGTCGAGCGCGGCGGCGGGGCCGAGGAGCACTCCGGCGCCCTTGACCTTCTTGTCGAAGTCCTTGCTCGCGTTGCCCACGGCGCCGATCTTGAATCCGCGCTTCTTCAGCTCGTCCGCCGTCTGCTTGGCCAGCCCGGTGCGCGCGGTGGCGTTGTAGACGTTCACCGTGATCTCGCCCGGCCTGGGCGACACCCTGGTCTCGGCGGTGGCGGGATGCGCGGCGGTCCGGCAGTCCGCTCTGGTCGCCGCTGAGACACGCTTGTCGCCGCCCGTGAAGACGTCGATGAGCTGCAGCGTGCCCCAGCCGATCAGGCCCAGCACGGCTGCGGACGCCACGACGGCGAACACCAGCCTGCCGCGCCGCCGAGGAGGGCGCATCCGGGGGTACTTGTCCCCCGTGATCCGGTATTGGCCACCCATGCCGGGGGGAGTCAGCATGCTCATGGGCGCAGCGTAGTGTGCCGGGGCGGCGATGCCTATTAGATGATCAGTTGACGGCGCCCAGCGGAACCCGAAAGGGTCAAAGGCCGTGGCGTCGGGGTCAGCCGAGTTCGAGCACGCGTGCGTGCAGCACCTGGCGCTGCTGGAGGGCGGCGCGGACCGCGCGGTGCAGCCCGTCCTCCAGGTAGAGGTCGCCCTGCCACTTCACGACGTGCGCGAAGAGGTCGCCGTAGAACGTCGAGTCCTCGGCCAACAGCGTCTCCAGATCGAGCTGCTGCTTGGTGGTCACGAGCTGATCGAGGCGGACCGGGCGCGGCGCGACGTCCGCCCACTGCCGGGTGCTTTCCCGGCCGTGGTCGGGGTACGGCCGGCCGTTTCCGATGCGCTTGAAGATCACACGGAAAGCCTACCGGGCGAGGCGTTCCGGGCGCAGCCATGGCGGCGGAGTGCGCCGCTTGAAAAGATGCGACAAAGCTGGCATACGGGTGACTATCGGCGCGCCGGTGTCCCTCCGTCGAGGGGCGGGCGGCCTGTCGGCGCGCCGGCCGACAGGCCGTCAGGCCGCCGTCTACTCCTGGTCGATCACCGGAGCGGTGGGGGCGTTCCGCTTCACGGACTCGATGCCCTTCATGCAGGACTCTCTGCTCTCGTAGGCCTGGCTCGCCGCGATGATCTCGCCGTTGCCCGCCTTGAGGCGGAAGCGGTGTTTGTGATCCTTGTCCTCGTAGACCTCGAACTTGCCCGTCATGGCGAGTCACCTCTCGGATCTGCCCCCTGGGATGACGCTAAGCCGGGTGAGGTGTCCGCGCAGCTTGACGAAGTCCGGAGGGTGCGAGGGTCTTTCGGTGGCCGTCCGCGTTGTTCACGCTGTCCGCGCCGCCGTGGCGTCACGTTGTCCACAGGCTGTGGATCGCGGTCCGGCGGAGGCGAGGGCCGCCTCCGCCGGCACGTCAGTGGGCGGTCTTCTTCGGCTGCCGCGCCTGCGGCGACTCGCCGGCCGGTCGGGAGGGTGTGTTGCGCCTGGCCTCCGCGCGCAGCAGGGCGCGCAGGACCGCGTAGGGGTCGGTGGGCATGGCTGTGTTCCTCGTGTTCCTCGCGTCTGACTGACAGGGCCTTGCGGGAGCGAGGCGCGTGTCAGCAGCGCAGGACCACCGTGCGCAGCAGGGGGAGGGCGAACGGCGCCCCGGGCGCCCCGAACGCCCGGGGGCGCGGGTGCGCCGCGGTTCCGGCGGGCGCCTGGCCGGGCAGGGGCGTGGCGCGTTCGGGTGCGTCGGCCTGGTGGAGGGCGCGGGCGGGCGGTCGTACGAGCGTGTCGAGGGCGTCGTGCTCGGCGGGCTCGGCGGACGCGGTCAGCGCCGGCGCGGCCTGGGCCTGCGCGTGGGCGCCGGGAACGAGCAGGGCGAGCAGCAGCACGAGCAGCCGTAGCCACGCGCGGTGGCGCGGCGGGCGGGTTCGTGCGGTGCTCACCCTGGTCATCTCCCCGTGCGAGGCACGGTGTTCATCGTGCGGCGGTCAGATCCGCTCGCTCGGCGTACCTCGGAGGCCTCGCGGTTGACGCCGGTCATACCGTCTGCGGGATCTTCCGCGCCCGGCTGCGGATCTGGAGCGAGGTGACGATCTCGACGATGCCGACGGCGATCAGCCACCAGCCGGTGACCAGGGTCAGTACGGCCACCGACTCGAAGGGCGAGTCGATCAGCACGATGCCGGCGATGAAGGTGACGACCCCGAGGAAGATCTGCCAGCCCCGGCCGGGCATCGAGGAGTCGGAGACGGCGGCCATGGTCTGGGTGATCCCGCGGATCAGCCAGCCGATGCCGATCCACAGCGCGAGCAGCAGGATCGACTGCATGGGCCCGCGGAAGCAGAGCAGGCCCAGCAGGATGGACAGGCCGCCGCTGACGAAGGCCAGCACGCGCAGCGAGGTCTTCTTGTGCGTGCCGAACGCGGAGATCAGCTGGAAGACGCCGCTGACCACGAGGTAGACGCCGAACAGGATGCCGGCGACGAGCAGGGAGGGGCCTGGCCACACCAGCACCAGCACGCCCAGGATCAGCGAGGCGATGCCGGTGAGCAGGACGACCTGCCAGGCGGCTCGGGACAGGGCGTGCAGGGGGCCCTCGAAGGGCGGTTCGGGTTCGTGTTCGTGGACCCCGTGAGGGGCGTGGGGTGAGTGGACGCTGCGGTCGTCGGACTCGCGGTCCCAGGAGGGTCCGCCGCTGGGTGCCTCGGTCATGCTCCATGCTTGGACCGCCCGGGGCGCCCCCGCCACCCGGGAGGGGCCGGCCGACTGAGACGGGCCGACCGAGGCCGGCCGCCTTGACGGGTCCCTGGACGGCCGGAGGCGGCTACTTCCCGGCGGGCCCCGGCCGGTCGGAGGCGGTTACTTCCCGGCGGCCTTCGCCGCCTTGGCCGCCGCCTTCATCTCCTGCTTGTGCGCCCGCACCTTGACCAGCGACTCGGGGCCGGTGATGTCGGCGACGGACCGGTGGGACCCGGCCTCCCCGTACGCCCCGGCGGCCTCCCGCCAGCCCTTGGGCCGCACCCCCAGCTGCTTGCCGAGCAGCGCGAGGAAGATCTGCGCCTTCTGCTTGCCGAACCCGGGCAGCTCCTGCAGTCGCCTGAGCAGTTCGGGCCCGTCGGTGACGCCCCGCCACACCGCCTCGGCGTCCCCGTCGTAGTGCTCGACCAGGTACTGGCACAGCTGCTGGACTCGCTTGGCCATCGATCCCGGGTAGCGGTGCACGGCCGGCTTCTCGGAGAGCAGCGCGGCGAAGGCCTCCGGGTCGCGGGCGGCGATGTCGTGGGCGTCCAGGTCGTCGCCGCCCATCCGCCGGGCGATGGTCTCCGGACCCTTGAACGCCCACTCCATCGGGATCTGCTGGTCCAGCAGCATCCCGGTGAGCGCGGCGAGCGGACTGCGCCCCAGCAGCGCGTCGGCTTCGGGGTCCTGGGCGAGGTGCAGAGTGACGTCCATGGGTCGATGATCCCGCGCGCGGGCTCAGTCCGCCCGCCAGTACCCGAGGGCGTGCAGCCGCGTCCTCGGCACGCCCAGGTCCTTGCGGACGTACGACGCCAGGGCGCGGGTCGTCGCGGTGTCGCAGGCGATCCAGACGTACGGGTCCGCGGTGGCGGACAGCACGCCGGGCAGCTCGGCGCGTACCCGGGCGGCCAGATGGGCGCCCGCGTCCCGGCGGGGGACCTCGCGGATCTCGTGCCGGGCCGGGTCGGAGCGGCGGTGCAGGCCTTCCAGCGAGCCCTCGAACCACACGGTCGCCGGTGTCGTGTCCAGGGCGGTGAGAAGGGAGTTGAGCGCGGGCAGCGAGGCCGTGTCGGCTACGGCGATCAGGTGCGAGGGCGTCGGTTCGGGGTGCTGGAACCCGGTGCCCTGGACGGTCGCCTCGATGGTGTCGCCCGGCCGGGCCGTGCGGGCCCAGTCCGAGGCGTGGCCCTCGTGCAGGGCGAACTCCAGTCCGAAGGTGCCGGTTTCGGGGTCGGGGTCGACGAGTGTGTAGGCCCGCTGGTGCGGCCGGCCGTCGGCGTCGGAGAACCACAGCCGTACCCACATCGTGGGATGGACGCCGGTCGCGGCCAGCAGCCCGCCGTCGCTCATCCGCAGCCGCCGGTAGTGCGGGGTGACGTCCTCCGCCTCGGTGACCGTGCACACGAAGTCCTTCGCGCGCATCAGCTTGAGGACCGCCCCCTCCCAGCCCCGACGCACCTGTCCCATCCCGGTCCACCCCTCGCGTACGATTCCCCGGTTGCTAACTTAGGCAAGGCTAACCTAAAGCGAAGGGGTGTCCAGGGTGACCACCGAGACCTACCGAGACGCCTGGGGCATCCCCCACCTGCGTGCCTCCGGCGTCCGCGAACTCGCCCACGCACAGGGCCGGGTGACCGCTGTGGACCGTGCCTGGCAGATCGAGGTCGAACGCCACCGCGCGCAGGGCACCTCCGCGTCCTTCCTCGGCGCCGAGTCGCTGCCCTGGGACGTCTTCGCCCGCCGCGCCCGCCTCGACGACACCGCCAGGCGCTGCTTCGCCGCACTGGAGAAAAGCGACCCGGAGACCGCCGAATGGGTCCGGGCGTACGCCGACGGCGTCAACGCCGGCCTGCCCGAAGGGGCCGCCCGCGCACCCGAGTTCGCCCGCACCGGCCTCACCCCCGGCCCCTGGCGGCCCTGGACCCCGCTCGGCATCTGGCTCACCACCCACATCCTCTTCGCCGGCTTCCCCGCCAAGCTGTGGCGCGAGGAGGCGATACGGCACCTCGGCCCCGAGGCGGCCGGCCTCTTCGCCACCGACGGCCCCGGCACCGCCGGCAGCAACGGCTGGCTCCTCGCCGGCACCCGCACCACCACCGGGCAGCCCCTGCTCGCCGGCGACCCGCACCGCTTCATCGAGGACCCCGGCGTCTACCAGCAGATCCGCCTCTCCTGCCCCGAGTTCGACGTCATCGGCCTCGCCGTCCCCGGCGTCCCCGGCATCCCCCACTTCGGCCACACCGGCACCGCCGCCTGGTCCATCACCAACGCCATGGCCGACTACCAGGACCTCTACCGCGAACGCCTGCGGCGCACCGGCGCGGGCATCGAGGCCCTGGGGCCCGACGGACAGTGGCACGCCGTCCACCGGCACACGGAGACCGTGGAGGTGGCGGGGGAGGCGCCGGCCGAGATCGAGGTGGTGGAGACCGACCGCGGGCCGGTGATCGCCGGAGGCCCCGAGGGGCTGGAGGCGATGCCGGACACGGGCGCGCGGCCCCCCGCCGCCCTGTCCCTGCGCTACCCGCCCCGGGTGACGGACGACCTCGGCTTCAGCGCCCTCCTCCCCCTCCTCCGCTCCCGCACGGTCGCGGACATCGACAGGGCCTTCGACGTCTGGGCCGAACCGGTCAACGTCGTCCAGGCCGCCGACACCGAAGGCGGACTCCTGCACCGCGTCGCGGGCCGCGTCCCCCTGCGCGCCCGGGCCAACCGGGTCCGCCTGGTCCCCGCCTGGGAACCCGGCCACGCCTGGCAGGGCTGGCACGAGCCCGCGTACGCCCAACCGGACGACGGCGTGGCGGTGATGGCGAACCAGCGCGGCCTCGCCACGCCCCTGGGCGTGGAGTTCGCGCCGCCCCACCGCGCCGACCGCATCCGCGCCCTCCTCGAAGAGCGCCGCACCTGGTCCGCCGACGGCATGTCCGCGATCCACACCGACACCCATCTGGCCTCCGCCGCCCCCCTCCTGGACCACGTCGCCGCTCTCGACGGCCTCACCCCCGAGGCGGCCCGCCTCCGCGACCGCCTCCTGGCCTGGAACCGCCGCATGGACGCCGACAGCACCGACGCGGCGGCCTACGCGGCGGTGCGCACCGCGGTCGTACGGCACCTGGCCGCGCACCCGGCCTTCGAGCCCCTCACCGAACCCCCCGCCTACCCCGAGGTCCTGCTCCCCTGGCTCGCTCTCACCCCGCGCATCGGGTTCGCCCTGGAACACCTGCTGTCCGCCGAGGAGTTGTACGGCATCGACCGCGCCGAGGCGGTCCGGACGGCCCTGGAGGAGGTCGCCGCCGCACCCCCGGCCGGCGCCTGGTCAGACATCCACCGCCTCGCTCCCTGGCGTGCGCTGCCGCAGGAGCCGTACGACGGACCGGGCCTGGCAGGCGACCACGACTGCGTGCTGTGCACCTCCGCCGTCCCCGGCCTCACCGACCGGGCGGCCCGCGGCCCGGCCGCCCGCTACGTCTGGGACCTGGCCCGCCGCGAGGACAGCCGCTGGGTGGTCCCCTTCGGCGCGGACGGTGTCCCCGGCGAACCCCACCACCACGACCAACTCCCCTTGTGGCTCGGGGGAGAGCTGGCCGCCGTGGTCACCGACTGGACCCGGCTCACGCTGGAACGCGCGGATACGGCGGATACGGCGGCAGCAGAGGTGGCACAGGTGGCAGAGATGTCAGAGCAGGCAGAACAGGCAGAGAGGACTGAGGAGATCGATGTCTGACCGGTACGTCACCCCGACTCCCGTTCACGAACAGCACGTCGACGGCTACGGCACCGTCCGCATCCGGCCCCTCGACCCGGAGGCCGACGCGGCGGTGATCCACACCTGGGTGAGCGAGGAACGCGCCGCCTTCTGGGGCATGAACGGCCTCACCCCAGCCCAAGTCGCCGAGATCTACGCCCACATGGCCACCCTCGACACCCACCACGCCCACCTGGTCCTCAAGGACGGCGAACCGGTCGCGCTGCTCCAGACCTACGAGCCCGACGCCGACCGGGTCGGCGAGTGCTACGACGTCCGCCCCGGCGACATCGGCGTCCACCTCCTGCTCGCCCCCGCCGGACCGGCCGGCCACCGTCCCGGCTGGACCTCCGTGCTGCTGGCCGCGATGACGTCGTACGTCCTGCTGGTCCTGGACCGCCACCGGATCGTGGTCGACCCGGACGTGCGCAACACCAAGGCGATCGCCCGCTTCGCCCGCCAGGGCTTCGCCTCCGGTCCCGAGGTCGTCCTGCCCGAGATCGACCTGCCGGACGTCTTCCTCCCGGAGAAGCGCGCCCGACTGGCCTTCCTCACCCGGGAGAAGGCCTTCCCGGAGGACACCGGCACGGTTTGAGCACGGTGGCCGGTCCGTCCGTACGTATCAGGGGAGACGCAGGTCCTGGGACGGAAGGCGGGTGACGTGCGGGCCGAGGCACACGAAGCGAGGGACGGGCGCAAGGGGCAGGAGGGCCAGGAGGGGAAGCCAGGGGAGGTCCTGGACGCCGCGGACAGTGGCGGGCGGGCCGGGTGCCCACGCAGCCACCCCCGCCACCCCCGCCACCCCCGCCACCCCCGCCACCCCCGGCGGCTGCGCGGGCTGCTCCTGCTGGGTGCGGCCCTGTGCCTCCTCCTGCTCGGCACCGCCGCCCCCGCCTCGGCCCACGCGGCCCTGCGCGGCACCGGCCCGGGCGACGGCAGCCTGGTGAAAAAGGCCCCCCGGCAGGTGACGCTCGCCTTCACCGAGTCGGTGGGCCTGCTCACCGACTCCCTGCGCGTCTACGACCCCACGAACCACCGCGTCCGCACCGGCGAGGCGGCCCACGTCCCCGGCCACTCCGACACGGTCCGCGTCCCCCTCCCCGCCGGCCTGCGCCACGGCACCTACACGGTGGCCTGGCGCGTGGTGTCGGCGGACAGCCACCCGGTGTCCGGCGCGCTCACCTTCTCGGTCGGCGAGCGCACGGCGAGCACGACGAGCGTCGTCCCCGACGGGACGGGGGACGGCGCGGCCGGCCGCCTGTACGACATCGGGCGCTATCTCGCCTACCTCTCCGTGGCCCTCCTGCTGGGCACGGCGGCGTTCGTCGCCTACTGCCGGCCGCCGTCGCGCGCCCATCTGCGTCCCCTGCTGCTCGCCGGCGGCTGGACCCTGCTCGGCTCGACGGTCGCCCTGTTCCTGCTGCGGGGCCCGTACGAGGAGGGCGCCTCCCCGGCACGGGCCTTCGCCCTCTCCTCCCTGTCCCGCACGGTGACGTCCCGCCCCGGCGAACTCCTGCTGCTGCGCCTGGCCCTGCTGCTCGGGGCCGCCGCCTTCGCCCTGGCTCTGAAGAACGCGCGGGTGCTGCTCCCGAGGCGATGGCGGCGGAGGGTGCCGCGCCGCGACGCCCTGGCGGTCGGCGCGACCTTCGCAGTGGTCCTCTCCCTGACCTGGGCGGCGGCCGAGCACGCCTCGGTGGGCCTCCAGGTCCCGGTGGCGGTCGTTTCCGCGGCCCTCCATCTCCTGGCGACGGCCGCGTGGCTGGGCGGGCTGACGGCCCTGCTCGCGACGCTGCGCCGGGCGGCCACGGACCCGGCCGCGCTGCCGGTGCGCGTCGTCGCCCGCTTCTCCCGCCTCGCCCTCGCCTCGGTGACCGTGCTCGTGGCCACCGGCGTCTACCAGTCCTGGCGCGGCCTGGGCTCCTGGGCCGCGCTCACCGGCACCTCCTACGGCCGCATCCTGACGGTCAAGCTCAGCGCGGTGGTCCTGCTGCTCATGGCGGCGTCCCTCTCCCGCAACTGGACGCTCCGCCTGGCCGCCCCGTCCGCGGCCCCCGAGAGTCGGGTCCCCCAGCCGGAGGAGGCCCGCGTTCCGCAGTCGGAGGAGAGTCGTGTGCCCCAGCCGGCCGGAGGCCCTCCGCTCGCTCCGCTCAGCGCGGACTCCACGGGCACGACGGACTCCACGGGCACGACGGATTCCACGGGTACGACGGGTACGACGGGCACAACTGACTCCACGAATCCCGCGGACTCGACGGACCCGTCCCACCCGTTCCGGCCCCCGCCCTCGTTTTTCTACCAGTACCTCCGCCGTTCGGTGCTGGCGGAGGTGGCGGTCGGGGTCGTGGTCCTCGTCCTGACGACGCTCCTGACCAGCACCCTGCCCGGCCGTGCGGCGACCGAGGCGACGGCGGAACCGGCGGCGGCCACGACGACGACGGGCATCCCCACCGCCTCGGTCACCACCATCCCCTTCGACGTCGGTACCGCCGGCGGCCACGGCGAGGTGCAGATCACCCTGGACTCCGGCAGGGTCGGCGTGAACTCCGTCCAGGCGGTCGTCTACGGCCCCGACGGCGGCCTGTCCTCCGTCCCCGAACTCCGCGTCACCTTCACCCTGCCCGCCCAGCGGATCGGCCCCCTGGACACCAAGGTCACCGACCGGGGCGGCTATTGGGCGGCCGACTCCTTCGCCCTGCCGATCCCCGGGGAATGGACGATGAAGGTGACCGTGCGGGTGTCGGAGGTGGACCAGGTGACGGTGTCCAGGCCGGTGCGGGTGACGCGGTAGCGGGGCGGCGGCCGCCCCGTACGTGAGGAGAGGCGGAGCGTATGGCGCGGGAGGCGTGGACGGACCCGCAGGAGCGGGCCGAACGGGTCGTGATCGAGGGAGTGGAGTTCCTCGCCACCCTGACGGTCCGCTCGGACGTCGGCCTGCTCGCCCTGCACGGGAGCAGGGAGGGCGGCACGGCGGAGCTGGCGCACGAGGTGGCCGCCCGCACGGGTGCCACCTGCCTGGTCTTCACGCAGCCCGCCGGCGACCCGGTGCACATCCCCTCGCACCGGATGTCCGTGCCCCACTGCGAGAGCCTGCGGGAGTTCCTCGCCCACGTTTCGCTGACGATCTCCCTGCACGGGCACCTGAGACGGGAGACGCCCCGCTCGATCTTCCTCGGCGGCACCAACCGCGAGGCCGCGCACACCATGGCCGAGGCCCTCGCACCGCTCGCCCCGTCCTTCGAGGCGGTCACGGACATGCCCGCGATCCCGTCCGGCCTGCGCGGCCTGAACCCCCGCAACCCCGTGAACCTGACCCGGTCGGGCGGGGTGCAGATCGAACTCCCCCTGACCGCGCGGACCGCACGGCCCGGCAGGGTCCAGGGAGCGCCGGACACACCGCCGTCCCGGGTGACGACCGCGCTGACGGCCGGAGCCCGGCGGGTCCGCCTTCCGCGCCGTTCCCGGTGATCCGCCCGGGACCGCCGTCCGGAGTCGGCCACCGGGCACCCGGCGGCACGCTGTGGTTCTCTGGAACCGCGTTTGCGGTGTGAGGGGGGCCGGCACATCAGCGAGAGGCCACCATGTCCCACCACCTCAGCGGACCTCACCTGCGTTCCCCCAAGGACGACGCCCGCCTGGACCTGACCGACGTCTTCGCCTTTCCCGCCGCCGAGAACGGACGCACCGTCCTGATCATGAACGTGAATCCGTTCGCGCCGGCCCAGGGCGAGGCGTTCCACCCGGACGCCGTGTACCGGATCGACGTGGACACCGACGGGGACGACGTCGCCGACCTGGCCTACAGCTTCGTCTTCTCCGCCCCTGCCGACGGCCGCCAGACGGTCACCGTCCACCGGGCGACCGGTGCCGAGGCCAAGGACCGGGCGGCCGGCGGCGAAGTGGTCGTCTCCGGCGCGGAGGTCGCCTTCGGGGCCGAGCCGAACATCGTGACCGCCGGTGACCTCCGGTTCTCCGCGGGCCTGCGCAGTGACCCCTTCTTCGCGGACCTGGACGGGATCGTCGACAACTTCCAGTGGACCGGCAAGGACTTCGGGATCGACAAGAACGTCTTCGGCATCGTCGTGGAGGTCCCCGACAGCGAGCTGGGCGACGGCCCGATCGGCGTCTGGGCGCGGGTCAGCGTGGACCAGGACGGCGAACTCGTCTCCGTGGACCGAGGCGCCCACCCGTCCCTGACCGCGTACTTCAACGAATCCGACGAGGCCAAGGAGACCTACAACACCGGTGAGCCCGCCGACGACTGGGACACCTACCTGGAGCCGTGGAGCGCCGTACTCGCCCACACCGGCGGCTACAGCGCCGAGGACGCCGAGAAGACCCTGCGCACCGTGCTGCCCGACGTGCTGCGCTACGACCGCTCCCGGCCGGCGGCCTACCCCAACGGCCGCACGCTCGCCGACGACGTCACCTCGGCCCGGCTCGCCATGGTCTCCGGGGGCAGGATCACGGACGACCACATCGCCCCGCACACCGACCTGCTCCCCGACTTCCCCTACCTGGGCCACCCGCACCCGACGCCCTGACCGTCCGCCCGTCCCGCCGGGAGCCGCTGGGAGCCGGGCGGGACCCGGTAGGAGCCCACCGGGCGCCCGCTGGGACGGGCGACGGATCCGTGGTCGTAGGTCTCGGCCTGGGGCGTACGTCTCGGCCGGCCGGCCTCGGCATGCCTGGGGCGGCCGGCAGCGGGACTCAGTCGCAGAACCGATTGGCGGCCAGTTTCGCCCCGTCCTTGAAGCCGCGCTCGTAGTTCGGGTCCGCCTTGTTGGCGTTCTTCGGCGGCTTCGCGCCGCAGTTCGCCCTGATCGCCGAGAACCCGTCCGAGAAGCCCTTCCGGTACTGGGCCCGGGCGTCCTTCTTCTCGTTCTTCTGCCCCGGTGTGCGGCCGCAGTTGACCGTGCCGTCCTCGTCGCTCGAGGCGGTGTAGCGGCCGGGCCCGAGGTTGCTGACGGAGAAGGATCCGTTGGCCGTCTTCGTCGCGCCGCCCCCGTTGCCGCCGGAGAAGGACACGGTGCCGGACTCGAATCCGGAGGCGGAGAGCGTGAACTTGGGGTCGTCGGGCTTGGAGTTGGCGGTGTCCTGGGTGAGGACACACCTGGGTTTGGCGGGGGCGGCGGCAGGCCCCTGCTGTGCTCCGTGCGCGGCGACCGTCGGACCGAGGGCCAGTGCGGACACGAACAGCGGGGTGAACATCGCGAGGCGACGGGTGCGGGTCATCGTTCTTCCTCCCGGGCGGGAAGGGCATGCCGGGCGCGGCGGCGGGCGGCGACGGTGAGACGTGCCGAGGCGCGCGCCGGGACGCACGCGAGCGCGCTGTCCCGGGCTCGGGGTCCAGCGCGGGTTCACTGCCGCACGGCGTCCACAACGGTCGTACGTGACCGGTGTGCTGCCCCTGTCATCCATGCTCCGCCGCGCCGCCGGGTGTGTCCATCCGGGCCGGTGGCGCGCCGGAAGGAGGACGCCGGGCGGTCCGTGAGGGAGGCCACCCGGGAATAACGCTTAGCGGCTGTCACAGTCATGCCCTACGCTTCACCCACTGCAGCCGCGCCCCACACCGCCGCCGTCCGTAGGCGAGGTGTCCGGATGTCGCGCGGCGCTCTCGATACACGGTTGATCACCTGGTTTCCTTGTGGGGGGAAAATCACTGTGCGTATGCGCAGCATCTCGACCGCGACGTCGCTCGCGGTCCTCTTCAGCTCCGCGGCGCTGTGCGCCGCCTCGGCCGGGTCCGCCTCGGCCGCCTCGGCGTCGGTCGCCACACCCGGCGGCATCGTCGCGGACGGTGCCCTGCACCGGGTCTTCGTCGGCGACCGCACGGCGGGGAAGATCGTGGCCGCCGACTACACCGGCGCCCTCGTCGACTCGGTGACCGGCATCAGGGGCGTCTCGGGTCTCGCGGTGTCCGACGACGGCTCCACCCTGTACGCGGCGGCGGAGGGGACCCACGAGATCGTGGCCCTCGACGCGGCCACGCTCGACGTCAAGGCCCGCTACGCCATCGCCACCACGGAGGGCCCGCGCTACGTGGCCTTCGCCGGCGGCAAGGTCTGGTTCACCTACGGCGACCAGTGGGACGGCAACCTGGGCTCGGTCGACCCGACGCCCCCGGCCGAGCCGACGGACCCGACGCCCCCGGCCGACCCGACGCCCCCGGCCGAGCCGACGGCGGACCCGACGACTGCTCCGACGGCGGATCCCACGGCGGATCCCACGGTGGACCCGACGACCGAGCCGACCGCCGACCCGACGTCTGAGCCGACCGCCGACCCGACGGCGGACCCGACGTCTGAGCCGACCGCCGACCCGACGGCGGACCCGACGTCCGACCCGACGGCCGATGCGGCCCACCTGGCCGGCGCGACGGCTGCGAAGGGCATCACGGGTACGACGGGTACGACGGCCGCGGGCGTGGTGACGCTCGGCCAGTTCCCGGGACCGTGGCCCGGTATCTGGGACCCGGGGATCCTCGACACGGACCCGTCCCAGCCCGGCGCGCTGGCCATCGGTGAGACCGGCATCTCGACGGACTCGATGGCGGTAGTCGACGTGTCCGGTGCCGAACCGGCCCTGACCGCCTGGTACTTCGGTGACTACTCGCTGAACGACGGCATCGGCGACATCGACCTCGTGCCCGGTGGCTCCCAGGTGCTCGTCAACGGCGCGCAGCGGGACGCCTACGCGGGCGGGAAGTTCACCGCCGCCGGCACCTACCCCGCCGGACAGCGGGCCGACGTCTCCGCGACCGGACTGGTCGCCCAGGTCAACGGCGCCAAGGTGGCCGTCTACCGGCCCAACGCCGGTCAGCCGGTCCGTACCTACACCGTCGGAGCGGCCGGTACGACCACGGCCGCCCTGACGTGGGCCCCGGACTCCTCGCGGATCTTCGCGCTCGCGCAGACGGGCAGCGGTTACACCCTCAAGGTGCTGACCGACCCGACGATGAACGTCCCGACCCTGACGGTGAACGCCCCGTCGACGGCCGCGCGCGCCAAGGCGCTCACCGTGACGGGCAAGCTGTCGGCGACGGTGTCGCTGCCGAGCGGTGTCTCCCTGCGCGTCACGCGGACCGACCTGGACAGCCCCGCCGGCAAGCAGCTGGCGTCCGTCACGCCGAAGGCCGACGGCACCTTCTCCTTCAAGGACACGCCTCCGGCCGGCGGCAGCGTCAAGTACACGGTGTCCTACGCCGGTGACGCCACGCACGCCCCGGTCTCGGCCTCGGACACGGTCGCGGTCTCCCGGACCACGCCGTCGCTCACGCTGAACAACAACGGCAAGCTGTACGACTACGGCAAGGCGGTGACCTTCACGGCCCACCTCGGGGCGACGTACAAGAACCGCACGGTCGAGATCTGGGCCGACCCCTTCGGCGGCGACAAGCCGAACAAGCTGCTGAAGTCCGGCAAGGTCAACTCCAGCGGCAACCTGTCGGTGTCCGTGAGCATGACCCGGGACACCGCGGTCTCCGCCGTGTTCAAGGGCGACGCCCGCAGCGCGCCGAAGACGGTGAAGTCCACCGGGTACGCGCGGGTGAAGGTGTCGTCGGCGCTGTCGAAGTACTACCGGACCGGCAAGATCGGTTCCACGACGTACTACTACTTCCACAAGAACACCGACGTCATCGACACGACGACGATGACGTACTACAAGGGCCGCAGCCACCGCCTGGACCTCCAGGTGTACTACGACGGCCAGTGGTACTCGTCGGACTCCGAGTACTTCTCGCTCGGCACCAACGGCAAGTCGATCGTCAACCTGGGCCACGCCGGTGAGTCCGGTATCCGCGCCCGGGTGCGTTCCGTGTACGTCAACGGAAGTTCCGGGGACAGCGTGAACTCGACGACGTACGGCGCCTGGAAGTACATCCTCTTCACCAGCTAGCCGAGCGGTACGGAGTCCCGTACACACCCGGAGTGGACGAAGGTCCCGGTCGCCGAGAGCGGCCGGGACCTTCGCCGTTCACGGCGCGGGCCGGCGACCCGGGAGGACGGGAGGCGGGTGCCGGCCCTCCGACTCGGCCGACCGCCGCGGTATTTCCCCGTAAGGAAACGGTCGGAAACGAACGTGAGTGCAACCTGACGGCCTCTCCGGAGGTCTTCCCCGGGAACAGCTCTGTGAGCCATCGACCCCTGAAGGTACGAGGAAGTTCTCATGGCACAGCCCCCCAGCGGATCGCGGAGGCGTACCAACGGCCGGACCAGGTCCGACGAGGCGGACCCGGCGGAGCCGGAGGGCGGCAGGGCTGCCGCGCGCAAAGCCAGGAAGAAGCCCGCGAAAAGACGCGGGTTGAAGATCGTTGGCCTGTCGCTGGGGTTCGCGCTGGTGCTCGGCGTCGGCAGCGCCGCGTACGCGTACTGGAAGCTGAACGCCAACATCAAGTCCGACGACCTGTCCGCCAACGGCAAGGACGGGGCCGGGCACGAGAAGGTCGACGCGTTCGGACGCAGCCCGATCAACATCCTGGTCATCGGATCCGACGACCGCGACAAGGCGGCGAACTGCAAGCTCGGCGGCCACTGCGGGAAGGGCGGCGGCGTCCGGGCCGACGTGGAGATGGTCGTCCACATATCCGCGGACCGGTCCAACGCCACGGTGATGAGCATCCCCCGCGACCTGCGGACCAGCTGGACCGGCTGCCACGACTCGGGTCACCCGAGCATCCCGGCGCAGACCCGGACGCAGATCAACTCGGCGCTGAACGGCGGCCCCGGCTGCAGCGTCGTCGCGGTGCACCAGCTCACCAAGATCCCGATCGACCACTTCATGGTGATCGACTTCGTCGGCGTGGTGGCGATGTCCAACGCGGTCGGCGGGACGCCCGTCTGCGTCACCAAGGACATCTACGACCCCTACAGCCACCTGAAGCTGAAGCAGGGCAACCACACGCTGCAGGGCGATGCCGCGCTGGAGTTCGTGCGGACCCGGCACGGCTTCGGTGACGCCAGCGACAGCCGCGGCCGGACCGGCGCCCAGCACGACTTCCTCAACGCCCTCCTCAACCAGATGAAGAGCAAGGGCACGCTGAGCAGCCCGAAGAAGATGTGGGGCATCGCCAACGCCGCGACCAAGGCGCTGACCGTCGACAACAGCCTCGACTCCGCCGACAAGCTCATCGGCCTGGCCCGCGACCTCAACAAGGTGCCCGCCAGCCGGATCACCTGGGCCACCATGCAGACCCAGGACGTCGAGCTGCCGGGCCAGGACCAGACGGTGATCGGCCCGGGCGCCAAGGAGATGTTCAAGGCCATCGCGGACGACCAGTCGCTCACCAAGACCGCCGCCAAGCCGGGCTCCTCCTCGCCGGCCGCCGCCCCGGTCCCCGCCGCCTCGGTCGCCGTTCACGTCGAGAACGGCACCGGGGTGGGCCACCGGGCGGAGGCGATCGCCCAGGTACTGACCGGCCAGGGATTCAGCGAGCGGACCGACTCCGGGAACGGGACCCCCGCCACGGCCACCTCACTGACCTACCCGGCAGGGCAGCAGGCGCAGGCCCGGACGGTCGCCAAGGCGCTCGGGCTGCCGTCCAGGGCGGTCAGGCAGGGCGACGGCTCCCAGATCGTGCTGCTCATCGGCGCCGACTGGAAGACCGGCGACACCTTCCCCGGCGGCAAGTCGACCTCGGCGCCCGTCGACACGCAGACGGCCCTGCAGGGCTCCAACCAGCAGACCGGCACCTCCAAGGAGTGCACGCAGGTCAGCACCTACGACAACGTCATAGGGCTGGACGCCAACGGCAAGCCCACCAGCGCGGACAACCCGCCGTCCAGCACCTCCCCGACCAAGGCGTACGCCCTCGCCGGCAAGGTGAAGGACTCGGCGCCGTAAGTCCCGGCCCGGGCGGCTGGGCCTCGGCGCGGCCCCGGTGTGCCCCGGCCGGGGCCTTGGCTCTGCCTGTAGTGGTCTGCGAGTTCTCCGGCGACGATGACGACCCCGTCGTCCCGGAACAACCCTCAGCTGCCGAAACAGAGGGCGGCGCCGCCGCCGAGCAGGAGGACGCCGAGGCCCAGGATGATCAGCGCGTTTCTCTTGATCCTGGAGGCCGCCTCAAGGTTTCCCTCGCTCCGCTCCTCGTCTATCGCTTTGGGCAGGAGGAGGGCCAAGAACAGGCAAAGTGCACCCACGGCCGACATACCGACTCCGACGGCCCTAGCCAGGATCTGCACCCCGGTCGCCTCGGCGAGAAAGACCATGACCCCCACCCGCCACCTGGTCAGCGGGGGAATCGCTTCCTTACCCCCCGTTCTGCGACCAGGCCGCGGTGAGCGCGGTGACCGGGTCACTGTCGGCTGGTGCCGCGGGCCACCAGTCGCCGTCGTCGTCCCGGAGATAGGGGTACCAGCGGGCGTCAGGACCCAGACGCAGCTGGATGCCGTGGTGGGTGAGGGTGAGGCGGTTGCGCCAGGTTCTGAGGTGTGTGGGGGAGTCGGTCATCTCGGCGAGGGCCGCGTCCACGGCGGTGCGGGCGGTCTTCATCACCGTCGGATCGGGGGCGTAGGGCTGTTCGGCGACGGTGATGCCCGCGGGACCGCCGTGGCGCCAGGCGCGGGTGAGACGTGCGAAGGCAGTGGGTTTGGCGCCGGTGTTCTGGATCAGGTGGTGGAACCACTCAGGTCCGGGGTTGCTTGCGGCGATGCGGACGGCGTCCTGGTGCTGGGTCAGGTGCAGGTCGGCGGTGTCGCCCGCGAGGAGCCGGGCGGCGCGCGCGGTGGCATCGGCCATGAGGCGTTCCAGGTCCGCGGCGGCCAGGCCGGTGCCGGGTGGCGGGGCGACGGGCAATGCTGTGGTGTAGGCAGCGGGTTCCGGGAGTTCGGGCAGTGCGGGGGGCTCTTCGGCCCAGTGGGCGTACGCGGCGGCGGCCGGGGTGCCGGCAGGTGCCGGTCGGGCAGCGGTCTCCTGTGCTGCCGTACGGCGTGCGCGTAGCTGGGCGAAGACCTCCTCGCGACCGCGGCCGCGCAGCGTGAAGAGCACGAATGGGTCGGTGTCGATGGTGGCGGCGATGGCGTAGCAGAGCGCGGCGGCGTGCTTGCAGGGGTATCCCCAGTCGGGGCAGGAGCACTCCGGATCGAGCTCGGTGGGCAGTGGGAGCAGTGGGACGCCTGCGTGCCGGGCGTCGTCTACGAGTCCGGCGGGCATCTCGTCGTCGAGAAGTGCCGCGAGATGTCCGGCGCGGGCCGCGATCGTGTCGAGCAGGGTGTCCCACTGAGGGTCGGTGAGGACGGGCAGGTGGACGGCGGAGCGGTAGGGGCGGGGCCTGCTGCCCTGGACGGCGGCTTTGACCTGGCCGGGGGCGATGGTGACGGCGCCGACCATGCCCTGGCGGGCGTAGGTGCGTCCGCGGGACAGGCGCCCCGAGTCCAGGGTGGAGTCCTCCAGGGCCGTCACCCATGCCTGGCCCCACCAGGTCGCGGCGAAGGCGTGCTTGCCGCGGGCGGGCGCACGGCGCGGGCCGGGGACAGCGGGGCTCATGACTGCCTTCCCAGAGCGACGAGTTCGGCAAGGTCGGCGTCGGACAGCTCGGTCAGGGCTGCCTCGCCGGATCCGACGACGGCATCGGCGAGGGCGCGCTTGGCTTCGAGAAGCTTCGCCACCTTGTCCTCCACGGTGCCCTCCGCGAGGAGTTTGTGGACCTGTACGGGCTTGTCCTGCCCGATGCGGTAGGCGCGGTCGGTGGCCTGGTCCTCGACGGCCGGGTTCCACCAGCGGTCGTAGTGCACGACGTGGGTGGCGCGGGTGAGGTTGAGGCCGGTGCCCGCGGCCTTGAGGGAGAGCAGGAACACCGGCACCTCGCCGCGCTGGAAGCGGTCCACCATCTCCTCGCGCGCGGTGACGGGGGTACCGCCGTGCAGGAAGAGGGTGGGGACTCCTCGCTCTGCGAGGTGCTTCTCCAGCAGGGTCGCCATCTGCTTGTACTGGGTGAAGACCAGCACCGACTCGCCCTCGGCGGTGATGGTGTCGATCAGTTCGTCGAGCAGGTCGAGCTTGCCGGACCGGCCGCGCAGCGGGGTCGACTGGCGCAGGTACTGGGCGGGGTGGTTGCAGATCTGCTTCAGCGCGGTGAGGAGCTTCAGAACCAGACCGCGGCGGGCGATGCCCTCGGCTTCGGCGATCTTCGTCATGGATTCGCGGACCACTGCCTCGTACAGGCTGGCCTGCTCGGCGGTCAGAGGTACGACGCGGTCGGTTTCGGTCTTGGCCGGCAGTTCGGGTGCGATGCCCGGGTCGGACTTCCTGCGGCGCAGCAGGAACGGGCGGACAAGACGGGACAGTCGGTCGGCAGCCTGTGGGTCCTCGCCCGACTCGATCGCTCGGGCGTGCCGGTCGCGGAAGGCTGTGAGCGGGCCGAGGAGTCCGGGGGTGGTCCAGTCGAGGAGCGCCCACAGTTCGGAGAGGTTGTTCTCCACGGGGGTGCCGGTGAGGGCGACGCGGGCGCGGGCGGGCAGGGCGCGCAGCTCACGGGCGGTGACGGCGTAGGGGTTCTTGACGTGCTGTGCCTCGTCGGCGGCGATCAGCGACCATGCGTGCTCGGTGAGGGTCTCCCGGTCGCGGCGCAGGACGCCGTAGGTGACCAGGACGATCTCGTCATCGGCGAGGTCCTTCAGGTGGCGGTCGCCGCCGTGGTAGCGGCGCACGGGGATGGAAGGCGCGAACCTGGCGGCCTCGCGCTGCCAGTTGCCGAGCAGAGAGGTGGGGCAGACGACGAGCGTGGGGCCGGCGGTGGCGGGGTCGGTCTGGCGGTGCAGGTGCAGAGCGAGCAGGGTGATGGTCTTGCCCAGGCCCATGTCGTCGGCGAGGCAGCCGCCGAGGCCGAGTGCGCACATCTCGGCCAGCCAGGCCAGGCCACGCTTCTGGTACCCGCGCAGCGTGGCCTTGAGGGCGGCGGGCTGGGGCACGGGGGTGCGGGACGCGGGATCGCGGATACGAGCGACCAAGTCGCCGAGCGCACCGACCGCCGCACAGGGGACCCGGTCACCGTCCCGCTCGGCCTCGCCGGTCAGCGCGGCGCTCAACGCCTCCATGGGGGTGAGCGGTTCCATCCGGCGGCGCTTGGCGCGGGCCACCAGCTTCGGGTCGGCGACCACCCACTGGTCGCGAAGCCGGACGAGGGGACGGCGTGACTCTGCGAGAGCATCCATCTCGGACTCGGTGAGCGGTTCGCCGCCAAGGGAGATCTGCCAGCGGAAGTCGAGGAGGGCCTCGGTGTCCAGCAGGCCGCCCGCGGTGGAACCGGGGGCGGTGCGCTGCCCGATCTCCGCGGTCGCGGTGAGCGCCTTGACCAGGTCGCGCGGCCAGTGCACGGCGACACCGGCCGCGCGCAGCGCGTTCGTGGCGTCCCCAAGGAGATCGAAGGCTTCGTCGTCGGTCAACCGGAGCTCATCGGGAGCGGCATGGTTGAGCAGCCTCCGTAGCGGGGGCCAGGCGCGGGCGCCGCGGCGCAGGGCGAGAAGGGTCTCGGTCTCGGCGCGTGGGCCGAGCAGCCGCTCAACTTCGGCCGGCTCGCTCCACAGTCGTGCGGCCTCGATGACGAGCGCCGGGTCCGCCGCGGTGTGCAGTTGCAGGACGGCACGGAACTGCCGTCGGCGTCCTTCGGGTACGTCGACGCGCAGGGAGACACCGACCTCGGCGGTGAGCGCCGCCTGGGTTTCCTCGGCCCATTCACGCAAGGTGGGCACGGCGCGGGTCTCGCGCCAGGCGTACGGCAGCACCCCCATGGCGAGCGGCGCGGCCGGCGTACGGACCAGATCATCGACGACCGCGTCGCAGAACTGGCGTATCAGCGCAGCCGGTTCGGCGATCCGTACCGGAGCAGGGCCAGGCTCGGGCAGGCAGTGGGCGTGTGGCGGGAAGGCGGCGGCCAGGGCGTCCAGCGTCTGGCGCTGGGCGGCGGTGCAAGGACCCACCTGCCAGGTGTCGTAACCGGCGGGGGTGAGCGCCGGGTGGAGGCGGCCGTCGGCGAGCAGCCGCAGCGCGAAGCGAGTGGCGGCCTGCCAGGCGGCGCCGGAGGGATGCGTCGGCTCCGCATCGGCCAGGGCGGAGACAGCGACGGCGACAGGCAGCGCGTAACCCTCGACCCTGCGCCGCCTGACCGAGCGGCCGTGCGGCAGGACCAGCTCCACCGCCTCGGTCTCAAGGCCGGTGGGCGCCATATTGTCTCCGGCTGCCGCCCCGGTTGGTTTCCACAGCAGCAGCCGCCCGAGGCGGGCGGGCTCACCGGGCAGGAACACCGCCGCCCAGCCGGCGCCGAGCAGTTCCCTCACGAAGGCGGATGTTTCCTGCCGGGCCAGCGGCGGTGCGCTCCGCGCGCCCGTACTCGGCTCTCGTACGACGACCCGTGCCACTCTCTTCCGCCCTGTCGCTTGCCGGACCCTCCCCAGGTCCGCTCACTACCGAACCCCACCAGGCGATGTCACACGCTGGCAATCACGGGCCTTGGCCTGACTGCCGGCGACGGCGCCACGACGGATACGCCGCTGCTGAGCACACCGGTCCTCAACCGTACGGTGCAGCGCTACGGTGAGGCCATGAGCAGCTGGGACCCAGCCGCGCTGAGAGGCGTTGATCGAAGAGGCCACCGTCGACGCCTACGGCGAGGATGAGCCCAGCTCACCGGCTTCCGGACCTGCCGCTGCCGGAACCCGCCCCCGAGGGCGGGAACAGGCAGCACGTAGCGCGCATACCGCAGTATGCTTGCGGTTATGGCAGACACCACACGCATCACGGTGACACTCCCCACCGAGCAGGTGGCGGAGCTGAAGAAGATCACGGACAACATCTCCGGCTACGTGGCCGAAGCGGTCGCCAGGCAGATCCGGCACCAGCTCCTGGGGGCCGACCTGCGCAGCCACACAGACGAGCACGGGGCCTTCAGCGAGGAAGA
This sequence comes from Streptomyces sp. NBC_00820, assembly GCF_036347055.1. Taxonomy (NCBI): domain Bacteria; kingdom Bacillati; phylum Actinomycetota; class Actinomycetes; order Kitasatosporales; family Streptomycetaceae; genus Streptomyces; species Streptomyces sp. NBC_00820. The sequence continues at coordinate 4,042,906 of NZ_CP108882.1, read as the reverse complement.
GCTGGCCGAGGCTCGGGCGCGGATCTTCGGTACGGCGCCGGCCGCCGGCGGCGCGAGCGCCGCGTGAGCGAGCACATCGAGACCGTCGTCCTGGACGGTGAGGGGCTGTCGGCCTGGGTGGCGCAGGACCGGAAGGTTCTGGCGATGTTCCAGGTGTTCCACGACATGGGAGCGGACCTTGTCGTCAGCGCCAACACCATCGTGGAGGTGAGCCACGCCAGGGTGAACCTGCCCCGACTGCATTGGTCGCTCTCCCGGGTCAAGGTGGAGCCGATCACGGAGGCAGCGGCGAAGGCGGCGGCACAACTGCTCAAGGGTGCCGGTCTGCACGGACACAAGTACGCGATCGACGCCACCGTCGCGGAAGCGGCCTTGCGCCAACCTGGCCCGGTCGCCATCCTCACGTCGGATGTCGATGACATGACCCGGCTGTGCGGCAGCAAGGTCCGGATGATCGGGCTATGACCGCGACATCGTCCCGGGACCATGGACAGATCCGCGTGGATCTGCCGAGAGCCAGAGTCGCCGCAGGTCAGTCCGCGATGGGTGAACAAGGCATCGACGGATGCGGCCGCGTTCGGTGTCAAAGCCCCTCAGGGTCTTCGCCCGGTCGCCCGGTCGCCCGGTAGGACGTGGGCGTGCGCCTTGCCTGCTTGAGGAAACGTCCTCTGCGAGATCCGGCAACTCCTCTGCGAGTTGCGTCATGATGCGCGCGAAATGATCACTTCCGTCGACAGGCGCGCTGCCCTCCCTCGTCTCCGGTTCAGGACTGTTGCCACTCGGTCTGACAGTCGCGCCGGTGATCGACGTTTGGCGATACCGAGCAGAGCCGCGAAGGAGCCGATCGCCGGGACCAGCTCGCGGTAGGTGCTGGCGGCTGATTGCAAGCGGTGGCGGTAGCTGATCGGTGACAAGGCGCCTCTACGCAACGCCTCCGCGCAGGAGGGGGAGGACGAGATCGGCTTGCCGGGAGGGGGTGGACCGGACCTGCAGGGTCGGTGAGGAGGGTTGGCTTGTCAGCGACGCCCGGTACATCCGCGATCTCATCAGCCGACCGGCAGCTTCTCCCTCCCCTGGAAGCCGGCGCAGCCCGACGCCACGCCGGAGGGAAACTGAGACCAGAACTGAGACCACTAACGTCGAAGGGCCCGCTGCAAGCAGCGGGCCCTTCGACGTTAGTGCCCGGTGAGGCACTGGCGGAGGATACGAGATTCGAACTCGTGAGGGGTTGCCCCCAACACGCTTTCCAAGCGTGCGCCCTAGGCCACTAGGCGAATCCTCCGGGGCAAACATTACATGACCGGAGGGGGTGCTCACGAACCCCTTCCCGCTGACCCGGACGGGTGCCTCCCCGGGGCGGGACCGGTTACGCCCCGGGGGCTCGGATCGGGTACTCTTTGCGCAGCCCCTCACGCGGCGCTATCTGACTGAACTCCCCCAGGGCCGGAAGGCAGCAAGGGTAGGTCGGCTCTGGCGGGTGCGTGGGGGGCGTTTGCGTTCCCGGGCGGAACCGCGGTCGGCGCCGGTTGTCGGTGGGCGCCTATAACCTCGTATGCGTGTCGTCTCTCGCGCTCTACCGCCGCTATCGCCCGGAGACCTTTGCCGAGGTCATCGGGCAGGAGCATGTCACCGACCCGCTGCAGCAGGCGCTGCGGAACAACCGGGTCAATCACGCGTACCTGTTCAGCGGCCCCCGCGGATGCGGCAAGACGACCAGCGCGCGCATCCTGGCCCGCTGTCTGAACTGTGAGCAGGGCCCCACGCCCACGCCCTGCGGCGAGTGCCAGTCCTGCCAGGACCTCGCGCGCAACGGCCCGGGGTCCATCGACGTCATCGAGATCGACGCCGCCTCGCACGGTGGTGTGGACGACGCCCGTGAGCTGCGCGAGAAGGCCTTCTTCGGGCCCGCGGGCAGCCGGTACAAGATCTACATCATCGACGAGGCCCACATGGTCACGTCGGCCGGCTTCAACGCCCTGCTGAAGGTCGTCGAGGAGCCCCCGGAGCACCTCAAGTTCATCTTCGCCACCACCGAGCCCGAGAAGGTCATCGGGACCATCCGGTCGCGGACCCATCACTACCCCTTCCGGCTCGTCCCGCCGGGGACCCTGCGGGACTACCTCGGCGAGGTGTGCCAGAAGGAGGACATCCCCGTCGAGGACGGTGTCCTGCCGCTGGTGGTGCGCGCCGGCGCCGGCTCCGTGCGTGACTCCATGTCCGTCATGGACCAGCTGCTCTCCGGGGCCCGGGAGGAGGGTGTGACCTATGCCATGGCCACCTCCCTGCTCGGCTACACCGACGGCTCCCTCCTCGACTCCGTCGTCGAGGCATTCGCCACCGGCGACGGGGCGGCGGCCTTCGAGGTCGTCGACCGTGTCATCGAGGGCGGCAACGACCCCCGGCGGTTCGTCACCGACCTGCTGGAGCGGCTCCGCGACCTGGTGATCCTCTCCGCCGTGCCGGACGCCGTGGAGAAGGGGCTCATCGACGCCCCCGTCGACGTCCTTGAGCGCATGCAGGCCCAGGCGGAGACCTTCGGCGCCGCCGAGCTGAGCCGCGCCGCCGACCTCGTCAACGACGGCCTCACCGAGATGCGCGGCGCCACCTCGCCCCGTCTCCAGCTGGAACTCATCTGCGCCCGCGTGATGCTCCCCGCCGCGTACGGCGACGAGCGCTCCGTCATGGCCCGCCTCGACCGTCTCGAGCGCGGCGTGAACTTCTCCGGCGGGGCGGCCGCGCCGGCCATGGGGTACGTCCCCGGTCCCGAGAGCCATGCCCCGGCTCCCGCAGGACTGGGAGCCGGCGCCGGGGCGCCCGTGGCGCCCGTGGCACCCGGTGGCGGCCCCGCCGCGGCCAGGGCGGCCGTACGGGGTCCGGGTGCGCCCGTCGCGCCCGGCGGTCCTGGTGTCGGGGCTCCCGCCCCCGCCCCGGCGGCTCCAGCGCCCGCTCCCGCTCCCGCCCCGGTGGCTCCCGCTCCTGTGGCTCAGCCTCCGGCTCCCGCCCCGGCCGCCGCGCCCGCGGCCGCCGCCCCCGGCGCCTGGCCCACCGCGGCCCCGGCCGGCGGCGGACGCCGCCCCGGCGGCTGGCCCACGGCGGCCCAGACGGGTTCGGCCGGTCCGGCGGGTCCGGCCGCTCCGCAGGAGGCCCAGACCCAGGCTCCGGCCCCCGCTCAGCCCCAGCCTCAGCCGCAGGCTCCCGCCCCGGCGCAGAGCCACGCCCCGGCCGCGCCTGCGGCCCCGGCCCCGGTCCCGGCCGCCGGCGGGCTCGACCCCCGCATGCTGTGGCCGAACATCCTGGAGTCCGTCAAGAACCGCCGCCGCTTCACCTGGATCCTGCTCAGCCAGAACGCCCAGGTGACCGGCTTCGACGGCACCACCCTCCAGATCGGCTTCGTGAACTCCGGCGCCCGCGACAACTTCGCGAGCAGCGGCAGCGAGGACGTGCTGCGGCAGGCGCTGGCCGAGCAGTTCAACGTGCAGTGGAAGATCGAGTCGATCATCGACCCCTCGGGCGGCTCCGCGCCCCCGCCGTCCGGCGGTGCGCCGGGCTTCGGCGGAGGTGGCGGCGCGGGCTACGGCGGCACGGCCGGGTCCGCCGGTGGCTACGGCGCTCCCGCGGCTCCCCGCCCCGCCGCGGCCCAGCCGTCCGCCCCCGCGCCCGCCGCCTCTCGGGGCGGAGCTCCGGCCGCCCAGGCCCCGACCGCTCCCGGACCGCAGTCCGCCACGGCGCCCGAGCAGGTTCCCGTCGCTCCCGAGGACGACATCGCGGAGGACGACGATCCCGATCTCGACGAATCGGCCCTGTCCGGCCACGAGATGATCGTGCGGGAGCTGGGCGCGACGGTGGTGGAGGAGTTCTCCAACGAGTGAGGCGTCACCCCGGGGCGGCGTGCGGTAGGCAAGCGGCCTGCGCGCGCCCTCGGGGCGGACGCGTGCGCCTCGGAACGGGGAGTTCCCCGTGGGGCGGGGCCGTCCGGCGTCAGCGCGTGCGGCGTGCGGCGTGCGGCGTGCGGCGTGTGAAGTGTGACGTGTGACGCGTGGCCATGGGGTGTGCGGCCAGGGGCGTGGAGTGCCTCCGGGCGTCGTCGGCGCCGCGACGGCGACTCGGTGGCCCTGCGGTCGTTCTGCGGTGGCCCTGCGGTCGCTTCGCGGTGGCGGGGCCGGTCTCCGGGGCCCCGGTTCACACCGGTAGCGCGCCGAGTTGGAGGATCGCACAGGTTCCCCGGCCCCGAACCTTCGGCAACCTTGCCATTAGGCTGACCCCCGTGAAGGTCCTTGTCATCGGCAGCGGCGCCCGCGAACACGCCCTGTGCCGCTCCCTGTCCCTCGACTCCGACGTCTCCGCGGTCCACTGCGCTCCCGGCAACGCCGGCATCGCCGAGGTCGCCGAGCTGCACCAGGTCGACGCGCTCGACGGCAAGGCCGTGGCCGCGCTCGCCCATGAACTGGAAGCCGACCTCGTCGTCGTCGGCCCGGAGGCCCCGCTGGTCGCCGGTGTGGCCGACGCGGTGCGCGAGGAGGGCATTCCGGTGTTCGGTCCCTCCCGCGAGGCCGCGCGGCTGGAGGGCTCCAAGGCCTTCGCCAAGGACGTCATGGCGTCGGCGGCGGTGCCGACCGCGCGTTCGTACGTCTGCACGACTCCCGACGAGGTCGCCGAGGCCCTGGACGCCTTCGGCGCCCCCTACGTCGTCAAGGACGACGGGCTGGCGGCCGGCAAGGGCGTCGTCGTCACCGAGGACGCCGAAGCCGCCAAGGCGCACGCGGCCGGGTGTGATCGTGTCGTCGTGGAGGAGTTCCTCGACGGCCCCGAGGTCTCGCTCTTCGCCATCACCGACGGGTACACCGTCGTACCGCTCCAGCCCGCCCAGGACTTCAAGCGCGCGCTGGACGGCGACGAGGGCCCGAACACGGGCGGCATGGGCGCCTACTCGCCGCTGCCGTGGGCCGAGCCGGAGCTGGTCGACGAGGTGCTGCGGACGGTGCTGCAGCCGACCGTCGACGAGATGCGCCGGCGCGGCACCCCCTTCTCCGGGCTCCTGTACGCCGGTCTCGCCATCACCTCGCGCGGTGTGCGGGTCATCGAGTTCAACGCCCGCTTCGGCGATCCCGAGACCCAGGTGGTCCTGGCCCGCCTGAAGACCCCGCTGGCCGGAGTCCTGCTCGCCGCCGCGAACGGCACCCTCGGCGACCTCGAGCCGCTGCGGTGGAGCGAGGACGCGGCCGTCACCGTGGTCGTCGCCTCGCACAACTACCCCGGCGACCCGCGCACCGGCGACCCGATCACCGGCCTCGACGAGGTGGCCGCGCAGGACGCCCCGCACGCGTACGTCCTGCACGCCGGGACCCGGCGCGACGGCGACGCCGTCGTCAGCGCGGGCGGTCGCGTGCTCTCCGTCACGGCCATCGGCAAGGATCTGGCGAACGCCCGCGAGCGGGCGTACCGCGCGGTGACCCGCATCGGCCTCGACGGCTCGCAGCACCGCACGGACATCGCGGCGAAGGCGGCGGGCGCGTAAGGGAAGCGGGTGCGACCACGGCGAACACCGGTCGCGCCCGCTGCCGTACCCGTCGGGCGTACCCGATGCCGTACCCGCTGTCGTACCCGGCGTTCTGCGCGCCGCCGGGCATGCTGCCGGGCACGCCGCCGGTGCGTCGCGGTGCGAGCAGCTGTACGCGCTCCGAACCGCTGGTCCAGGGCACCTCACGCGCATCCGGACCCCGGACTCCGATCCTCGGCCTGATCGTTGCTTTCTGTCACTCAGCTCTGACCAAAGCCATTCCATCGAGTGAGCAATCGTCCATCCGGCTGACTGGGGCCGAGGCCCCAACTAGGGTGCGGCGCAAGCATTCCGGCACTTGGCCCACCGGCATTGCGATGTCAGTGGCGGATGTCACAGTGGGGGAGTGGGCAACGCCAGGACAGCTCGGCATCGGCAGGGAGGGGGTGAGGTCCACTCATGACCGGAATCGGTGGGGAAGCGGGCGCGCGGGCCGCGCGGTCCCGTGCCCTGGCCGTGCTGCGGGTCCGGGGCCGGGCGCTGGGAGTGGCCGTGCTGCCCGCGGCCGCCGAGGTGATCCTGCTGGCCGGCGGTTCCACCGGCCGCTTCACCGGCCCGGGCTGGGACACGGCCCGCTGGGTGGTGGGCGTGTTCGCGCTGCTCGTACTGCTGGTCACGACCGGCATCGCCCTGGTCGTGGCCCGGGCGCGCCCCGCCGTGACCCCGACGGTCACGATCCCGGAGCGCTCCGCACCCGACCTGTACCGGCTGGTGCGTGACCTCGCGGACCGGCTCGACGTCCCCGCGCCCTCGGCCATAGCGCTCACCCCGGACTGCGACAGCTGGCTGGAGGACCGCACCCACCGGGCCCACGGCCCGCCCCCGACCCGGGCGCACGACGAGATAGCGGGCCCCGGCTCCGACCGGAGCGCCCGGCAGCGTGCCGTGCCCGCCCCCGTGCTCGTCATCGGCTCACCGTTCCTGTGGTGGATGCGTGTCGGCGAGCTGCGCGCGGTCCTCGCCCCGGTCGTCGCCGGCACGGGACCGTCCGCGCACCCGGACATAGCCGCCGCCCGCCGCTTCGTGCGCGGCCTCGACGCGGCGGTGGCCGTCGCCGCCACCCCCGGACGCTGCCCGCTGACCCGGGGCGTGTGCGCGGTGCTCGGCTGGGTGGCCCGGCTGCTGCTGCGCGGCTGCCGGGAGCACGCCGTGCTGATGGAGCGAGGGGTCGCCGCGGCGGCCGCCGAGCGCGCACAGGCGGTGGACTACGGCCTCAGGATCGTCGCCCAGGAGCAGGTCGGCCTCGCCTACGCGGGCTGGGACCGGCTGCTGACCAAGGTGGCGCTGCCCGCCTGGCGCATGGGCCGCTGGCCCTCCCGGCTGGACGCGGGCGTCGTGGCCGCGCTCACCGAGCTGTCCCGGCGCGACCGGCTGGCCGAGGGCTTCGCCTCACGCCTCGGCGAGCGCCCCGCCTGTGACCTCCTGGAGGAGCCCGGGACGATGGACGAGGCCGCCTCCCTGCTCGCCGCCCGCCTCTTCCACGGCGGCCCCGCGGAGCCCGGCCCGGAGTGGGCGCCGGTGGACTGGCAGTCGTACCCGGAGGAGGTCGTCGACCGCACCTGGCGTGCTGGCGCGGCCCGTCTGCACCGCGTCCTCGACACCCTCGGTGTCCGCCGCGCTCCCGACCCCTCCGCCCCCGACCCCGGCGGCCCCACGCTGGCCCGGGTCCTGGACCACCTCACCGAGCCCGTGCACCGGGACGACGAGGAGCCCACCGCCCGGACCGGTCCCGGCCACGAAGACGGGCCCGCCTCCGCAACGCCGCACCTTGCAACGCCGCACCCCGCCACGTCTCACCCCACCGTGCCGGTCCCCGCAGCCGACCCCACCCCCGTTCCCTACGACGAGGACGACGCCGACCCCTCCACCGAGCGCAGCTCCGCCCTCGCCGCCGGACTCAGCGCCGAGCTGGCCCGGGAGGAGATCTGCGCACCGAAGGGCGCGACAGCGGCCGGGCAGGGACACGACAGCGCGCTGTGGGACGACGGGACGTTGCCGCTCTTCCCGCTGCAGCCGCCCCGCACCGGGCGGGAGCTGCTCGCCGAGCACGTCACGGCGATGGTGTGCTGTGCCGCGGTGGACACGGCCGGGGCGACGCCCGCGCTCGACTGGCTGGACGGGCCGTCGCTGCTGCTGGGCGGGGAGAGGGCCGCGGATCTCGGGCCGAAGGTGCTGAGCCTGATCGAGGAGGGAGACCCGGGCCCGCTGCGCGAGTGGCTGGCCGCGTCCGGGATACGCCCGGAGAAGCCGGTCCGGCTGGTCTGACCCGCCACGGCACCCGTCCGGCACCCCCTCCGGGCGTCCCGCCGCGCACCCAGGCACCCCCGGCACCTCGCTCGGGCGGTCCTGGGCCCCCGCCCCCGGCCCCCGCCCCCGACCATGCCGGCACCCGCCCGGCACCCGCCCTCCCGGCGAACAGAAGGACGTAACGGAGCACCCTCTTCCACTTCAGGCCAATTCACAACGAACCGTGACCGAACCCGTGCGTTATGTGATGTGCTGGGACCGACAACGCACATGGCAAAGGCGTGCGACATACGACAGCACGGCCGAGCACCACCGACACAGACGACGGGGGCTGAGGGAGGGGAGCGTCCATGGCCTCGGACCACATCCGCCGCTGGGAGTCCGGAGCGCTCGCGCACGCCGTCACCGACCCTTTCGGTCAGGGCCCGGTCCCCTGGCTGCGCGGCAGCGAGACCTACTTCGACGCCACGGGGCAGGTCGTGCCCTGGTACGTCGATCCGCCCCAGCCGCACTCCACCGCGAACGCGCACGTCCCGGCCCCCCGCCCGGCCGACCCCGGCCCCCGCTCGGCCGACGACGTGCGCCGTCAGATCAAGGGCTTCACCTCCACCGGGGCGGTCACGCCCGGCGAGGCGATCGACTTCCACATCACGGTCGATCCGCCCCAGCAGTTCAGCGTGGACATCTACCGGATCGGCCACTACAGCGGCGACGGCGCCGCGAAGATCACCACCAGTCCCCGGCTCTCCGGCATCGTCCAGCCCGCGCCGCTGGCCGCCGACCGTACGGTCTCCTGTCACCACTGGTGGCTGTCCTGGCGCCTCCAGGTGCCCCCGCACTGGCGGATCGGCGCCTACGTGGCCGTCCTGACCACCGCCGACGGCTACCGCTCCCACGTGCCGTTCACGGTCCGCGACGACCATCCCGCCGACCTGCTCCTGCTGCTGCCCGACATCACCTGGCAGGCGTACAACCTCTACCCGGAGGACGGCCGCACCGGCGCCAGCCTCTACCACGCCTGGGACGAGAAGGGCCGGCTGCTCGGCGAGGCCGACGCGGCCACCACTGTCTCCTTCGACCGCCCCTACGCGGGTGCCGGCCTGCCCCTGCACGTCGGCCACGCCTACGACTTCATCCGCTGGGCCGAGCGCTACGGCTACGACCTCGCCTACGCCGACGCCCGCGACCTGCACGCCGGACGCGTCGACCCCGCCCGCTACCGCGGCCTGGTCTTCCCCGGCCACGACGAGTACTGGTCGGTGCCGATGCGCCGGGCCGTCGAGCAGGCCCGTGACCGCGGCACTTCGCTGGTCTTCCTCTCCGCCAACACCATGTACTGGCAGGTGGAGTTGGGGCCTTCCCCGTCCGGTGTCCCGGACCGGCTGCTGACCTGCCGAAAACGCAAGGGCCCGGGCAGGCCGGTGCTGTGGCGCGACATCGACCGGCCCGAACAGCAACTGGTCGGCATCCAGTACGCGGGCCGGGTGCCCGAACCGCATCCGCTGATCGTCCGCAACGCCGGCCACTGGCTGTGGGACGCGACCGGCGCGCACGAGGGCGACGAGATAGCGGGCCTGGTCGCCGGTGAGGCCGACCGCTACTTCCCGCGCACCGCGCTCCCCGAGCACGAGGAACGCATCCTCCTCGCGCACTCGCCCTACACCGACGGCGAAGGCGCCGTCCGCCACCAGGAGACCTCCCTCTACCGCGCACCCTCCGGCGCCTGGGTGTTCGCCTCCGGCACCTTCGCCTGGTCCCCGGCCCTGGACCGCCCCGGCCATGTGGACGCCCGCGTCCAGCGGGCCACGGCGAACCTGCTGGACCGCATCTGCAAGCGGGACTGAAGACGCCGGACCGGCACCGACACCCCTGGTCGCAACCGATCACCCGCATACGGGAGAATCGAGGCACTTGGACAGAACCACGGGGAGGAACCGTGTCCGGATTCGTAGAAAAGCCCGAGCCGATCCAGGTTCCGGGCCTGGTGCACCTGCACACCGGCAAGGTGCGCGAGCTGTACCGGAACGAGGCGGGCGACCTCGTGATGGTCGCCAGCGACCGCATGTCCGCCTATGACTGGGTGCTGCCCACCGAGATCCCCGACAAGGGGCGCGTGCTCACCCAGCTCTCCCTGTGGTGGTTCGACCGGCTGCGCGACCTGGCCCCGAACCATGTGATCAGCACCGAGCTGCCCGAGAACGCCCCCGCCGACTGGGCGGGCCGCACGCTGGTGTGCAAGTCCCTGCGGATGGTCCCGGTCGAGTGCGTGGCCCGCGGCTACCTCACCGGCTCGGGCCTCGCCGAGTACCAGGAGTCCCGCACCGTCTGCGGCCTCGCCCTCCCCGAAGGCCTGGTGGACGGCTCCGAGCTGCCCGGCCCGATCTTCACCCCGGCCACCAAGGCCGAGGTCGGCGAGCACGACGAGAACGTCTCCTACGAGGAGGTCGCCCGCCAGGCCGGCGCGGAGACCGCGGCCCAGCTGCGCCAGGCCACCCTCGCCGTGTACTCCCGTGCCCGGGACATCGCCCGCGACCGGGGGATCATCCTGGCCGACACCAAGTTCGAGTTCGGCTTCGACGGGGACACCCTCGTCCTCGCCGACGAGGTCCTCACCCCGGACTCCTCCCGCTTCTGGCCGGCCGACCAGTGGCAGCCGGGCCGCGCGCAGCCGTCGTACGACAAGCAGTTCGTCCGCGACTGGCTGACCTCCCCGGCGTCCGGCTGGGACCGCGCGAGCGAGCAGCCCCCGCCGCCGCTGCCGGACGAGGTCGTCGAGGCGACGCGGGCGAAGTACGTGGAGGCGTACGAGCGGCTGACGGGTATGAGCTGGTCGTAGTCCGTTGCCCCCGCTCCCGCGGGGGGCAACGCGAAAGGCCCCCGGTGGAAACCGGGGGCCTTCTCGATGGAGCGGACGACGAGGCTCGAACTCGCGACCTCAACCTTGGCAAGGTTGCGCTCTACCAACTGAGCTACGTCCGCACTGCGCCTTGGCGCGGCCCTAACTATACCCAACCTCGGGCGCGTGCGAGACGCACTGCCGTATGACGGTTCCCGGCGCCGAGTTTGGTGACGGCCGAGGAGAGGTAGTTCCGCACGGTTCCGGGCGACAGCGCGGCCCGCTCGGCGATCTCCGCGACCGGCGCTCCGTCGGCCGCCAGTTCCAGCACCTCGGCCTCCCGGGCGGTCAGCGGGGAGTCGCCCGCGGAGATCGCGTCGGCGGCCAACTCCGGGTCGACGTAACGGTTTCCGGCGTGCACGGTGCGGATGATCTCGGCGAGCCGTTGGGCGCTGACCGTCTTCGGGACGAACCCGCGCACCCCGGCCGCGAGCGCCCGCTTCAGGTGTCCCGGCCGCCCGTGCCCGGTGACGATCAGCACCCGGCAGCCGGGCAGTTCGGCACGCAGGGATGTGGCCACCGTCACGCCGTCGGCGCCGGGCATCTGCAGATCCAGCACGGCCACGTCGGGTTCGTGCGCCCGTGCCATCGCCAGCGCCTCGGGGCCGCTCGCCGCCTCCGCGACGACGAGCAGGTCGTCCTCCAGGCCGAGCAGGGCGGCCAGCGCGCCCCGGATCAGATGCTCGTCGTCGGCGAGCAACAGCCGTACCGGGCCGCTCATGAGGTGACTCCTTCCCCAGCCGTCAGGGGCACCTCGGCCACCAGACGGAATCCGTCCTCCCCGGCGCGTCCCGCCCGCAGCGTCCCGTCCACGGCCGCGAGCCGCTCCCGCAGCCCGGCGAGCCCCGAACCACCGCCGCTGTCGCCCGGGGCGCCGGCCCCGTCGTTCTCCACCGTCAGCACCACACGCCCCTCCCGCACCAGCAGCCCCACGGCACACCGTCTCGCGTCCCCGTGCCGCAGCACATTGGTGGTCGCCTCGCGCACCACCCAGCCCAGCGCCGACCGCACCTCGGCGGGCAGCCCTTCGCCGGACAGTCCTTCGCCGGACAGTCCTTCGGTCTCGGCCCCGACCTCGCAGTCGATCCCGGCGGCCGTCAGCACACCCCGCGCACCCGCGAGTTCCACCCCGAGGTCGGCCTCGCGGTAGCCGCGTACGACGTCCCGCACCTCCCGCTGGGACTCCTGGGCGATGCGCTGCACCTCGATCATCTGCTCCACGGCCTCGGGCCGTCCGCGCCGGGCCAGTTGGACGGCCAGCTCGGCCTTCAGGGAGATGACGGAGAGGTTGCGCCCCAGCACGTCGTGCAGGTCCCGCCCGAACCGCAGCCGCTCCTCGGCGATGGCGAGCCGGGCCTCGACCTCGCGGGCCCGTTCCGCCTCCCAGAGCACGGACAGGGTCCAGGCGCCGCAGCGGCAGCCGATCAGGGAGAAACCCGCGCCGAAGGCCGTCACCACGCCGGTCATGAGGATCGCGGTGCCGTCCGGATGGACGAGACCGAGCGCGCCGAGGACCCGGACCCGGCCGCCGGCCGGTGCCGCGAGCCCTTCCAGCAGTTCGACGGTCGATGTCTTGCCCGCCCCGTTGGTGCCCAGCAGCGCGAAGATCTCCGCGCGGGCCACGTGGAAGGTGATCCCGCGTACGGCCTCGAACCCGTCCCCGTAGACACGTCTGAGGTCGCTGACCTCGATCACGTGCTCGTGTTCGTCGTTGTCCATGGCTTCAGCGTTCCGGCGGGCGGACCGGATCAGCAGTGCGCGGTGTCATCACCCGGCATGACAAATGTCAGAGAGGCCGCGGCGGGTCAGCGGGATCGCGGCGGTCATGGGGACAAGGAAAAGACCCCGGTCCAGTGGACCGGGGTCTTTTCTGTGGAGCGGACGACGAGGCTCGAACTCGCGACCTCAACCTTGGCAAGGTTGCGCTCTACCAACTGAGCTACGTCCGCACTGCTCCCGACCGGCTCCCACCGATCGGTGCGAGCACCAGCCTACCTGATCCACAAGAGTGGTTCTGACCGGTGCCAGAGCGGGTGACAGGAATCGCACACTGCGCCTTCCCCCTGGAAGGAGGATGTTCTACTACTGAACTACACCCGCACGGTCCTCGGGATCCGGCCTTGCGGCCTCGCCCCTCGGCGTGTTCCAGACATTAGCTGATCAGCAGGGGGGTTGCGCAAGTCGGCTCCCCTCACAACCTCCCCGCCGGCCAAGTGAACGGCTCCCAGGGCCCGCTGACGGACCCTGGGGAGCTGCCCCTTCGCGGGCTCACTGGGCGGCGCTGAACGCCTCGTAGACCTTCTTGGGGATCCGTCCGCGCGCGGGGACGTCCATCTTGTTCGCCTGGGCCCAGGCACGGACGGCTGCCGGGTCGGGGGCGACCTCCGTCTGCTTGAACGCCTTGCCGGACCGCGCACGCTTGCGGCCGGCGTCCACGTAGGGCGCGAGCACCTTGCGCAGTTTCTTGGCGTTGGTTTCGTTCAGGTCGATCTCGTACGACTTGCCGTCGAGCCCGAATGCGATCGTTTCCGCCGCTTCCGAACCGTCGATGTCGTCAAAGAGAGTGACCACGACCTTTTGCGCCACGAATATCGGTCCCTTCGTGCGGCACGCACGTCGATACAGCTCACCAGCGATGACGTGCCGAGTATCGGCTATTGCCAATTCATTTGTACAGTGCCCGGCAATCCAATGTGAAGCCCGACTAAATCCGTCCGCGTGTCCGGGTGCAATAGGTGCCGTGGGTGGACCGTAGAACTTTCCCAGAATTTTTGGCGGAGGCTGGTGTTCGACACTCGATCGTGATGCGGGTCACGTAGTTTCCTCCAACTCTACTCGCGTAGAAATTTTGTACGGGTAGTCTGAAGGAACCTGCTCAGCACCACACACCGGGAGTGCCAGTGGCACGCGTCGTAGTCGACGTCATGCTCAAGCCGGAGATCCTCGACCCCCAGGGCCAGGCGGTCCAGCGTGCGCTGCCACGTCTGGGTTTCGAAGGGATCTCGGACGTCCGTCAGGGAAAGCGATTCGAACTGGAAGTTGACGGGCCGGTCGACGAGGCCGCGCTCGCGCGCATCCACGATCTCGCGGAATCCTTCCTCGCCAACACGGTGATCGAGGACTTCACCGTCAAGGTGGAAGAAGTCGCGGAGGCGGCCAAGTGACCGCTCGTATTGGCGTCGTCACTTTCCCAGGGAGTCTCGACGACCGCGACACCCGGCGCGCGATCCGTCTCGCGGGCGCCGAACCGGTCGCCCTCTGGCACAAGGACAAGGACCTCAAGCAGGTCGACGCCGTGGTGCTGCCCGGCGGTTTCTCCTACGGCGACTATCTGCGCGCCGGTGCCATCTCCCGCTTCTCGCCGGTGATGGAGTCCGTCATCGCGCAGGCGAAGGCCGGCCTTCCGGTCCTCGGCATCTGCAACGGCTTCCAGGTCCTCACCGAGGCCCACCTGCTCCCGGGCGCGATGCTGGGCAACGACCACCTGCACTTCATCTGCCGCGACCAGAAGCTGCGGGTGGAGAACGCGGAGACGGCCTGGACCGGCGACTACCGCCAGGGCCAGGAGATCCACATCCCGCTGAAGAACATGGACGGCCGCTACGTCGCCGACGAGTACACGCTCGACGAGCTGGAGGCGGAGGGCCGGGTCGTCTTCCGCTACCTGGGCATGAACCCCAACGGCTCGCTGCGCGACATCGCCGGCATCACCAACGCGGCCGGGAACGTCGTCGGTCTCATGCCGCACCCCGAGCACGCCGTCGAGCCGCTGATCGGCACGGGCCGTACCGACGGCCTTCCCTTCTTCACCTCGATCCTCAAGAAGCTGGTCAACGCATGAGCCGGACGCCTCTGGACACGGTCGAGCACGCGGCCGCGACCCCCGACGTCGAGCTGCCCTGGGCCGAACTCGGTCTGAAGAGGGACGAGTACGAGCGGGTGGTGGAGATCCTCGGCCGCCGCCCGACCGGCGCCGAGCTCGCCATGTACTCGGTCATGTGGTCCGAGCACTGCTCGTACAAGTCCTCGAAGGTCCACCTGCGCCAGTTCGGCGAGAAGGCCCCGCAGTCCGACGCGCTGCTCGTCGGCATCGGCGAGAACGCCGGTGTCGTGGACGTCGGCCAGGGCTACGCGGTCACCTTCAAGGTCGAGTCGCACAACCACCCCTCGTACGTCGAGCCCTACCAGGGCGCGGCCACGGGCGTCGGCGGCATCGTCCGCGACATCATCGCGATGGGCGCGCGGCCGGTGGCCGTGGTCGACCCGCTGCGCTTCGGCGCGGCCGACCACCCCGACACCAAGCGCGTGCTGCCCGGCGTGGTCGCCGGCATCGGCGGCTACGGCAACTGCCTGGGCCTGCCCAACATCGGCGGCGAGGTCGTCTTCGACTCCTGCTACCAGGGAAACCCGCTGGTCAACGCCGGTGCCATCGGCGTCATGCGGCACGAGGACATCCACCTCGCCAAGGCCTCCGGCACCGGCAACAAGGTCGTCCTGTACGGCGCCCGGACCGGCGGCGACGGCATCGGCGGCGCGTCGATCCTGGCGAGTGAGACCTTCGACGACGCCAAGCCGTCGAAGCGTCCCGCGGTCCAGGTCGGCGACCCCTTCCAGGAGAAGCTCCTCATCGAGTGCACCCTGGAGGCCTTCAAGGAGAAGCTGGTCGTCGGCATCCAGGACCTCGGCGCGGCCGGGTTGTCCTGCGCCACCTCCGAGCTGGCCTCCAACGGCTCCGGCGGCATGCGCGTGACCCTGGACGACGTACCGCTGCGCGACTCCACGCTCTCGCCCGAGGAGATCCTCATGAGCGAGTCGCAGGAGCGCATGTGCGCGGTGGTCGAGCCGGCGAAGGTCGACCGCTTCCTGGAGATCTGCGAGAAGTGGGACGTCATCGCCACCGTCATCGGTGAGGTGACCGACGGCGACCGGCTGGAGATCTTCTGGCACGGCGGGAAGATCGTCGACGTCGACCCGCGCACGGTCGCGCACGAGGGCCCGGTCTACGAGCGCCCGTACGCCCGTCCGTCCTGGCAGGACGCCCTCCAGGCCGACGACGCGAACAAGCTGCCGCGTCCGGCGACCTCCGAGGAGCTGCGCGAGCAGGTCCTGAAGCTGGTGGCGTCGCCCAACCAGGCCTCCAAGAAGTGGATCACCTCGCAGTACGACCACTTCGTGCAGGGCAACACGGTCCTCGCCCAGCCCGAGGACTCCGGCATGATCCGCATCGACGAGGAGACCGGCCTCGGCGTCGCCATCGCCACGGACGGCAACGGCCGCTACGCCAAGCTGGACCCTTACACCGGCGCCCAGCTGGCCCTCGCCGAGGCCTACCGGAACGTGGCGACCACCGGTGCCAAGCCGCTCGCCGTCTCCGACTGCCTGAACTTCGGCTCCCCCGAGGACCCCGCGGTGATGTGGCAGTTCGCGGAGGCCGTGCGCGGTCTGGCCGACGGGTGCCTGCAGCTCGGCACCCCGGTGACCGGCGGCAACGTCTCGCTCTACAACCAGACGGGCGACGCGGCCATCCACCCGACCCCGGTGGTCGCCGTCCTCGGTGTCATCGACGACGTCGCCCGCCGCACGCCGGTCGCCTTCCAGGAGGAGGGCCAGCTGCTCTACCTCCTCGGCGACACGCGTGAGGAGTTCGGCGGCTCGGCCTGGTCGCAGGTCGTCCACGACCACCTCGGCGGCCTGCCCCCGCAGGTCGACCTGGAGCGTGAGCGGCTGCTGGCCGAGATCCTGATCTCCGCCTCCCGCGACGGCATGGTCGACTCCGCGCACGACCTGTCCGACGGCGGTCTGATCCAGGCCGTGGTCGAGTCCGCGCTGCTTGGGGAGAAGGGCGCCCGTCTGATCGTCCCGGACGGTCTGGACGCCTTCACCTTCCTCCTCTCCGAGTCGGCCGGCCGCGCGGTCGTCGCGGTGCCGCGCTCGGAGGAGCTGCGCTTCACCGACATGTGCGGTGCGCGGGGCCTGCCGGCCACCCGCATCGGTGTCGTGGACGGCGACTCCGTGGAGATCCAGGGCGAGTTCGCCCTTCCCCTCGCCGAGCTGCGCGAGGCGCACGAAGGCACGATCCCGGCGCTGCTGGCGTAGGGCCTCTCTTCCGGATCTTGCCGGGGTCGCGGAGTCTGGCACGCACTCCCCCAAGCTCTGCGAGCAGGGGGTACCCCCAGCGGCGTTGTCGTCTGTTGCCGACGCGCCGCGTCGACTCCCTCCTCCGCCTTGCAGCTGCACGCACCAGACCCCGCTCGGGTCGGCCAGAAGGCACCGCAGACCGGAGCCGGCCTGATCCGGAAGAAAGGCCCTGGTCCGCTACAGCGGCTGTGAGAAGGTCCCGCCCGGCTGACCGGGCGGGACCTTCTCGTGTCCGCGGGCGCCCTACGCCGGGACCGTCTCCCGTACCGGCTCACCCGGCTCCTGCGGTGCCGGCCGGCTCTTCGGCAGGCGCAGGGCCAGTGCCAGGCACAGCGACATGATTCCGGCCGCGCACAGGAAGACCGTGTCCATCGCCGAGACGTAGGCGGCCACGCCCCGGACCCGTTCGGCGCCGCGCAGCGCGGCGAGGGAGCCGATGCCGCCGGGGCCGTCGTAGAGGCGGCTCAGCAGGGTGCCGAAGAGGGACGCGCCGAGGGCCGTGCCCAGGGTCTGGAAGAAGCGGGCGGCGGTCGTCGCCACGCCGAGACGGTGTGCGGGCGCCGCCCCCTGCACCAGTTGGATCAGCTGGCCGAGGAGCTGGCCGAAGCCGGCGCCGAGGAGCAGCAGCGCGCCGCGTACCTGCCAGAGCGATGTCCCGGTCCCGGTCGTGGCCAGCAGCAGGAACGCGGCCAGGGTGACGACCGAGCCGCTGATCACGAAGGTCCGCTCGGACCAGCCGCGCGCGCCGAGCCGGCTGGTGAGGACGCCCGAGGTCACGATGCCCGCCGCCATGGGGATGAGGAACAGTCCGGCGGAGGAGCTGGGGACGGCGCGGGCCACCTGGAGATAGACCATGAGGTAGTAGATCGCGCCGGTCAGGGCGAGGCCGATCAGCCCCTGGAGGGCGAAACCGAGGCGCAGTTCGGGGACGCGGAACAGGGCGGGCGGCAGGATCGGCTCGGGCGCGGTGGCCTGGCGGCGCAGCAGCAGGGCGAGTGCGGCGGCGCAGGCCAGGGCCAGGCCGAGCACCTGCGGGGAGGTCCAGGCGTACTGCTTGCCCCCCCATTCGGTGACCAGCAGCAGCGCGGTGGCGAAGGCGGCGGCGAGCGCGGCGCCGGGGAAGTCGATCGCGCGGCCGCGGGTGACGCGGGGGAGCCTGAGGACGACGGCGCCGGTGGCGAGCGCGGCGATGCCGAGCGGCAGGTTGATGAAGAAGGCCCAGCGCCAGTCGGCGTGGTCGGAGAGGAAGCCGCCGAGCCACGGGCCGACGGCCATGGCGCCGCCCGCGACGAACCCGCCCGCCGCCGCGCCTCCGCTCTTTTTCTGCTCGGGGCCTCTGAGGTGCACGATCACCACCATCGTGACGCTCATCAGGCCGCCCGCGCCGATGCCCTGCACCGCCCGGGAGGCGATCAGCCAACCGAGCGAGGGGGCCGCGCCGCACAGCGCCGAGCCGGTCAGGAAGGCGCCGAGGGCGCCGAGGAAGACGGGCTTGGCGCCGACCGTGTCGCAGAGTCTGCCGTACAGGGGCAGCACCGCGGCGGAGGCCAGTGCGTAGGCGCTGACCAGCCAGGGAATGCGGGCGATGCCGTGGGCGGGGTCCAGGTCCCGGACGATCGGGACGGTCGCCGCGGACACGATCTGCGTGTCGAGTACGGCCAGGACGATCGTGACGAGACAGACGAGGAAGCCGAGCCGGCGCTGGATCAGGGTCATGGCATCACCATGCCCGGCGTTCATGTACCGAGTCAATCTTTCGGCCTGGATTAATATTCATCCTGGCTTAAATTTCATCGCGGTAAGGTGCTGACATGGCTGATGAGGCGATGGGGCTGCGCGAGCGCAAGAAGCTGCAGACGGCACATCGGATCTACCGGGTCGCGATCGAGCTGTTCGTCGAACGGGGCTTCGACGACGTCTCCGTGCAGGAGATCGCCGACGCCGCCGAGGTCTCCAAGATGACCGTCTTCAACTACTTCGGCACCAAGGAGGACCTGGTCTTCCGGCCGATGGAGGAGCACTTCGCCGACGCGGCCCGCGCGGTGCGCGAACGGCAGCCGGGCGAGTCCGCCGTGGACGCCGTGCGCCGGCAGTTCCTGGAGCTGGTGGAGAGCCGCGACCCCTCGGTCGGGCTGAACCCCGATTCGTTCGCCCGCCAGGTGCGCCAACTCGTCCTGAGCACACCGGGCCTGATGGAACGCGCCTTCCTCGCCGCACAGAAGGGCACCCGGGAACTGGCCGCGCTGCTGGCGGCCGAGACCGGCGATCTCATGCAGGGCACGGTCGCCGCCGCCACCCTCAGCGCGGCCCGCAACGCCCTCATCGAGGAGCACCACCGCAGGCTCGCCGAGGGTGAGAGTGCCGACCGCATCGCCGCCGACGCCCCCGAACGCGCCGGGATCGCCTTCGGGTTGGTGGAGAACGGCCTCAAGAACTTCGCGGTGAGGCAGGCATAGGCTCACCGCCATGCCCCCGGCCAAGAAGCGCGCCCGCAGTTACGACTCCGCCAGGACCCGTGCCGCTGTCCTCGCCCAGCTCGCCGCCGTACGGGAGGCCGTGCGCGGCCTGACTCCCGAGCAGCTCGCCCTGCCCACCCGGCTCGGCGACCGGACCGTACGCGAGCTGGTCACGCACATCGGGACGGCCGTCACGGCCGTCCACCGGGCGCTCGCCGTGCCGGCCCCGGCGAAGCGGACCGTGACCGTCGTCGAGTGGCCCTTCTCCGCCGCGGCCCGCTCGGCCGGCATCGCCGGCGTCGCCACGGGCCCGGCCGCCGAACACCCTGACCTGGACGGCTACCTCGCCGACGTCGAGCGCGGCCTGCGCGAGCTCCTCGCCGAGCACCCCGGCACCCGGCTCCTGGACTCCGGCGCCGGCGTTCTCCCGCTGGACGACTACCTCGTCACCCGCCTCGTCGAACTCGTCGTCCACACCGACGACCTGAACGCGGCCCTCCCCGGCCTCGACGTGCCGTACGACCGCCAGGCCCTCGCCGCCGCCACCCGGCTGCTTGCCGACGCCCTCGCCGTGAAGGCGCCCGGCGGCTCCACCGAGGTCCGTGTGCCGCCCTTTGCCGTCGTGCAGTGCGTCGAGGGGACCCGGCACACCCGCGGCACGCCGCCCAACGTCGTGGAGACCGACCCGCTGACCTGGGTCCGGCTGGCCACCGGCCGGACGGACTGGCGGGACGCCGTCGCGCGGGCCGACGTCAGCGCGAGCGGGGAGCGCGCGGACCTCTCCGCGCTGCTGCCGCTCATGTCGTGAGCGGCGGCGGCCCCTGAGGAGCGGCGGCCTCTGAGGAGCAGCAGCTCCTGAGGAGCGGCGGCCCCTGAGAGGGGTGGCGGTTCCTGGGGAGCGGCGGCTCTTGAGAAGTGGTGACGGGAAGCGGAACCGGATTTTGCCGGGGCACGTCGAATCGGTATGTACCGGCACAAGAGGCACGGGTTTGTGACCATGGCCGCCGTACTGCTTCCGCTCGCGGTGGCCTGCGGCGGCGAAGCGGCGGGCAGCGGCGGCCCGCCCGGCAGCGGCTCGGTCGGGCCGCGGGATCCGGTGGTGGGTGTCGACT